>NZ_JAVFHT010000004.1:0-313101 GCF_031470375.1 Paenibacillus glufosinatiresistens
CTCAAAACGGAAGGACTCTATCCTTATGATATCCGAAAAATGGCTGAGGCACAAAGAAGAATCGAGAAATACATACGGTTTTACAACCGAAGACGACCACAGCGTAAATTAAACAAACTGACGCCAGTAGAGTACCGACGCCAGCTTGGAGCCTAGGTGTTTTTTTCAATGTCCACTAAATGGGGTCTTGACCATGCAATCCTCAAGGTCTTTCTTTTACCCTCACCCAGTACCGAATGAATCCGGCTGCTAAGACATGCTGAACTTAACGTCCACTATCCCCCGTAGGAGATATTCTCAAAACCCCCACAGTTTCTTTCAGTTAGCTTGAATTTTATACCCCTTTTCAGTTATCTTCTGACCTCGTTTGTACCCCAAAATCATCAGTTAACCATCGTATATAGTCGGAATTTTCTTATCTTCGTTTTCTCCCGTTTTTCTGAAATAAAGAGCAAATGCAAATAAATCCGCAACAAATAGCATTACCGACACGATAGGGAGGACGAGAAAGAATAATCGCAACTATTCAGATACATAGCCCGACTTTTATAGTGTGTGGGATATAAAGCAGTCAACTATCATTTTAGTCCGCAACTAACGTCAATATAGAGCGATGGTTATTGTGAGAGAACAATCTGGTAACGTGCCAGTTGACATATACAGGTAAGGTAACGTGAAGGCTAGCCACTTTGCCCTCTACTTATAGACGGGAATTCGTTAAAAAATTTCCGGTGGGGCTCTCGGCAGAGGCCGGACAGCATGAGCCGGAAATGGCCTCGATCCTCCTTCCGCCCGGCAAGGAGCTTGCGATCAGGGTGGAGGGGGATGAGACGGTCTGGGATGCAGGATACAGACAGAGGGTCTATCGCTGGGAATGAGAGTTTCCCTGCGGTTGATTTTATCAACCAAATTCAACTTTAAATCCATTGTGGACTCTCCCGGTTCTGCGGTACAACTAGAGCAGAGGTGATTGGCATGAAAGAAATCAATTTGGCCCGGGTGCTGGTCCGCAAACGCAAGGAAAAAGGCATCACCCAGGAGGAGCTGGCCGCGTACATCGGCGTATCCAAGGCGTCCGTGTCGAAGTGGGAGATCGGGCAGAGCTACCCGGATATTACGTTCCTCCCGCAGTTGGCCGCTTATTTCAATATCAGCATCGACGAGCTGCTGGACTATCAGCCCCAAATGGCGGCAGCCGACATCCGCAAGCTGTATGTGCAGCTGTCGAAGGATTTTGCCTGCTGTCCGTTTGAAGAGGTCGCCCGGCGCTGCCGGGAGATCATCCGCAAGTATTACTCCTGCTTCCCGCTGCTGCAGCAGATGGGCGTGCTGCTGGTGAACCACAGTATGCTGGCAGGGGACAAAGAGGCGGCAGATCAGGTCATCCGGGAGGCGGAGGAGCTGTTCGTCCGGGTCCGGACGGAGAGCCAGGATGCGCTGCTTGCCAAGCAGGCCCTGTATATGGAGGCGCTCTGCCGGATTACGCTCGGCGATCCCGAATCTGCGCTGGTACTGCTGGAGGGCTCTCTCGCTCCGGCGATGCCGCCGGAGTCGCTCCTTGCGATGGCGTATCAGTCGACAGGGAGAAGGGAGGAGGCCAAATCCGTCCTTCAGGTCGGCATGTATCAGAATCTGGTGATGATGTTCAACTTCCTGCCGGCCTATCTGATGCTGTGCGCCGATGCGCCGGACCGGTACGACGAGACGCTCCGCCGCGCCCTGGCGGTCGGGGAGGCCTTCGATCTCGGACGCCTGCACCCGGCCGTCTACATGGGCATCTATCTGGCCGCAGCCCAGGGCTATGTGCTGCAGAACCGGACCGGAGAGGCAGTGGCGATGCTTCGGGATTATGCGGACCTGGTCACTTCGGACATCTATCCGATGCGTCTGCACGGGGATGAGTTCTTCGACAAGCTGGACGCGTGGCTGGAGGAGAATGAGCTGGGAACGGCTCTTCCCCGCGATGAACAGACGGTGCGCCGCAGCATGCTGGAGGCGGTGGCGGGCAATCCGGGATTCGCGGCGCTTGCCGGAGACCCGCAATTCCAGGCCCTTATCGGCAGACTGAAGCAGCTGGCAGGGGAGGAATCCTAATGGAGACGTTTCAGGAATATTGGCGGTTTCTGGTTCCCCTGATTGTGCTGGAGCTGGTCCTCGCCCTGACGGCACTTACGCATGTGCTGCGCCATCCCCGCTACCGCTTCGGCAGCCGGGCGGTGTGGATACCGGTCGTGCTGCTGCTGCAGATTATCGGTCCGGTGGTCTATTTTGTCTTCGGGAGGGGGGAGGAAAAGTGAACGTTCTGGAGATTGACCAGCTCTGCAAAAGCTTCGGCGATCACCCGGTGATCGACGGCCTGAATCTCTCGGTCCCCGAACACGCCGTGTTCGGACTGATGGGGCAGAACGGGGCGGGCAAAACCACAACCATGAGGATGGTGCTCGGCCTGCTCAAGCCGGACTCCGGCACCATCTCCGTATGCGGAGAACGGGCGGTCTACGGCGAGACCGCCGCCAACCGGCATATCGGCTATCTGCCGGATGTGCCCGAATTCTACGCCTACATGCGCCCGCTGGAGTATCTCCGGCTCTGCGGCGAGATTACGGGCATGCGGCCGGACCGGCTGCGCGCCCGCAGCGAGGAGCTGCTGCAGGCGGCCGGCCTGTGGGAAGCCAGACGCCGCAGGATCGGCGGCTTCTCCCGGGGCATGAAGCAGCGGCTCGGAATTGCCCAGGCGCTGCTGAACGAGCCGCGGCTGCTGATCTGCGACGAGCCGACCTCGGCGCTGGACCCCATCGGCCGCAAAGACATTCTCGGTCTGCTCTCGGCCGCCCGGGGCAGCACCACGGTGCTGCTGTCCACGCATATTCTCTCGGATGTGGAACGCATCTGCGACCGGGTCGCGGTGCTGCATCAGGGCCGGATTGTGCTGGAGGGGGCGCTTGGCGATATTCGGAGACGCGGAACGCAGGATGGATACCGGGTGGAGTTCGCGGATGACGGGACGGCGGAGGCGCTGGCGGCATGCGAAGAACTCCGCAGCGCCGGGGCTCAGGCGGAGCGGAGCGGAAGCGCCGTAACGGTGAAGCTGCCCGCCGAATCCGGCGGGCAGCTCCTGATCGACCTGCTCTCGAAGCGGCAGTGGGCGCCGGTGAAGCTGGAACGTCTGGAGCCTTCGCTCGAAAGTCTGTTTCTGGAGGCGGTGCAATGAAGAGGCAGGTCATACAAGGCTATCGGGCATGGTTCCGCAAGGAATGGCTGGAAAGTGTGCGCACCTATAAATTGCTGATTCTGCTGACCGTCTTCCTGATTCTCGGCATCCTCAGTCCCTTAAGCGCCAAGCTGCTGCCCGATCTGCTGTCCGGAATGGAGAGCAATGGCATTCGCATCACACTGCCGGAGCCGGCAGCTGTGGATTCCTGGGCCCAGTTCTTCAAGAACATCTCCCAGATGGGACTGTTCGTGACCGTAATCCTGTTCAGCGGGGGAGTGAGCGGAGAGACGGCCAAAGGAACACTGCTCGTTCTGCTGGCCAAGGGACTGCCGCGGGCGACGGTGATTCTGACCAAGTATCTGGTCATGTCCCTGCTCTGGACGGTCAGCTACGGTCTGGCTTTTGCAGTGACATACGGGTACACAGCCTTTCTGTTCCCAGGCACCGGCATATCCTCGCTGGGCCCGGCCGTTCTTGGCCTGTGGCTGCTGGGGCTCTTCCTTCTGGCGCTGCTCGTGTTCGCGGGCGTATGGGTGAAGAGCGCGTACGGGACGCTGCTGATTGCCGGCGGAGGGCTGGCGCTGCTTCTGGTCGCGAAGCTGATTCCGCAGGCGCAGACATATAATCCGCTGAACCTTGCCGCCTTGAGCATGCCGCTGCTGCGCGGGGAGGCCGCAGCCTCGGAGCTGACGGGAGCGGCGGTTACGGCAGGCGTCGGGGCGGCGCTGCTGCTGGCCGCGGCGCTGGCTGTGTTCAAGCGTCGGCCGCTGACCTAGCGGCCGCACTTCGGACTCTCTAGGGCCGGGCGGTCCAGATAGATAGAGACGATCGGCCGTGGCCCGGCCTAGTAGCTGCGCAGGGCGCTCTCGGTCAAAACGGACCGCAGCTCGGCAAGATGGTCCCGATACTGGCGCTCACTGATGGAGCCGCTGTCCAGCCGCTGTTTCAGTTGCCCGGCAAGCTGCGCGACCTGCAGGTCGATAACCGGGCCGATGCTGGCGCCGGTGCTGTCTGCAATGTCGGCCAGCGAGCGGCCGTCATACAGGGCCTCGTACAATTCTTCTTTGGAGGACAACCGGAGCAGCGAGGTCACGCTGCCGTCGCCCGCCGGGGCAAGCGGCGCTCCCGAGGCAATCTTGGCCACAGGGCTGGCACTGTCGGCGGCCGCTCCGCCGAGGTTCCCTCCGAACGTCATGGCAACCATCATCGTGCCTACAATCATCACTCGTTTGATGTACATTCTGCATCCCTCTTTCCTGGTTAAGTTACGTCCATGGACCAAGCCGGGTTCCAACCGATTATGTTCATGGTAACAGACGAAGCTTATGCTAACCTTAAAAAATAAGGCCCGCTTCCTCCTCTTCCGGAGAATGCAGGCCTTACTGTGCGGACCGAACAATCAGGTAGCGATCGTCGTGCTTACGGTCAGGGACGGAACCGAGCTGGAGGCCGAAGAGGTGCTGGTATAGTCATGGATCTCCAGGTTGACCGGAGTTCCGGGAAGGATGGCATCGGAGGCGATGGTCAGTCCGGTCGGCGTCAGCGAGGAGAGGGCGCCTTCCTGAAGAATGCCGTTGACGTAGACGTTGTAGTAGCCGCCCGGATTTACTACGGGCAGGGTTGTCGTCAAGGCATCGCCGGTGTAGGTCCGGAAGCTGGCGGCGGGAATAATCGTATTCCCGCCGACCGTATCAATCATTTCTCCGGTAACCACCGTATCGAAACGAAGCGTCGTATCGACGACGCTGGTCGTCGTGGTGGTCGTGACGGTGCCGGCGACGACGCTCGAAGCAGCCATGAAGGACTTGATCAGAGATGGAGGCATGGGTCTTTCCACTCCCTTCTTGTCAGATAATTCAGCATATGAAGAAGAGAACGGCTTGTTCACGGGATTAGCCTGTATGATGCAAGGGCGGACAGGCGGAAGAGCAGCCAGGCCGGAGCGCGGCAGCCGCAGTGCGACCATCTCGAGCACGATCGGCGCTCCGGCGGCGGGGGTATTCGCAGACAGCAGAATCAGCCGGCCCCGGCGGAGCCGGTAGCGGTCCGGCGGCTGAAGAATGCCGTTAACGTACAAGCGGGCCAGGGTAATCCGGGAGGGGGAGCGGAGCGGAACGCCGTTGCCGTCGCGTGCGGTATAGAGGCGCTGTCCTTCTCCTGCGGCAGCGACATAGTACTCCGCTCTGGCCTTCAAGAGTCCGGCTCTCCTGCCGCCCCGGCGTCTACCTGCGGATGCAGAGGTGCGCCGTGCCGGCACCGTGCGCCGCCGCGCTTCTCTATGCCGGTCCGCCCGCGCCGGGTTCTTCGGCCGGTCCGCCGCGCCCCTCCCGGAGCGCGCCGCGCCTTTCTTCCCGGAGCGGCGCTTCAAGCCACGCGCCTCCTTTCCCGTCCCTGGAACTCTGTTCATGGACCTCCCTCTTCCTCTTGCCCGGTTCCCGGATGCGGACCGGGAATGATCTATTTGCATGCCTATTCGAACTGCTGCGAAGCGGACACGGCGGCAGCGGAGAGAAGGGGAAGCTTTAAATTCATACTTGACGGGTAGGTTTTATGGGTTTATGATGGGGATAATCTTCACTGCTCATTAAATGAACACTGAAGAATGAAGCTGATACCGTAAGCCGCAAGCCGAATATAGAGCTGATTGGACCGCCAAAGGCTCTTCGAACGCTTCCCTGCCAGGGGTGCGCCGAAGAGTCTTTTTTGTGCATGCCGGCGGTATGGAGAACACCAAGAAAGGAGGGGCGGCAATGGATGAGAACCGCAGATTGGAAGGACTGGAGGAAGCGGATTTCCTGTTCCGGCGGATGGTGAGGCGTTTCGTGAAGGAACGGGACCGGGTCTCGGTAGATGGCGTAACGCTGCCCGGCCTGATGATCCTGAATCTGATTATCCGGGAGGGCGAGCAGCGGCTGGGCGATCTGGCAGACCGGCTTGATTTCACCTCCGGCGCCATCACGGCGCTGTGCGACAAGCTGGATGCCGCGGGGTTCGCAGCGCGCCGGCGCAAGGAGGATGACCGGAGAACGGTGCTGCTGGACATTACACCGGCGGGACGCCGCATGATGGAGCGCAACCGGAATGTGGGGGAAGCGTGTATTTCGCTTCTGTTCGGGGATTTCACGGAAGAAGAGCTGGCCCTTCTGGGCCGGGGGTTCCGCCGGATTACGGACCGGCTGGACGGCTTCTCCGCCGCCATTATGGAGCTGGCCCGGCAGAACGCCGAGGCGCCGGTTCCGGTTCCCGGGCAGAAGCGGCCGCGTGCGGCCCGGAGCCGCTATCTCGGTTACTGAGCTTCGTTCAATGGTTACCATTTCATACCAAAGGGGACAGAGATCATGGGTTATCCAACTGTATATCCGACGGGAGCCACCGTCTATAATCCGCAGAAGGCCTGGAGCGGCTACACGGTCTACCAGGCCGGCAACGAGGGCGTCGTGCTGATTGACATGAACGGCCGCGAGGTGCGGCTGTGGAAAGGGCTGATCGGCTTCCCGGCGAAGATTTTTCCCGGCGGCTATGTGCTCGGCAGCACCGGACGCCGGGACCCGAAATTCGGAATTCAGGACAACGTCGATCTGGTGCAGGTGGATTGGGACGGCAACATTGTCTGGAAGTACAACGGCTTCGAGCATATTGCGGACCCCGGCTTCGAGCCGCTGTGGTACGCCCGCCAGCACCACGACTACCAGCGCGAGGGCAGTCCGGTCGGCTACTATGCGCCGGGTCAGGAACCGCGCACGGACGGCGGCAGAACGCTGATTCTGAGCCATACCAATCTGAAGAACCCGGCCATCTCCGACAAGGAGCTGCTGGACGACATTATTCTGGAGGTGGACTGGGAAGGGAACATTCTCTGGCAGTGGAAGCCGAGCGATCATTTCGACGAGCTAGGCTTCGACGAGGCGGCGAAGAACGTCCTGTTCCGCGACCCCAACACCCGGTCCTTCGGCCATCTCGGCGGCGGCGTAGGCGACTGGCTGCATATCAATTCGGCTTCCTATGTGGGCCCGAACCGCTTCTACGACGCGGGCGACGAGCGCTTCCACCCGGACAACATTATCTGGGACGCGCGCGAAGCCAATATTATAGCGATCACCGACCGTAAGACGGGCGGAATTGTCTGGCGTCTGGGTCCGGACTATTCGCTGCCGGAAGTGAAGCATATCGGCTGGATCATCGGCCAGCACCATGCCCACATCATTCCGCGCGGCCTGCCGGGCGAGGGCAATCTGCTCGTATTCGACAACGGCGGCTGGGGCGGGTACGGTCTGCCGAACCCGGCTTCTCCATTCGGGCAAAAAAACGCCATCCGCGACCACTCCCGCGTGCTGGAGATCAATCCCGCGACGCTTGAAGTCGTCTGGGAATACACGGCGGCCGAGGCCGGCTTCTCCGTCCCGACCGACTCTTACAAGTTCTACAGCCCGTACATCAGCTCGGCCCAGCGGCTGCCGAACGGCAACACCCTCATTACGGAAGGATCGAACGGCCGGCTGTTCGAGGTGACGCCGGAGTATGAGCTCGTCTGGGAATATATTTCGCCTTATACCGACAAGAGGAACACGAACATGGTCTACCGGTCCTACCGGGTGCCTTATGAATGGGTGCCGCAGGCGGGAACGCCGGCCGAGACGGCGATCGAGCCGATCGACGCCGCGAACTTCCGCGTGCCGGACGCTGCTCCGAAGGGAACGGATTCCGTCGCGGAGGTGGCGCTGACCCTGCCGTTCACAGAGGGCGCCGCCTGCGTCGCCTTCTCGGAGGAGTCGGAACGCAAGGGGCGCTAAGGGCTGGCTGCCGGGCAAGTACCGGAATTACTTATCCATAAGCTAAAGGTGGGATTCTCATGTCCAGAAAATATCCGTCAACCCCGGCTCGTCTTCCTCGCGCAGCAGCGCTTCTCCTGCTGCTTGCGCTGCTGCCGGCGCTCTCCGGCTGCGGGAACAGCGGCAATGCCGCAGCGTCCGGCAGCGGAGCGGCGTCGAAGAAGGCGCTCGTGAAGCTGAACATCGCCGACACGAACACCAATCCGGTGTTCAAGGTGGCGAAGGCCAAGGGCTTTTTCAAGAACAACGGGATCGACGCGACCATCGTCAACTTCGGCACGCCGGCGGAGGGGGTGAATGCCTTGTTCATCAAACAGGTGGATATAGCATATGGCGCTGATTTCCCGCTGCTGAACGCCGTCTCCAAGGGAGAGTACAGCATTATCGCCTCGGCGGGACAGGCGACCGACCAGGCGGCTTCGGTCTGGAAGCTCTATGTCCGCAATGATATTCAAAGCGCGGCCGACCTCAAGGGCAAGAAGCTCAGCTTCATGCGCGGCACGTTCCTGCCGTATTTGTGGGATGTCTATTTTAAGGAGAACGGCCTGAACGTGAAGGATGCGGAGTTGGTGGGACAGGGCGCATTCGATGAGGCGTTCATCGCTCTCAAGCAGGGCGAGGTCGATGCCGCCTGGTTCACGGGCTCGGCGCTGATTGACAAACTGGTTGCGCTGGACAGCGTGCATGAGCTGGGCGACATGTCCAAGACGAGCGTGCGGCTCGGAACGGGCCTGGTGGCCGGCAACGAGCTGATTGAGAAGCAGCCGGAAGCGGTGGCCGGGTTCCTCAAGGCGGTTGACGAAGCGGCGGCGTATTCGCAGGCCCATCCGGACGAGACGGCAGACCTGATGTACCGGGAAGTCAAACAGCCGAAGGAAGCGACGCTGAAGGACCTGCCGAACAATCCGTGGAATATCGGCTTCACGCAGGCGGCCTACGACAGCCTGGAGAACCAAAAGGAATATATGGTTCAGTCCAAGATTATCCGGCAGGATTTTGATTTGAAGACGAAGCTCGGCCTGGAGCCGCTGAAGCAGGCGCTGCCCGAATCCGTTACGTACGGAAGCGGCAATTAGGCATTACCATTATTATTGATCGGGAGGAATGCCGTGATGTCATCCCTGAAGCGAGCGCAGGACGAGGGCCTTCATACTATTCAGATTGAAGGGCTGCGCAAAACCTACGGGTCTGCCTCGCCCGGAGACCTGCATTATATTATCAAGGATGTGAACCTGGTCGTCCGGAGCGGAGAGTTCTTCATCCTGCTCGGCCCGAGCGGCTGCGGCAAGTCTACGCTGCTGAACATGATTGCCGGATTTGTCGCCAAATCCGGCGGTAAGCTGACGGTGGGCGACGCCGAGGTGCAGCGGCCGGGCCGGGACCGGGCGGTGGTGTTCCAGCAGGCGGATTCCTCGCTTTTTCCCTGGCTGACGGTGCGCGGGAACGTGGAGTTCGGGCTCCGAATGGGAGGAATGCGCAAGGCTGAGCGCCGGGAGGTGTCGGACCGCTATCTCGGGCTTGTCGGTCTGGCGGGGCATGGCGGCAAGTTCCCGAAGGAGCTGTCGGGAGGGATGAAGCAGCGGGTCCAGCTTGCCCGCGTGCTGGCCGGCGACCCTGCGATTCTGCTGATGGATGAACCGTTCGGGGCGCTCGACGCCATGACCCGGCGCACGATGCAGAAGGAGCTCGTGCGCATCTGGCGGGAGACGAACAAGACGGTGATCTTCGTCACCCACGATATTCAGGAAGCGCTGCTTCTGGGCCAGCGGATCGGAATTATGTCCCGGGGGCCTTCGTCGAACATCGCTCATATCTACGACAACCCGCTGCCTTATCCGCGCGATGTTGCGGCCCCGGGCTTCGGGGAGCTGTACAACGCGATTCAGGGACATTTTGAGGAAGAGGAAGGAGAGGTAGACCGCCTATGAAATGGCTGGAGACCAAAGGAGTCTCGCTCGTTCTTCTGTGGCTCGGCTCGCTGCTGGTCTGGCAGCTCGGCGCCTGGGCTTACGGACCGGATGTCATTCCCGGACCCTGGGCGACGCTGAAAGGCGGGCGGGAGCTGCTGCTGGACGGGACGCTTGGACAGTACATCGGAATCAGCTTCTTCCGCGTGCTGGCCGGTTGGAGCCTCGGCAGCCTGCTGGCGATCCCGGCAGGCCTGATCATCGGCAAGGTCCGGGTCATCCGGCTGTTCGCCGAACCGCTGCTGAATTTCATCCGCTTCATCCCGCCCATTGCCTTCATCACATTGTTCCTGGTCTGGTTCGGCATCGGCGAGCAGTCGAAGATTGCGCTTATCCTGTATGCGACCTTCTTTATCGTGGTGCTGAACACCTTTACCGGCGTGCTGGCCGTAGAAGAGGATAAGCTGCGTTCGGCACGCAGCATGGGGGCAAGTGAATGGCAAATTCTGCTGCACGTTATCGTTCCGGCCACAGCGCCATATATCTTCACCGGTGTCCGGCTGGCGATGGGGACCTCCTATATGGCCATTATCGGCGCGGAAATGATTGCCTCCAATGAGGGCGTCGGCTATCTCATCTGGAACTCGCGGCTGTTCTTCAGGACAGACTGGATCTTTGTCGGCTTGTTCTGCCTCGGATTTATGGGATTCACGACGGACCGTCTCCTCGGCCTGTTCGGCCGCAAGGTGCTGTACCGGTACGGAGTTATCGGCGGGGGACGGAAGTAGAACTTCCCCGATAAGGACGAAAGACCGATGGAAGGCTGGTAAACTTCTGGTAAAATATTGGATGCAGAGGTTTACCCTGCCGCGAAGCGCCGCCGCCTTGAACGCGGCGGCGCTCGCGGGGAAAGAGAGGATCTTCCATGCTTCCGCAGGAATGGCAAGAAGAGGACGGCAGCCTAGAGTTCGGGTCCCGCAAGGCGCGGATCGGGGAGCGGGTGCGCTCCGGGTCTGCCCTGGGAATGGGCAATGCCCTGGTTGCCCTGCTGGCGACCGGCGCGGTCTGCGTGCTGTTGTACTGGGCGGCCGATCTGGTAAGATAAGAACGGTGCGCCCGGCGGCGGCAAGACAGGACGGGCCCGGAAAGAAGGTAGCTATGGATTCCAAGGAAGAGAGACCGACACAGTCGGCCCCGGCGGCGGAGCAGCGCTCCTACCGCCCGAACGTCCAGCCGAAGCCGGCCGATGGCGGCGAAGCTTCCGCGCAGGATATCGCAGAATGGATGGTCGAAGAGATTCGCTTCACCGGCGCCCTGCGCCAGGAGGATGCCATTGCGCTGGTCCGCTCGCATTACGGCGAGTCGTTTGTCTTTGTCGGCGAGAACGGCAACCTCTCGCTGGACAAGGAAGTCAAGAAGGCGTTCCGGAAGCTGCATCGCGGCCGGATCGCCTGGGACCGCGACGGTTTCCTGTGGGCGTGGACGTAAGAACGGGAAGGTAAAAAATGGAAGATAGGTCGTCCGGCTCCCGGGCGGCCTTCTTCGGCTTGGCCGCGATCCTTCAAGGCAGACGGAACCCGCTGCTGCGCTTGCGCCGCCCGGCCCTTTTGCCGTTCCCTGTCATAAGCTGTGGGAAACGGATAACGGGAGATGACCTACTTTGCGCATAGATGTGTTGATTCCGGCCATCGAGAAGGATTTATCCACGCTCGGGGCCGTGGTGGACGGGGTGCGGGCCCAGGTGAAGCATTCAATCGGGCGCATCTTAATTGTGGCCCCGAGAAAGCCCCGCCTGCTGGCGTTCTGCCGCCGCAAAGGCTGCACGTTTGTGGACGAGAACACGGTGCTGCCGCTGACCAAGAAGGGTGTGGTCTACCGCTCGCAGACCTGGGAACGGTCGGGTTGGCTGTTCCAGCAGTTGCTGAAGCTGGGCGGCGACCGGATCTGCACCGCCGATTATTTTCTGGTGATTGACGCCGACACGGTACTGATCGCGCCGCATCGCTTCCGCAAGGACGGGAAGACCGTCTTCTACACCCGGAACTGGAGCCAGCCGGAATATTTTCGCACCTACCGCCGGCTGATGGGCCATCCGCGTCCGGCCCGGGTCTCCTTTGTCACCCATTACATGCTGTTCGAGCGGGCGGCGCTGGCCCGGATGAAGCGGGAGATCGAGGCGAGGCACGGCCTGCCGTGGTACCGGGCGGTCCTCAAGAGCATGGACCGGAAGCGTCCGTTCGCC
The DNA here is from genome assembly GCF_031470375.1 of Paenibacillus glufosinatiresistens. NCBI lineage: Bacteria > Bacillati > Bacillota > Bacilli > Caryophanales > Paenibacillaceae > Paenibacillus > Paenibacillus glufosinatiresistens. The sequence continues at coordinate 12,193 of NZ_JAVFHT010000004.1, forward strand.
TTTTCCGAATTCGAGACCTACGGCAATTATATGTACCGGACGGACCGGTCCGGCATGATCCTCCGTCCGGCCCGCAACCGCAGTCTGAACACATCGCCGGAAGCCTTGCCGCCGGAGCGGCGGAAGGCGCTGGCGAAGCGCTGCCGGTCGCTGTCTTTTCACAAGCGGAAGGATTACAGCCGGAAGAAGGAGTAGCGGAGAAAAAAGGTGCATTTCATTTTATACTCTGTTAGATTCAAGGAGCCGCGGCAATACCTGTACGAGCGAAAGGATGAGAACGAGAAGTGAATCTGACCCTTGTAACTTATTCTCCCTGCCGGATCGCCTATATGCGCCGGACGGGGGCTTACGGGCCCGCGGCCCGAGAATGGATGGAGAAGCTGAAGCGCTGGGCCGAAGAACGGAATCTTCTGGATGAACGGGCGGTGATTCTGGGCATTGCGCAGGATGACCCGGCGTCAACGCCGCCTGCGGAGTGCCGCTATGACGTCTGCCTCTTGGTGGGTGCGGAGCAGGAGCTGGACGGTTCTGTAACCGAAGGGTTCTGGCCGGGAGGAACGTATGCGGTCTGCCGGATCGGCCACACGGCCGAAGAAGTGGCGCGGGCCTGGAGCGAGATCGCCGGGGCTGTGGCCGCCGGGGGATGGAGACCTGCGGCCGGTCCGATTGTGGAACGGTATGAGGGCGGGCTGCTGCAGAACGGCCTTTGCGAGCTGTGCGTCCCGATTGAAGCTTGAATCGAATCGACCCGTCATTCTAACTTGAGCAAGCCGCTCGCGTCGTCCGGACGCGGGCGGCTTGTTGGCTTGGGGATGCCCAGGCGGTGCGGCAGAACCCGGGGAACGGAACGGCGCCTCCTCGCCGTCTAGGACGCCGCCGGCAGCCTGCCGTCCAGCGTCTTCAGTCCGGGCAGCAGCAGCGCAGCCGCACAGAAGAGGACGGGAAGCAGTCCGGCGGCGAGGAACAGGGCGGGCACGCCCCAGAGTTCAGCGAAGGCGCCGCCTGCAACCGCGCCGACCGGCTGAAGTGCGCCGCCGATGAGGAAGCGGATGGAGTTCACCCGGCCCTGGAGCGAGGCGGGTACCAGGCGGCCGTGCAGCGAGGAGCTCAGCGAGCTGAAGAACGGGCTCAGAAACCCGGCGGCGCCGGCGGCGAAGAGGGCGGCGGGATAGAAGGGGAGCTGGCTCCACAGCATGTTGATGACCCCGATTCCGGCTAGGCTGCCAAGCATGGTCAGCCGCCGGTGCGACACGTCTCCCATCCAGGAGACGAGACCAAGCCCGGCGAGATACCCGAACGCCGAAGCGGTGGACAGCGTGCCGACGGCGCCCGCGTCCTGGTGCAGCACTTCCCGGACGTAAGGAACCATCATCGTCCAGATGGCGCCGGAACTCAGGTTGCTGACGGCAGCCATGAGCATAATGGTCAGCATGGCCGGCGTCCGGAGGTAGAAGGCGAATCCTTCGCCGATTTCATGAAGATACAGCTTGATGGAAAAGACGGCGCCCGAAGCGGCCGGGCGCTCCGTTCCCGTGATGGCCAGCAGCGCGGCGATGGCGGCCGCGCAGCAGACGGCGTTGGCCCCGAGCGCGGGGAGCGCGCCGCCAGCCGCCGTAACGAGCCCTGCCGCCGCCGGACCCAGCAAGGCCGCCATGCCCTTCAGGCCGTCGGCGAGGGCGAAGGCGCGGACCAGCCCGCCGCTTGGCGCAAGCCCGGGAATGGAGGCCATCGCCGACGGCAGGAACAGGGCGGAGCAGACGCCGCTCAGAGCGGCCGCGGCGAAGAGATGCCACAGCCGCAGCTCGCCGGCCAGGCCCATCGCGAGCGGCAGCAGGACGGCCAGCAGCCGGATGGCCGAGAGACCGGCCATCAGCCGGACGCGGTGCAGCCGGTCGGAGAGCGGCGAGCCGACAAGGCGAACCAGCAGCTCGGGGATGCCGGAGCTCAGCGCCAGCGCGCCCATGGCCAGCTTGGAGCCGGTCAGATCATAGACCAGCCATTCCATAGCCAGCAGGCCAAAGGCATCGCCGAAGGTGCTGAGCGAGACGGTGGCCAGCAGACCGTAATAACTGCGTGTGCGCATAGGGGTCCCTCCTTGGGGTGTTAAGGCTTCAGGTAGGCGCCGATCCGCTCGGTGAGAACTTTCAGCGCTTCCGGCCGCAGGCTGTAGGAAGCGGAGGCTTTCTCGCCGGAATGAACGATAATCAGCCCGGCGGCGCGCAGGGCGATCAAATGGTAGTGAATTGTGCTTTTGGAGAGGCCGACTTCCTTGACGATCTCCGTGAAGCTCAGCTGCCTGCCGGACAGCAGACGGAGAATATACAGCCGGGTCTCGTCGGACAGCGCCCGGGTCAGCCGCAGCAGCGGGGCTTCGGGCCGCCCGTTGGCGGGGGGCAGAACATCGCAGGAATAGTTGATGAATGCGTATTCGTCGTATATCGCGCTTGTCACCAGCGGCCGGGTATGATACTGGGGCGTCAGCACGACGAGCTTCATCCGGCCGGTGGAATAGAACCGCATTCCCTGGGTCGCGTCTTCGACCGCCTCCAGAGGAGCCGCCTGTTCTACAAGAGCCCTCCGCGCCTCTGCCTCCTGCTCAAGGCCTTGCAGAATGGCCGGGTCGATGCTTCGGAAGTAGCCGTTGTCCCATTCCCGCAGCATGTCGGAGGCCCGGTCGCGCATCTCGGTCAGGTTGGGAGGGACGGGAGAGCCGAAAGAAGCCGTCAGCTCATACAGATCACCGGAAGACAGTCCGTCGAACCAGTCCAGGAATGAAGAGACGGTGCGTTCGCCCGGACAGCGCCAGATAAACGGCGACAGCGCGAAATCTTCAGTTACCTTCACAACCTCATTCATTCGCTGGAGCAGCGACGGAGCGAAGTCGGCCTGGACCCGGCGCACCCATTCCTTCCCGCTGTCCATGCTGGTGTGATTCTGCTTGTGGAAGAACGCAATCGTACTGGACAGGCACTCATACATAGGGGCAAAATCGACTTCCACCCGATAGTCCATTATCATCAACCATCCTTTAATAAAATTAGAACTAATTATTTGTTCTATAATTATAGAACATCATTATAATTCCAATTTAATGAAATTAATTAAGAAAGTCAAGAGGCGCATCCCCTTAAAAGCCGGAAGAAATTGCAGGGATGGCCGGAGGACCGTCGTCCTACAGTCTGAAAGGTATATTATGGGAGAGAGAAGGGACGTTCAGGTGGCAGCGACATCTCCGGTTCTATTCATCGAAAATCTTCACAAGGAGTACGCCTCCGAAGCGGGGCCGGTGCCGGTATTGAAACCGATGACCCTCAAGTTCAGCCGAGGGGAAATGGTGAGTCTGATGGGTCCGAGCGGAAGCGGCAAGTCGACGCTGCTGAGTCTTCTGGGAACGCTGGAGAAGCCGAGCGGAGGACGGATTATGCTCGAGGGCGAGGCGGTCTCCGAACTTGCGGAGGGGAAGCTGGCGGAATTCCGGGCGCGCCGAATCGGATTTGTCTTCCAGTCTTTTCACCTGATTCCGACCATGACCGCGCTGGAGAATGTCATGCTGCCTATGCTTGGCATGCGGGGTGTCCGGCGCAATGAAATGCGCCGCCGGGCTGAAGAGCTGCTGGAGCTTGTAGGGATGGCCGGCCGCCTCAAGCATCTTCCGCATCAGTTGTCGGGAGGCCAGCAGCAGCGCGTGGCGGTCGCGCGAGCTCTGATTAACCGTCCTGCTCTGGTTCTCGCCGATGAACCGACCGGAAATCTGGACCGCGCATCCGGCCTGAATGTGCTCCGCCTTATGCTGCGCCTGAAGGAGACCTTGAACATGACGTTCATCATTGCCACCCATGATCCCGAGGTGGCCGCCCTCTCGGACCGGGTTATCCGCATTCGGGACGGCGAGGTCGAAGCGGATCAGCGGCGGCCGGTTGAAGGGCGGTGAGGGAATGATCGCTATCCGTTCTGCAATCCGAAGTTTGTGGCGCAGCAGATTCAGAACCGGGTTCACGGTTCTGGCTCTGGTCATCGGAAGCGCGAGTCTCTTCTGCATGCTCCTGGTGTCCGAATTGGCTCCGCGCTCGATCGAAAGTTCGGCCCGCCTGATGCTCGGCGGCGACATCCGGGTCGAGTCCTATCTGGAGCCTCTGCAGCTGGGCGAGGCCAGCCGCCGGGTCCGGCAGACGGACAGGGGCGCGTCCATCGCGGCCTCCTATGTCGGACAAAGCATGATTCGGTCGGAGAAGAGAACAACCAGCATAATTCTGAAAGGCATCGATCCCGGCCGGTATCCGCTGTACGGAGCGGAGCGGTATCCCGGTATCCGCAGCCTGAAAGCGAACGAAATTCTTCTTACGGACGAAGCTGCCGGCCGCCTGCGGGTCAAGGCGGGCGACCGGGTCAGCCTGCCGAGCAGTTCCGACGGAAATCTGCATGTCTACCAAGTGAAAGGACTGGTCCGGCAGGTGCAGGAATCGTATGGCGACGCCGATATTCTGGGCACCGCCTACATCAGCCGGGAGCAGGCCGTCCGCCTGCTGAATGCGCCGGCCGGAAGCGTCAACGAGCTGGCGGTGAAGTGGAGTCCGGCGGCGTCGGCCGCCGGTAAGGGGGCGTCTCTGGAGCGGCAGTTCCCGAATGCGTCCCTTACGGATACCGGGGCGCAGGCCGAGCGGGAGAAGAGCCGGGTCCGCATGGTACTGCTGCTGCTCCAGCTGTTCAGCCTGCTGACGCTGGCGATCAGCGCCATGGCGATATCGAATACGATGAAGCAGGCGCTGGGTTCAAGAATGCGGGAGATCGCCGTCATGAAGGCAACCGGAATGCCGCTGCGGTCCATTGAAGGCCTGTTCCTTGCCGAAGGTCTGCTCATCGGCCTGGCGGGAACAGCCGGGGGGCTGGCGGCGGCTGTTCCCGCCAGTCTCTGGCTGACCGGCAAGCTGGGAAGCCTGCTGAACGTGCCTCTGTCCTGGGAGTTCTCCCGGAAGGCGGCGGCGATGACCGCTGCGGCAGGGATGCTGTCCGCCTGGACTTCGGTCCGTATCCCGCTGAGAGCCATGAGGCCGCTCTCACCGCTTCCGCTTCTGCGGGAAGGCGCGGAATTCCCGCTTCCGCCCAGCGGGATGGGAATCCGGAGAAAGGGAGCCATCGGAGCGGCGCTGTCTCTGGCTGCGGCCTTCTATTTGCAGCCGACCCTTCTTCCGGGTTCGGCAGGTCTGCCCGATATCCGCCTGGTCGGAATCGGGGCGGCTATCGGCTGCCTTCTCGCTCTGGCCGCCTTCATGGCGAGAGGGGGCGCTGCGCTGTTCTCCGGGCTGCTCCGTGGAATCGGAGCGGCGAGAAGGAGGGTTCCTTCCCGCTGGTATGTACCGTTCCATCACTTGTCGGCGGACCGGAGACGTTACGGGTGGCTGCTGGTGGTTCTCAGCATCGGCGTATGCGCCGCCGTCTCCAGCCGGATGCTGGAAGAGAACCTGACCCATTCGGTCAATCGGCAGCTGGAGGCGGAAGCCCGGGGCAATGTGCTCGTTACAAGCTCGTCAGCCGATGCCGAAGCGGCGCGTGCCGCCTTTCGCTCCCTTTCAATCCGGGATTGGACCGAGAGTATCCAGGTATCGGGGATGCTGCGGGCCATTAACGGAAAGGATGCAGTTCCCCGGCTCCGGGAGCTCTCGGCCGGCCGTACCTTTTTTGCTTCCAACAAGCTGAATATCGAAGGGATTGACCCGGCTGCCGGGTTCAGGGCCTACTCTCTCTCCGGCGGCCGCGATTTGAATGCCGCGGATTCCTCCCGCAGCAGCGCCCTGCTGCTGGAGGATTACCGGCTGCTCGGCATCAAGACGGGCGACCGGGTGGAGGTTCTCTTGGGCGACAAGCCGGTATCCTTCACGGTCGTCGGTTTTTTTCAATCGGGCTTTGTGAAGACGGCGGGCATGAGAGTGGACCGGACTGCGCTGTCCCTGTACGGCGCTCCTTCCCGGGTCATGTTCGCGCTGGACGGCGGCGGCCGGACGAATGCTGTGCTGGAGAAGCTGAATGAGGCGCTGCCGGCTTCGGCCATGGCCTATTCCGTCTCCGGGACGGCCTCCGCCAGTCTGAACGCGATGATTCGGGTCATCGGCGCCTTCTTCTCGGTTGTTACTCTCTTCTCCCTGATTACGGCGGTTCTGACCATCGGCAACCAGATGGTGATCCATCTCCTGCGCCGCAGAAGAGAAATTGCGATTCTGAAGACAGTGGGCATGTCCAACCCCCAGAACCTGAGAGCCATTCTGCTGGAGAATCTCCTGCTGTCGCTGATCGCCGGGTCGGCGGGGACCGGAGCGGCCCTGCTGCTGAGCGAGCTTGCCCTGAAGTTCATGTTCAAGCTGCCGGCGGCTCTCGATGCCGGAGGAGTGGTCTACGGCATCGCTCTGTGCGTCCTCACGACTCTGGCCGCCGCCTGGATCGCGGCTGTTCCTGCCCTGCGGACGAAGCCGGCGGAGCTGCTGCGGGGGATGGAGTAGACCGGAGCAAGCCGCACGCCCTTTGGAGCCTGCTGCGGGTTCATGCTACAATGAAAGAATCCGAATGGAAGGTGACATTGGCGGGAGGTTGTTAGAGATGAAGTCCAGGAATCTGGCTACGATTTCGCTGGCGGTCATGGCGCTTGGCTTTCTGGCCACGCTGTTTCTGCCTGACTATACAGGAGTGGAGCTGCTGCGGGGAGGCTTCGAGGCCGGTCTGGTCGGCGGCCTGGCGGACTGGTTCGCGGTGACGGCGCTGTTCCGGCATCCGCTGGGTCTGAAGATTCCGCATACGTCGCTGCTGCTGAAGAATCGGGACAAAATCATCCAGTCGCTGATCTCGGCGATGGAGAACGAGCTGCTGAACAAGGAGAGCATCCGGGCGAAGCTGCGGACCGTGCGGTTCGTGCCGCTGGCATCGCGCCAGCTTACCCGTTTCTTCGCCGGACGGGAGCGCCGGCGCATGCTGCTGGACCAGGCGGAGATGCTGGTCCGCCGCCTCCCGGCAGAGCAGGCGGTGCCGCATCTGCAAGCGGCGCTGGCCGCCTATCTGAAGGAGGCGCAGCTGGACAAGGCGGCGGAGACCGTGCTGGACCGGATGATCGGCGACGGCAAGGACCGGGAAGCGATGGATTATGCGCTGACTCAGGTATCCGGCTGGGCAGAACGTCCCGAGACCCGGGCCATGCTCGGCTCCATCGCCGCCGCCAAGCTGGCCGAGGTTAAGCTCGGCGGACTGAAAGGCATGGCGTTCCAGGCTTTTGTCAGTTTTGTCGATGAGAGCATGCTGGGAGATCTGCTCCAGAACATGCTGCTGTCGGCGGTGCGGGATTTGCAGGATGAAGAGAGCAGCTACCGCGGAAGCATCCTCCAGGAGATCCGCATTGCCCTCTACAGTCTCATTCAGGACGAAGAGCGGATCCGGCGGCTCAAGGAATGGGGAGCCGCCGAATTGCAGGGCGAGGCGGCCGCCGCCTTCCTGCTTGCCCGGGCGGAAGAGCTCCGCGGCGGTGTGCTGCGGATGATCGACGAGGACCGGGCGGCCGGCGGCCGGCGGGTATGGGCGCTGTACGCGCTGCTGATTCGGCGGCTCGGGCAGGAGACGGAGCTCATTGCGCAGTGGGAGACCCGGGTTACCGAAGCGCTGGTCGGCCTGGTCGAGAAGAATCACTACCGGATCGGGGTGCTCGTCAAAGAGAACCTGGATCAGATGGACGACGCCAGCCTGGTTGCCATGCTCGAAGAGAAAGTCGGCCGGGATCTTCAGTGGATACGGGTGAACGGAGCCATCTGCGGCTTTGCCGTCGGCCTGGTTCTGACCGTGATTCAGCTGATTTAAACGGCTGCCCCGATTTCAAGAAGCGAAGAACAGGCAGGGCCCCCCGGGAGGGGAGCCCTGCTTTTTGGCGTGCGCCCTGCGGCACAAGAGGTAAAAGGCGGCAAGAGGCGGCGAGAGGCTGCATATCTATCAGCATCTGCTCTGTCCGGATACCGGAGGCGAAGAAGCCGGGACGGCCCGGGACTCCAGTGTCTGTCTGTACAGAGACTCCAGTCTCCGGGCCGTGGCTTCCCAGCCGTAACGGTCGACAGCCGCCCTCCGCCCCTCTTCGCCCATCGCCCGTGCCCTGTCGGGACGGCGGATCAGGGTGCGGATGGCCCGGGCAAAGGCCGAGGGGCGGCGGTAGTCGGCAACCAGCATCCCGGTTCGGCCGGAGCCGAGAATCTCTACTATACCGCCGATCGCGGAAGCGATCACAGGCAGCCCGGAGGCCATGGCTTCCACATTCACGAGCCCGAAGGCCTCATGCCGCTGGGAGGGGCAGATGAAGCAGTCGGCCGCCTGGTAGATGCGGTGCATGTCGCCATGGGGTACCGGGCCCAGGAACAGGAACGGCAGCCGAAGCCGCCGGGCCAGACTCCGGAGGCGGCGGATATACCGGGCGTCTCCGCTTCCGGCAACGACCAGCTGAACCGGATAGAACCGGTTCACGCGTGCGGCGGCGCGGATCAGCACCGGCAGGCCCTTGCGCGGGATCACCCTTCCCGCGAAGAGAAGGACGTAGCGGCGGGAAGAAATCCGGTACAGACTGCGCATGCGGTCCCGCAGGGCTTCGTCTGCCGGGACGAACCGGGACAGATCGGCGCCCAGCGGCACGACCTGCGGGGCGAGGCCCATGCCGGGGAACCGGCGGCGGAGCCGGTCGGCAAGAGAAGCGCTGTTGACGATGACGGCGTCTGCGGGATACAGGCGGGCTGCGGTAAGCGGTCCCGCCGGCACGAACGTCAGCGAATGCAGGTACAGCACTGCCGGAAGTGCAGGATAGGCTTCTTTGACTGCCCGCAGCAGCGCCGGCCGGTTATCGACCTGGATGAGGTCGAAGTTCCCGGCGGCGATCGCCTCCACGATTCCTTCGGCGTAACGGAAGGACGGAGCGGCGGGAAGCCGCAGCAGCCGGACGCCTTCGCGGATCTCCTCTTCCGGCAGTCCCGGGGCCCGGCGGCTGAGCACGGTCACCTCATGCCGGAGCACGAGCCGCCGGGCCGCCGCCCAGATGCTGATCTCCACGGAACCGCTGCCCGGGAGCGGGAACCGCGGCGGCGCGATGAAGCAGATTCGCATGGACTCACTCCTTCCCTGGCCGCCGACAGACGGGCGGCGGCCTGTCGCTTCAGCATATGCGGAAGATGCGCGGCCAGACACGGGTGAGCAGGCCCTTATCCCATGCCTTCCGCAGTCCTCTCGCATATTCTGTTGGCGAAAAGCGAATACCGCCAGAAGCAGAGAGGGCAGTGGGCATGAGACAAAGACGAACAACCATGACCAGCAAATGGGTCAAAACCGTTATTCTGATGAAGAGCCCGGAAGTCGCGCCGCTCATTCCGGAGACTAGCCGGATGACGGCAGGACATGTCGAGCGGATGCTGCACCGTTACGGGATGGTCTATGTGAAGCCGGAGAGGGGAACTTACGGCAACGGCGTGATGCGGGTTGAAATGGAACGGGGGCCCTTCGGCCAGGGATACAAGTACCAGTCGGGAACGCGGATCTACCGGTTCGACCGGTTTGACAGCCTCTACCGGTCGCTGCGGCAGCGGGCGGGCAAGCGGAGCTATCTCGTTCAGCGGGGCATTCCGCTGCTGAAGCACGGCGGCCGCCGCTTCGATCTGCGGGTTATGGTCCAGCTCAGTCCGAAGGGACGCTGGGAGACCACAGGGCTGATTGGCCGGGTGGCAGCCAAAGGCAAGGCCGTTACGAATTATCACAGCGGCGGCAAGCCTACGGATATTCATACCCTGCTGGCTCCGCATATGAGCGAGGCCCGGGAACGGGAACTGGTCCGTGAGCTGAAGCGGCTGGGGCAGCGGATCGGACGGTTTTACGGCAAGCACTACCCCGGCTTCCATCAATTAGGAATTGATATCGGGCTGGACCCGGCGCTGACCCCGTGGATTATCGAGGTCAACACGAACCCGGACCCGTACATTTTCAATCAGCTTCACGACAAATCCATGTACCGGAAAGTCATGGCATACCGGCGATTCCGGCTCCGGAACGGCCATTGAAATCCTGATAAAGTAAAAAATTTCCTGATTCATTACCTGCATCACGGGGTAAGTAGTGGCATCTGTTAGGCATCAGGATGGACGTGGAAGTTGAAGAAAGGCGGGAGTAGAAGAACTATGGATGGCTTCTGGAGATTATCCATCGCAATTTGCACGCGGAATCGGCATGACGATTTGCTTCGCTGCCTGAAGTCTCTCTACAGCCAGCGGATCGAAGACGCACGCATCGAACTGATGCTGATTGACGACGGCGAAACGTCCCGTTCCTGGCTGGATGGGGCGCGGGAGCAAGCTCCGGAGTGGGTCGATCTGATCTATTACCGCAAAAATCCGGCCGAGGCCGGTCTGATCCGGTCCCGGCTGTACGCCGTTCGCGCCGCGCGCAACGAAATGCTGCTGTTCCTGGACGACGACGTGGAGCTGGCGCCCGATTATCTGTCCCAGCTTCGGGCGACGCTGGCCGCTCACCCGGAGGCGGTGGGAGTCGGCGGCGTGGATCAAGGATTCTCCTGTTCGCTGAAGGGCAGAATGCTCATGCTGCTCAGCGGAAGAGGGCGCCTGTCCCCGGGCAAGCTGTCCTACAGCGGATTTGCCTCCTCCATGAATCTGTGGAACCGCCAGAAGCGGACGTTCCGGACGGAGTTTCTTCACGGCTGCAATATGTGCTTCCGCCGTTCCGCGCTGAGCGGGGCCGAAGCGGAGGAATGGCTCACCGGCTACAGTCTGGGAGAAGACTTGTATCTGTCGTTCATCGCCGGGCGTAGCGGCCCGATGCTGGTCAACCCGGCCATGCGGCTGCTGCACCACGGATCTCCGGCTTCCAGGGACCGGCGGGAGCAGGTCTCCTATTCCAAGGTGGTGAACCATTATGAGCTGCTTCGGCTGCGCACTCCCATGACCCGGCTCCGCTACGGAATGCTGCTGTGGACCGTGGGCTTCTTGTACGCGGAGACCCGGCTGCGGAGGGATGCCGAAGCCAGCCGCGGCTACCGCCGGGGACTGGAACGGCTGCGAGCCGTCATGAGCGGACAATCGGACTCCTGGGCAGGGAGAAGCAAGCTGCCTGCCGACTAGAGCGCAGCGCTGAGGCGCCCAGCCGGCCGCCCGCAGGGCCCGTGCACCCGTATTCGCCGGCTGGAGCGGCCGGCGGCGGGTGCTTTTCCATCCTCTCCCCGCTTCTTCGGGGAGAGGTTTTAGCGTATACTGGTACATACAAACGAATGAATGGACAAGCGGCTAGAGCAAAGGAGGAGCCTCCCTAGATGGATAATGTTCAACTGCAGCAAGAGTGGATGGATATGGCATTCGACAAAGCCCCGTTCGGGATTGCGCTGCTGCGCCCTGCGGACGGCAGGTGGATGCAGGCGAATGCCGCCATGCGCGACATCCTGACAGGAGGGGAGCGCCCGCAGTGGGCCGAAGGCCTGGATTCTTGCCCGGAACTCTTGAGACCGGAAGGGCAATTTCCTCCGTTCGACTCGATTCTGAGCCATTTGCTCGCAGCCTCCGGCAGAGTCTATGAGATGGACTGGCGCTTCGCGCCGGAGCCGGGGCGTCACGTCTGGCTCGGTCTGCGCTATGTCTGGGAGGTCCGGGAGAACGGCGAGGAAGCCGTTTTGCTGTATGCCCAGGATATTACGGACCGCAAAATTGCCGACCAGATTACTATCAACAGCCGGGATCTGTACGACCTGTTCATTCAGAGCGAACACAATATTATTTCCGTCAGCCAGCCGGACGGGACGCTTACCTTCCTCTCTCCGTCGTTTGAGACGATTCTGGGATATGCGGTCCATGAAGTCATCGGGACCAACCGCTGGGATTATTACCATCCGGAGGACCGCGAACCGTCTGCGGACATCGTGAGCGAAGCGCGTTCCGGCGCAAGCCGGCTCCGCCGCCTGCGGCACAAGGACGGACATTACCGCTGGTTCGAGATTTCTTTTCAGATCATTACGGGCGATGACGGGCAGGTCGAACGGATCATGGGCATCGGCCATGATGTAACCGACCGCAAGCGGAGCGAGGAAGAACTGGCCGTCGCCCAGCGCGTTGCGCGGATCGGCTCGTGGTCCTGGAATCTGAAGACGGGATTGATCGCCTTCTCCGACGAGATCCGTCAGATGGTGTCCTACTGTCTGGGTCCGCTGATTCCGTATGAGGACTTCGCCCGTTATCTCCATCCCGATGATCTTGACCGGGTGAATGTCGTGGCCGAGCGCGCCTTTGCCGGCCGCTCCGGCAAGACCGTCTACCGGATCGGTCCACCCGGAGAGTGGATCACCGTGAATGTCGAATGGGAAGTGATACCTGACCGGGACGGCCGTCCCGGCCAGCTGGTCGGCATGATGCAGGATATCACGGAACGCATGAAGATGGAGCAGCAGCTTCGGGAGAGCGAGCGGAATTACCGGCTCATCTCGGAGACCTCCCTTGATCTCATTGTCCGCTATTCGCTTGAAGAGAGCCGGGTCGTCTACTGTTCGCCTGCCAGCCGCACGCTGCTCGGCTATGAGCCGGAGGAAGTGCAGCAGCTGCGGACGGCGGAGCATCTGCATCCCGATGACCGGATGCGAATGCTCAAGCAGGTAAGCCATGCCCGGTTAACGGGCAATATTCCGGTCCTCCAATTCCGGTACCGCCGCAAAGACGGGTCGTTCTGCTGGATAGAGACGAGCTGCCGGTTTGTCTACGGGGAGAACGGCTATCCGCAGGAAGTCGTTGCGATCGCCCGCGATATTACGGAGCGCAAGCAGATGGAGTTCAAGCTGAAGGAGAGCGAGCAGCGGTACAAGTCAATATTCGAATACAATCCGTCTGCGGTCTATTCCATGAATCTGCAGGGCGACTATCTGACCGCCAACGAGAATCTGGAGAAGCTGACCGGCTATACGCTGGACGAGCTGATCGGCATGTATTTCGGCCCTCTGGTAGCCGAGAAGGATATGGACAAAACGCTGCATCATTTCAATCTCGCGGCCCAGGGGGAACCGCAGAGCTACGACCTGACGATCATCCACAGGGACGGATACGAAATCGAGATCAATACGGTCAACATCCCGATCATTGTGGACGGGAGAATTGTCGGCGTCTACGGTATCTCCCGCGATATTACCGAGCGGACGCGCTATATCGAGCAGATTGAGCGTCTCAGCAGCGAGTATACGCTCATTCTCAACTCGGTGACCGAGGGTATCTTCGGGCTGGATCAGGAAGGCAGAGTCATGTTCATCAATCCTTCCGCCTCCCGGATGCTGGGTTATCCGAACGAAGAACTGCGGGGACGGCGGGTGGAGGACCTGCTGCATCAGACTGCGCTGTCGGGGATGGTCTACGATCCGATGTCGGCGCCGCTGCTGGAAGCGGTGCGCAGCGGAGACTCCTCGCATGGCAGGGAAGCGGTGCTGTGGCGGGCCGACGGTTCCAGCTTCATCGCGGAGTACCGGGTTACGCCGCTGTTCGATCAGGGAAGACGCCAGGGGACCGTGGTCGTATTCCGCGATATGACGAATGAAGCCGAGATTATCAAGGCCAAGGAATCGGCGGAGCAGGCCGACCGGGCCAAGTCGGAGTTCCTCGCCGTCATGAGCCATGAGCTGCGCACCCCGATGAACGGGATTATGGGCATGACCGATCTGCTGCTGCAGACCGAGCTGGATGAAGAGCAGAGCGGATATGCCGAGATTATCAATCAGAGCAGCCACTCCCTGCTGCAGATTCTGAACGAAATTCTGGACCTCAGCAAGATCGAAGCCGGCAAAATGACCTTGCTCTGCGAGCCCTTTGCGCTGCGGGATATGATCGAAGGGGTGACCGATCTGTTCGGTCCCAAAGCCCAGGAGAAAGGCATCCGGCTTACCTCCAGCATCGGCGACGAGGTTCCTTCCATTATCAACGGCGACGGCGCCCGGCTGCGCCAGGTGCTGGTCAACCTGGTCAGCAACGCGGTGAAATTCACCGAAGAGGGCAGCGTCCATCTGGAGGTGTCGGCAGCCGCATCTTCCAGACCGGGCGGCATGACGCTGCGCTTCCATGTCCGGGATACGGGGATCGGCATCGCGGCCGGCAAGCAGGCGCTGTTGTTCCAGCCGTTCTCCCAGCTTCATCCGTTCATTAACCGCAAGTACGGCGGTACCGGCCTTGGACTGTCCATCTGCAAAAAAATCGTCGAGCTGATGGGCGGCGCCATCGCCGTCGACAGCGTGCACGGAGTCGGCTCCGACTTCTATTTCACGCTTCCCGTACAGGCCGGAGCGGAAGAATGAGCGAAGCGGACGGGCGGGCGGAGCGCTTCTCCCGCCGCCTGAATCTTGCCCCGCTCTCCCAGTGGGAAGCGGGTGTCTCGCGCCCGGCCTCGGCCTGCGGACCCGCGGCCATGGCCGCCCTGGCCGACTACTGGGCCGGCCTGGCCTTGCCCGGAAGCGGGGCGGCGGAATCCGCCCCTGCCCGGATCAACCATATGTATGAGCGCTATGGCGGACGCCCCTGGGGCATGAGCGCCGGCGGACTGGTCCGGGGCCTGCGCCGCTATTGGAAGAGGCATGCGCCGGAAGGGGCCCGCGTCTTCCTTGCGGTGTTTAGGGATTTTGAGCGGTATCGGGAGGAGATCGACGCGGGGCGTCCGGTTGCCGTCAAGTTCGACCGCTGGTCGGCTCTGCGCTGGCGGGGAGACTATGCGTTCGATTACCACTGGACGGTCGGCATCGGCTATGAAGTGGAGGGGAAGAACCGCTTCCTGCTGCTGCATGACAACGGGGGGCGCAAGCGCAGCGGCGAGGCCGTCCCGGGACGGGAGCGGCGCATCGCCTATGAGGCCAACCGGCCCGTTCTCACGATGGTTAGCCTTCGCATTGACACCCCGGAGAACCGGGGTGTATAATGCCGGGGATAACTGGAAATCAAACGTTTGCACACCCTGCAATTCTCTGATTCGCTACATTATTCAGGTATGCGCGCATACCCTCAAAGGAGCATGAATCCATGTCGGTACAAAGAGAGATGGAAGAACCCCTCTATTACGGTGACCCGGCGGCGACCGGCGGCGTGTCCGTATTCGATCCCGCATTTGACGAAATGTTCGCCTATGACGGCGGGGATCTGGGAGTGAGCTACAGTCCGGAAGCGACAACCTTCAAGCTGTGGGCGCCAACGGCGCTGGAAGCAGAAGTCGCGCTGTACGATGCCGGAACGGGCGGAACGGCGGAACGTCTGGCCATGAGCCGGGAAGCGCGCGGCGTGTGGAGTCTTGCCGTTAACCGCAATCTCGAAGGCGCTTTCTATACCTTCCGGGTGCGGCTTCAGGAGGACCGCTGGCAGGAAGCGGCCGATCCCTATGCCCGGGCTGTCGGGGTCAACGGAGACCGGGGTGCGATCCTGGATCTGCGCGGAACCGACCCGGAGGGCTGGGCGGAAGACCGCGTCGATGCCGAACCGCTGGAAGCCCCGACCGACGCCGTGATTTATGAACTGCATGTCCGCGATCTGTCGATTCATCCGGCCAGCGGCATCTCGGCCAAAGGCAAGTTCGCCGGCCTGGCCGAGAGCGGAACCCGGGGTCCGGGCGGTATTCGGACCGGTCTGGACCATATTGCCGATCTGGGCGTAACGCATGTGCAGCTTCTCCCTGTCTATGATTATTCCACCGAGAGCGTCGATGAGAGCCGGCTGGATGAGCCGCAGTTCAACTGGGGCTACGACCCGAAGAACTACAATGTCCCGGAAGGCTCTTATGCGACCGACCCGTACGTTCCGGGAGTCCGCATCCGCGAGCTGAAAGAGATGATCCAGGCGCTGCACCGCCGCGGTCTGCGCGTCATTATGGACGTGGTCTATAACCATGTCTATGACGGCTACCGCGCCAACTTCTCGAAGCTCGTGCCGGGCTATTATCTGCGCTACGCCGAAGACGGAACGCTCTCCAACGGCTCCGGCTGCGGCAACGACAACGCCACCGAACGCATAATGATGTCCCGTTTCATTGTGGAATCCGTGCTCTACTGGGCCAAGGAATATCATTTCGACGGCTTCCGGTTTGACCTGATGGGTCTGATGGATTATGACACCATCAACGAGGTCCGCCGCCGTCTGGACGAGATCGACCCGACGATCATGACCATCGGAGAAGGCTGGATCATTGATACCGAGCTGGACACGAACCGGCTTGCCCATCAGAAGAACAGCAAGGAGATGCCGCGGATCGGCCAGTTCAGCGATGATTTCCGCGACACGGTCAAGGGCGACATCTTCATCTTCGACCGCAAAGGCTTCGTCAGCGGAGCCCGCGGCTTTGAGCGGAAGGTCAAGACCGTCGTAGCCGGAGGCATTCCGTTCGCTCCGGGTCTGGCGGGCTTTGCCCATGAACCGGATCAGAGCGTCAACTATGTCGAGTGCCATGACAATCATACGCTCTGGGATAAGCTCGTTCTCTCCAACGAGGACGCAGGCGAGGAACATCTACGCGCCCTGCACCGCCTCGCTTCCGCGATGGTGATGACCAGCCAGGGCATCGCCTTCCTGCATGCGGGACAGGAGTTCATGCGCACCAAGGGCGGCGTGGAGAACAGCTATAAGTCGCCGGACGAAGTCAATTGGCTCGACTGGGAGCGCTGCGCCGAACGCCAGGACGATGTTGCCTACATGAAGCGGCTGATCTCGCTCCGCCTCCGCCATCCGGCGTTCCGGCTGCGCAAAGCCGAAGACATCCGGCATCACCTGTTCTTCGAGCCGGCGCCGCTCGGCACGGTCGCCTACACGCTGCGCGGACATGCCGGCGGGGACGCCGCCGAACACCTTTTTGTCGCCTATATCCCGAAGCCGGAAGGCGCCGTCTTTGAACTCCCGGAACTCGGCGACTGGAAGCCGATCTTCGGCGACGAGATTCTCGGCGATCTCTCCGGCAGCCAGCTTACGCTGACCGGCGCCGGCATGGCCGTCGTCGCGGTTCTGCCGCAGAGCGGACTGGCGACGCACGACTGAGGCGGCGGTTCACGGCTGACTGTTTTCAATATCGTATCCAAAACGCACCTCCTGAACTGTCCGTATTCCGGCGAACTTCAGGAGGTTTTTTCTATTACACGTATAACATATAGAAAGATATGGACAAAGGGCCGCATTGCTTTAAGATATTCCTGCGATTTATGACTCAGTGCGAGGAATTAGTCTGCGTACATTATTGAAACAAACGTGATTTGACAGGTGTAAATATCCCAATGGGATAAGGTAGCTTGAAATAATGGTTTGTATAATAGTAAAGGAAAGTTATAGGTTTTATTCTTATCGATTGGATGATATTAGCGACAAAGATTGCCAACAAATAACATCCATTTATGTGGGATAAATCCATCCACTTTGTAAAGGAGTATTTATGAAAGTTAAAATTACATTTTTTTGTTTTATGCTTACACTTATTTTTTCAGTACTCTCCTTTATTTATTACTTAGAAGGGGATATTGAAGGCACAACTTTTGTTGTTCTTGGAACAATTGTAGCTTTGAGCTTTTACGCCTGGGGAGAATTCAGCCATGCAAGGCTTGGATCTAATAATTCAGGGATATGGAGATCTTGTTTTTCCTTGGCATGTTCAGCTTTAATTTTAGTAATAAGAATGCACAAAAAAAGTTATATGGACATCTGGGGTTCCGTGAGTTTTATTATTTTTATCCTTGTTATAATCATTGCGCTAAATATAATTAATGTAAAAAAATTATAAATACCATTTAATGGGGGGGATTTTAATGAAAAGGAATGCGAATCTTTTATACATAAAAGGTAGGATATCACGTAGGGAATGGGATAAGGCCAGACAGACGCAGCAAGAGGCATAGAATGAACCAGAATGATTTGCTCTATCAGTATTTATTGCAGCGGAGTTATCTTGTAGCGGAAAATACAATCATGGGAGGCTTCCGAGAAGCCGCCTTGTCATTATTGACGGAAGGAGGAACGAGAATGAGCACTGGACTCCTCACCCATAAATCTTCCCATACGCCTTGAAAAGCCTTCTTCGCTATCGATCGGCCGTTTATCTCGCGGTCGCTGCGATTTCCATCCTTTTTGTGGATTATTTCATCGATTTATCTTTAACGTACAGCTTCGTTGTTGCATCTCTGATTGTGATCCCGGCATGGGGAATTTAATGGGTATATTTACCTGCGTGGAGTGAGGGAGATAGAGGAAGGCCCGATAAAGAAAGAACTTGATGCGAAGATTGAGGCGATGGGTCTCATCCGAAGGCCGTTATAGGTGTGGGACATTCCAAGAAACCGGAAACCTATGATTGTATCTGCGGGGATTCTTCATCCCCAGATAATTATCGATCAGGTTCTTCTAGCGGAACTGCCGGCTGAAGAGCTGCTAACTTTGGTTGCAATCGAAGCTTTGAGGATTCAAAAGGGTTTTGCGGTCGCCCGGCTTTTTGCTCCGCTGCTCATCCTGCTCATTGCACTATTCATCACGGTCGTTGGAGCTTGTTATTTCCCCAATGCAGCAGGGATGGAGAGAATCACCGTTTTTACGGCAGCTATGATAACGGTCCTATTGTTGGAACGCTACCTTTTTGAGAATTATGCCACCAATAAAATCGACGCTCTCCTTTTGGCGGAAGGCGTTTCGCTGGAGTTTTACGTATCGTGTTTAAATCGGATTCAGAACGACAGCAAGTCATTTAATCGCAGGAAGAGGCTGATTTTGTCACGGGGCGAGAAACGCTGCTAATTAAGAGGGAATCCGTTCCCGTCATGAGTCTGCTTGCTTTGATCCTATAAGAAAAGCGGCTTCAGAGAAGCCGCCCTATCATTTCCGCCCGGTCGCTTACTTTCATCTTCTCGTAGATGCGTTTGACGGTATTGCGTACCGTTCCCTCGCTGATTCCCAGTTGGCTGGAAATATGCAGCGCCCCCTTCTTGTTCATCCACAGCTCGGCAACCTCGCGTTCTCTTGGAGTCAGTCCGAATTCCTGAAAAAGCTCCTGAATGCGGCTGCGTCTCATACAGGGGTCGCAGGCCTGCACCTGGGCGGAGATATCCTCCGCCAGCTTAATAACGAACGGAACCGCGAACTCGACCTCGCGGGCCACGCTGAAGGACAGGTCCAGAAATCCGTATCGCCGATCCTCGAACACAAGCGGAGCGCAGATGCAATTCCACTGCCGGAATACGGGGTGGGAATGCTCCACCCCCCGAACTACGGTCGGGCCTCCCGTCTCCATTGCGAGTGAAACCGCATTCATTCCGGCATGGAGCGAGTCCAGCATCAATCCGCGGCGCAGCCCCGCCTGCTCGGCTTCCCGGCGCAGCGTTTCGTTGGAGTGAATGAGTTCAAGCACCCGTCCTTCCGCCGATACGGCCATCAAGGTGAAGGGGAGGACGACCGACGCCGCGGAGCGGGCTGTGACGGAATGAATACAGGACAACAGGCTGTTCTCCGGCACATCGCTCATTCTGGGTTGCGAAGGGGAGTCAACAAAAGAAAAAGAAACGCCCTCGGACAGAGCGCTGCCGAACCGGGCTCTCCTTTCAGGAACCAGATCATCCGGGGTGAACCAGCTCTTCTTCTCTGCAAGACTGCTGAACATCGAAGACCTCCTCCTCATGACAGAGAAATAATACAAAAGGGAATATATCCTATTAAGTCATATTTTTCAATGATATATAATTGGTTGCAGCCGTTCATCCGGCATCCTGCGCCTAGGCGCGGGCTCTCGATTATTCAGAGGATTTGGTCGATAGTAAAAAGAGAGAAAGCTTACGTTCAGGGGAAGCTTTTTTGGAGCCTGGTCCCGGCATGAATCCCATTGGATTCTGGGGAAGATTTGGACCCCCCGGACGGTATCGGGGGTCCTGAAGCCGTGATACAATGGTTGCGGGACTTTTTGCCTAATGACTTGATTATTCACCTGAAATCGACTTCCGGGGAGACCACAATGAAACTGCGTACCAAGATTCTGTTGTATATTCTTGCCGTCGCTGTGCTTGCGCTGTCGTCTACATATATTCTCTCGAATACGATATTTCTGGACCGGTTCGCGAAGTTGGACCGCGAGGCGGTGGAATCGCGCATGTCCGATATCGTGAATACCTATCATACAGAGCTTCAGGGCATTAACGAAACGATGCTCAATTACTCGGTCTGGGACGAGACGTATGACTTTGTCCGGGAACGGACGGCGCCGGACCCGGAGAATCCTTATATTCAAAGCAATTTTGACGAGGCTACCTTTGAGAGCAACCGTTTTGACCTGATGGCTCTGACGAACCGGAGGGGCGACCTGGTCTACAGCGGCATGTACAATCAGAGACGCCAGAAGACGGTGCCGGCAACGCCCGAGGTGACGGAACTGCTGTCGTCCATCCGCCAGCGGCTGGCCGTATTCACGGAGGCGAGCGACCGATTCGTGGGTCTCGTGATGCTGGAGAAAGGTCCGATGCTGATCGCCTGCCAGCCCATTGTTCGCAACGACCGTTCGGGCCCCGTTGCCGGAATGGCGGTCGCCGGACGCATGCTGGACCGGGAAGAGATCGGCCGGATCGGCCGCCTGAGTCCCTCCGGAATTACAGTGGAGAGCGCTACGGGCGAACGGCTGGCGGGCAGCGGGGGACAGAATATCTGGGTAGAGAAGCTCTCGGGACATTTCCTGGCGGGACACGGCGTAATCTATGACCTGTTCGGCAACCCGGGCATTATCCTCTCGATGGAGCAGGAGCGCCATATCTATTTGAGCGGCCAGAACGCCATGTCGAACTTCACGCTGTTCTTCGTTATATCGACAACCGGCATCTGCCTGCTCAGCTTGCTGTTTATCAACCGCACGATCCTGAACCGGATGGCGGCGCTGGTTCGCAGCATCCGGGTCATTCGGCAGAGCGGCGATCTGACCGTGCGGATCGGTCTAACGGGGCGGGACGAATTCGGTGAAGTCGAGAAGGAATTCAACAGGCTGGTGTCCTCGCTGGAGAGCACCCATCAGGAACTGCACAGCAAGGCGATGCTGGACCCGCTGACCCGGCTGCCCAACCGCGCGTACTTCTTTCAGACGCTGGACCGTGCCATCCGTCAGGCGGCCGGCAGCGGCCGGCAGATTGCCCTGCTGTTCATTGACCTGGACCACTTCAAGGCGATCAACGACACCTGGGGGCATGACTTCGGAGATGCGATCCTGAAGCAGATTGCCGACAGGCTCTCGGGGGCGGTCGGACCGGAAGACCTGGTCTCCAGACTGGGCGGAGACGAGTTCACGATTCTGCTGGCGCATTTGTCCGATCCCGTGGATATACAGGCCCGCATCTTCCCGATTCAGCGCGTGCTGTCCGAGCCGTATCTTCTGAACGGACAGGTGTTCCACAGTACGGCGAGTATCGGAGTCAGCGTGTACCCGCAGAACGGAGAGAGCGCCGAGCTGTTGGTCAAGGCCGCCGATCTGGCGATGTTCCAGGTGAAGGAGAACGGCCGGAACAACGTATTTCGCTATTCCTCCCAGCTGGACGAGAGGGTCAGCCGCAAAAAAGTGCTCGGCCGGCAGCTTCTCTCGGCCGCCGAAAACGGGGAGCTGGAGATGCACTACCAGCCTATTCTGTCCGCTTCAACGGGTGAGGTCGTCAAAGTGGAAGCGCTGCTGCGCTGGACCAGCCCGACCTTCGGACCGGTCTCGCCCGCCGAATTCATCCCGCTCGCGGAAGCCAGCGGCTCGATGCTCGGCATCGGAACCTGGGTAATCGAGCGGGTCTGTACCGATCTGCGCCGGTTCCGGGAGAACGGCGTGGAGCTGACGGCGGCCGTCAACATTTCGGGCCTCCAGCTCATGCATCCCGGACTGCCGGGAGAGCTCGCGAGGGCGCTGAAGGCCAACGGGCTCCAGCCCGGCTGCCTGGAGCTGGAGATCACCGAAACGGTGCTGATGTCGGGGGAATCCGTCTTCGGAGCGCTTGAAGAGCTGCGCTCGCTGGGCTTCCGCATTTCACTCGACGATTTCGGAACCGGATTCTCCTCGCTCAGCTATCTGCGGCATTTCACCGTCGACCTCATCAAGATTGACCGGTCCTTCGTCTCCGGCATTCGGCCGGGAGCGACCGATGATACGCTGGTCCGGACGGTGATTGAGCTGGGCCACAATCTCGGACTGCGCGTCATCTCCGAGGGGGTCGAGCTTAAGGAGCAGTTCGAGCTGCTGTGCCATCTGGGCACCGATGAGCTTCAGGGCTACTACATCAGCCGTCCGCTTCCGGCTGCGAAGCTGGAAGAATTCATCTTCAACCGGCAGTATGATCTTTTTCTATCAAAATGAATGTTTCATCCTCCAAAAGGTGACATTGCTCACGCCGCGCGCTCTGACCGGATGATAAGATCAGGTTATTTCCTGCAAGTATCCCGCAGAGGCGCTTCGGCGCAGGCTTGGGCTTCTCTGCTTTAATGCGGCATAATTATCATTGCGAGAGTTATACGGAGACGGAGGAGAAGAACATGGGCAAGACGACAGGATTTTTGGAATATGCGCGCCGGACGCCCGGCGAATGCGAAGCGCTGGAGCGCATCGGCGGCTGGAACGAATTCACGGTTCCGCTGGAAGAGGAGAAGCTGCGCGAGCAGGCGGCCCGCTGCATGGACTGCGGAACGCCGTTCTGCCACGTCGGCCGGCTGCTGTCGGGTATGGCTTCGGGCTGCCCGCTGCACAATCTGATTCCCGAATGGAACGATATGGTCTATCGGGGCAACTGGAAGGTGGCGCTGGGCCGCCTTCACAAGACGAATAACTTTCCGGAGTTCACCGGCCGGGTCTGCCCGGCTCCCTGCGAGGGGGCCTGTACGGTAGGCAAGCACGGCAGTCCGGTAACCATCAAGAATATTGAGAAGTCGATCGTCGACCGCGGATTTGAAGAAGGCTGGATCGTGCCGGAGCCGCCGCTTCTGCGGACAGGCAAGACGGTGGCCGTCGTCGGCTCGGGACCGGCGGGTATGGCCTGCGCCGCGCAGCTTAACAAGGCCGGCCACACGGTTACTGTATACGAACGAGCGGACCGGATCGGCGGCCTTCTGACCTACGGCATCCCGAATATGAAGCTGGAGAAGAGCAAGGTTCAGCGCCGGGTTGATCTGTTGGCTGCCGAAGGCGTCGAATTCGTAACCGGCGTGGAGATCGGCAGAGACGTCAGCGCCGAAGAGCTCCGCAGCCGCCACGATGCCGTTGTGCTGTGCACCGGATCGACAAAGGCGCGCGATCTGCCGGTACCGGGACGTGATCTGGAAGGCATCCATCAGGCGATGGAATTCCTGACCCTGAACACGAAGAGCCTGCTGGATTCCGGTCTGGAAGACGGAAGCTATCTGTCGGCCGCCGGCAAGGATGTGGTCGTCATCGGCGGCGGCGATACCGGTACGGACTGCGTAGCTACCGCTCTGCGCCACGGCTGCAAGAGCGTCGTCCAGCTTGAGATTATGCCGCAAGCTCCGCTGAGCCGGCAGGCGGATAATCCGTGGCCGGAGTATCCGAAGGTGCTGAAGGTCGACTACGGCCAGCAGGAAGCGGCGGCCGTATACGGCGAAGACCCGCGCCGCTATCTCGTGTCCACCAAGCGGTTCGGCGGCGACGGCAGAGGACATCTGACCGAAGTGCATACCGTGCGCATCGAATGGAAGCGCTCGGAGGACGGCCGGATGATGGCCGTCGAGATTCCGGGAAGCGAAGAAGCGCTCCCGGCGCAGATGGTACTTCTGGCGCTCGGCTTTACCGGTCCGGAAGAGCAGGTGATGGACCAGCTCGGCGTGGAGCGCGATGAGCGGGGCAACGCCAAGGCGGAATTCGGCCTCCAGGCGACGAATGTGGACGGCGTGTTCGCCGCCGGCGATATGCGCCGCGGCCAGAGCCTTGTCGTATGGGCGATCAGCGAAGGACGCCAGGCTGCCCGCGAAGTCGACCGCTACCTGATGGGAGCGTCGGAGCTGCCCTGAACGACCCGAAGCGACCCTCAACGAACCGGATCAATCCGGATCAAGGACCGATAACAACCCGAAACGAGGACGCCCGAGAGGGCGTCCTTTTCGGTGTGCAGGCGATAAGCGGCGGGACGGGACCGTCCCGCCGCTTCAGGTTGTAGGGGAGGCGGGGAAGGATTATGATGGGACCAAGAGGCTTACAGGCAAGAAGCTTATGGAATGAGAAGGAGGCTCGAAGAATTCATGAAGCTGATGTTTATTTCCGATATTCACGGTTCGCGGTACTGGCTGGAGAAAGCGCTGGCCAAGGCCGATGAAGAGCGGCCGGACCGGCTGGTGTTCCTGGGGGATTATCTGTATCACGGTCCGCGCAATCCGCTGCCCGAGGGCTATGATCCGCAGGGTGTGGCGGAGCTGCTGAACGAGCGCAGCACCGAACTGCTGGGGCTGCGCGGCAACTGCGACGCCGAGGTGGACCAGATGCTCCTTGCGTTCCCGATGATGGGCGACGATATTCAGCTCTGGGCCGATGGCCGGCGGATCTTCGCTACGCACGGGCATGTCTTCGGCATGGAGGCCCTGCCGCCGCTGAATGCAGGCGATATCTTCATCCAGGGACATACCCATGTCCCGGTGGCGGACATCCGGGAGGGGATCTATGTGCTGAATCCCGGCTCGATCTCGCTGCCCAAAGAGAACTATCCGAATTCGTACGGCATTCTTGAGCCGTCGGGCTTTGCCGTCAAAGGATTCGACGGCTCTGTGATTAAGTCGATTGCTTTCCAATAAGAAGGGCAAGAACGGCGCTTTTGTTGACGGGTATTATATTGTATGATAGGTGAGGTAAATCGCGGCCAGCCTGCGCTTTATCCAAATCTTTCAGCAAAGCGGGAATCCAAGCCATGAATCCAATTGACCTCAACTATAGCATGCCGGCCGAGTGGGCCGAGCATGAGCGCACCTTTATCTCCTGGCCGGTACAGGCTTCCATATGTTATCCCGGCAGCTACGCCTCCGTCTGCGAAGGCTATGCCGGCATTATCCGGGCCATCGCCGAGTTCGAGCCGGTTACGGTCATCGTGAATCCCGAGGAAGCCGAACAGGTCCGGCATCTGCTGGACTTCCCGAACGTTGAGCTGATGCCGATCGAGCACAGCGACGCCTGGCTCCGCGACAACGGGCCTACCTTTTTGACCGGTCCGGAGGGCAAGCTTGCGGGCGTGAACTGGAAGTTCAACGCCTGGGGCGGCAAATATTCGCCGTGGGACCTTGACGACAAGGTCGCGCCGCAGATTCTGGAGCGGCTGCATATCGACCGGTTCGATGCGCCGATTGTTATGGAAGGCGGTTCGATCCACACCGACGGCGAAGGCACGCTGCTGACGACGGAGGAATGTCTGCTGAATCCGAACCGCAATCCCGGTCTCGGAGTCGGCGACATCGAAGAGTATCTGCATAAATTCACCGGAGCCCGGAAGGTCATCTGGCTGAAGCGTGGCCTCAGCGGCGACGAGACGGACGGCCATGTCGACAACATCGCCTGCTTCATCGGTCCCGGCAAGGTGCTGATCCAGATCTGCGACGACCCGGCCGACGAGAACTACGCCATTGCGCAGGAGAATCTGCGCATCCTGGAAGAGGCCGTGGATGCCAGGGGCCGGAAGCTGGAGATCCACACGATTCAGCAGCCGCCGCGCGCCGATCATGAGGACAGCCGGCTGACGCTGAGCTATCTGAATTTCTATTTTGTGAACGGCGGGATTGTTCTGCCGGTATTCGGCGGGGCGGCGGAAGCGGCTGACCGGCTTGCGGAAGCGAAGCTGCAGGAGCTTTTCCCGGACCGTGTAATCCGCACCATAGACGGGTTGGCTGTTATCACGGAAGGCGGCAACGTGCACTGCACGACCCAACAGATGCCGAAGGGGCATTGACGATCAGAGCCGCGGCTTAAGGCCGCAGAGCGAGGAGGGACATCATCGTGAGACAAGTGAAGGTAGCGGCTACACAAATGAGCTGCTCATGCGATATTGAAGAGAACATCCGCAAGGCGGATAAGCTGGTGCGCGAGGCGGCGGCGCAGGGCGCGCAGATTATTTTGCTGCAGGAGCTGTTCGAGACGCCGTATTTCTGCCAGAAGGAGAAGTCGGACTATTACGCCTACGCCACCGAGCTGGAGCAGAACCGCGCCGTGAACCACTTCAAGGAAGTGGCGAAGGAGCTGAAGGTCGTGCTGCCGATCAGCTTCTATGAGAAAAAGAACTATGCCCGCTACAACTCCCTCGCCGTCATCGACGCCGACGGAACCGTGCTGGGCAAATACCGCAAGAGCCATATTCCGGACGGACCGGGCTATGAAGAGAAGTTCTACTTTAACCCCGGCGATACGGGCTTCAAGGTCTGGAATACGAAGTACGCCAAGATCGGCGTCGGCGTCTGCTGGGATCAGTGGTACCCGGAAGCGGCGCGCGTTATGACGCTGATGGGCGCGGAGATTCTGTTCTATCCGACCGCCATCGGCTCGGAGCCGCAGGACGGCTCGATCGACTCCAAGGACCACTGGCAGATGACGATGCGCGGCCATGCCGCCGCCAACCTGATCCCGGTGGTAGCATCGAACCGGATCGGCCGGGAAGAGGATGAGGAGTCGAGCATCGACTTCTACGGCTCGTCGTTCATCGCCGGTCCGCAGGGCAATATGATTGCCGAAGCGGGACGCGGCGAAGAGGCGGTGCTGACCGCCGAGTTCGATCTGGACCAGCTTGAGGTCGGCCGGATCGAGTGGGGCATCTTCCGCGACCGCCGTCCGGAGCTGTACCGGATGATCGCGAGTTATGACGGGGATTTGACGTTCTGATTGAATGGAGAAACGGACAGAATGCAACAGCAGCAAGGAGGCAACTCCCGGCTGCTGTTTTTTTGTGTTACATCCAATTGATCCGCTGCACTAAAGAGGAGAAGTTCCATTTCCCATACAGACTGAATTGCCTTCTATGCATTCCGACTCTCACAACATATTATGTTATATAATATAACATAAACACAGAAATATAATTGTCACCGTTGCTTTGATCTGATAAAATCTCTTTAAGTTTAGCGACTATATTTTGGGGGGTCAGGGGATGAAGAAGAGAAAAGCGATTTTTATGTCAGCTATTATGGCATTGATGCTGCTGACGGCAGCGGGATGCGGCTCCAACAACAAGGAAGGCTCCGGCAGCTCGGGTTCGGGCGGCGGAGAGACCGTCAAGTTCGCGAGCGACGCCAGCTATGCGCCGATGGAGTTTATGGACGGAGACAAGATCAAAGGCTTCGACATCGACTTTATCCGGGCGGTAATGGAGGAAGCCGGAATGAAGTACGAGGTCTCCAATACCGGCTGGGATACGATGCTTGAGAGCGTCAAGCAGGGAACGGAGTATCAGGCCGGCCTGTCTTCCGTATCCATTACGGATGAGCGGAAGGAGACGTATGACTTCTCCATCCCTTATTTTGAGTCGACGAACATGATTATGGTCAAGGAGG
This sequence comes from Paenibacillus glufosinatiresistens, assembly GCF_031470375.1. Lineage (NCBI taxonomy): Bacteria > Bacillati > Bacillota > Bacilli > Caryophanales > Paenibacillaceae > Paenibacillus > Paenibacillus glufosinatiresistens. Next base: position 39,693 of record NZ_JAVFHT010000004.1, read on the forward strand.
GCAGCGACATCAAGAGCGCGCTTGATCTGAAGGATAAGAAGGTCGCTGTGCAGACGGCGACGACAGCCGATACGCTGATGAGCGGCATCATGGGCATGGACAATGCGAAGCTGAAGCGGTTCGACAGCAATGCGGTTGCACTGATGGAGCTGCAAGGGGGCGGCGCGGACGCGGTGGTGGCGGACATCGCCATCGTGCGCGAGTTCATCAAGAACAATCCGGACCAGAAGCTGGTCGGCATCACCGACAACACCAACTTTACCTCGGAGTATTACGGCATTCTGTATCCGAAGGGCAGCGAGCTGAAAGCGAAGCTGGACCCGGCCATCCAGAAGGTGCTGGATAACGGCAAGTATGAAGAGATCTACAAGAAATGGTTCGGGGAAGCGCCGAATCTGGAGAATCTGAAGCAGGCGAAGTAAGGGGATGCGGCGATGGATTTCAGAATGGATCTGGTCATGCACTATTTGCCTTTATTCATGCGGGGGATGCTGTACACGGTCGGGGTCTCCGCCGCTTCCATCCTGATCGGTTCGGTGCTGGGCCTTGGTATCGGGTTCGGCAAAATGCTCCGAAGCCGGCTGCTGCGGCTGCCGTTCGATGCTTACATCAATATTTTTCGCGGAACGCCGCTCTATGTACAGATCCTGATCGTCCACTTCGGCATCGTGCCGGTCTTCTACGGCAGCACGAATGCGCTGGTCTCCGGCGTCGTAGCGCTCTCGCTGAATTCGGCCGCCTATTCGGCGGAGATCTTCCGGGCGGGCGTTCAGTCCATTGACGGCGGACAGCGGGAAGCGGCCTTGTCGCTCGGCATGACGGGGAGGCAGGCGATGCGCTTCGTCGTGCTGCCGCAGGCGGTGAAGCGGATGGTTCCTGCTTTTGGCAACGAGTTCATCGTGCTGGTCAAGGATTCGTCTCTGCTGGCGGTCATCGCCATGCCGGAGATTATGTACTGGGGCAATACGATGAAGGGCCAGTATTACCGCATCTGGGAGCCGTATCTGACGGCGGCGGTGCTGTATTTTATCCTCACCTATTTGCTCAACAAGCTGCTGCAGCAAGTGGAACGGAGGCTGTAACCGATGGAACCGATTATTGCCGTCAGGCATCTGCGCAAAGCGTTCGGCGCCCATGTGGTGCTCGGCAATGTGAACGTCGAGATTTATCCGCAGGAGGTCGTGGTCGTCATCGGTCCGTCCGGCTCCGGCAAATCCACCTTCCTGCGCTGTCTGAATCTGCTGGAACGGCCGCAGGGCGGAGAGATTGTCATTGAAGGCATCTCACTGACGGACCCCAAGACGCGGATTCACGATGTGCGGACCGAGGTGGGCATGGTCTTTCAGCAGTTCAATCTCTTCCCGCACAAGACGGTGATCGAGAACCTGATGCTGGCTCCGGTTCAGGTCCGCCGCTGGACGCCGGATCGGGCCAGGGCCAAAGGAATGGAGCTGCTGGAGAAGGTCGGGCTGGCGGACAAAGCTGCCGCGTATCCGGCGTCGCTCTCGGGCGGCCAGTCGCAGCGCGTGGCGATCGCCCGGGCCTTGGCGATGGAGCCGAAGATGATGCTGTTCGACGAGCCCACCTCTGCCCTGGACCCGGAGATGGTCGGCGAAGTGCTGGCCGTCATGAAGAATCTGGCATCCGAAGGAATGACGATGGTCGTCGTGACGCATGAAATGGGCTTCGCGCGGGAGGTCGGCAACCGCGTGCTGTTCATGGAAGGCGGCGACATTGTTGAGGAAGGGACGCCGGAGGAACTGTTCGGGAAGCCGCAGCAGGCGCGGACGCGGGAGTTTTTGTCCAAAGTGCTGTAAGAGAGGCCGCTTGTTCCGCAGAGGTCAAGAACGCCGGGGCGCATGCCGCGGCGGTTTTGCGTTCGGCGAAGACGGCGTGCAGGGAACCTCTTTCTGGCCGAGACGTATAAAAAAGAGTATAGTAGAACGGGTTATCCGCTTAATAATTTGCAGCCGGAGGGTTAAACATCAATGGATTGGTTTGCCGACTTTTTTCGGAGCATCAGCGAGAATTACGGCCATTTCTTCTCGTGGAGTGATATCGCCGCCACCTTGTCCGATCCGGTCAGCTGGGGCATCATAGGCAGTCTTGTGCTGCTGGAAGGCCTGCTGTCGGCCGACAATGCGCTCGTTCTGGCCGTCATGGTCCGGCACCTGCCGAAGGAGCAGCAGAAGAAGGCGCTGTTCTATGGGATTATAGGTGCCTATCTGTTCCGCTTCATTGCCATTGGGCTTGGAACGTACTTAATCAAGTTCACAACGGTCAAAGTTCTGGGCGCGCTCTATTTATTCTACATTGCGTATAAAGGGCTGTTCCGGGGAGGCGGAGAGGAGAAGACGGTCAACCGCGGCGCTTCTTTCTGGAGAACGGTGCTTCTCGTCGAGTTGATGGACATCGCCTTCAGCATCGACAGTGTCATTGCGGCCTTCGGCCTCAGCGACGAGGTCTGGGTGCTGTTCATGGGCGGCATCCTCGGCGTGCTGATGATGCGCGGCGTCGCCCAGCTCTTCCTGAGACTGATCGACAAGTTCCCGGAGCTGGAGCAGACAGCCTTCCTGCTCATCGCCATCATTGCCGGCAAGATGCTCGCCGGCGCCTTTGGCTACGAGCTGCCGCATACCGTATTCTTTGCCGTCCTCATTGCCATGTTCGCGGGTACGCTGATTTACAGCCGGGCCAAGCGGCGGCGGGAGGGCAAGAAAGGATAACGGGGCGCTTGGGTGATTCAACGGAATTTTGCCGGGTTATTGGGTATAATAAACTGGTAGTATCTGCCGGATTGCCCGCTGGGGCGAAATACACAACCGACACGGAGGTTCTATGGAGACTGAAGCGCTGCAGCAAGTCGAACGGCTTGCCCTCAAGAAACAGAAGATTTACCGCAACAGTATTCTTCGGTACATTGCCCGCGCCATGCTGGCAAGCATGTTCATCGGATTCGGCGTTATCGTGGCCTTCAAGACAGGCAACTTCTTCTACATGGAGCATTCGCCGCTGACCTATCCGATGGCAGCCGTGACCTTCGGCGCGGCCATCATCCTGATCTCGTACGGCGGCGGTGATCTGTTCACCGGCGACACGTTCTACTACACGTACGGGGCGCTCCGCCGCAAGCTGCGCTGGACCGAGGTCGGCCGCATGTGGGTAATCAGCTACATCGGCAACATTCTCGGCGCCACCGCTTTTGCGCTCTTGATCTATCTGACGGGGCTGTTCGATTCGCCGGATGTGAACGGGTTCCTTCTGAGCGTGGTCGCGCACAAGATGGAAGCGCCTGCGCTGGAGCTGTTCTTCCGGGCGATTCTGTGTAACTGGCTTGTCTGTCTCGCCTTCTTTGTCCCGATGTCCATGAAGACCGACGGGGCCAAAATGTTCGCCATGATGCTGTTTGTCTTCTGCTTCTTCATCTCCGGATACGAGCACAGCATCGCCAACATGTGTACCTTCGCCATTGCGCTGGTGCTGAATCATCCGGGGACGATCTCATGGAACGGGGTGTTCCATAACCTGGTTCCCGTCACGATCGGCAACCTGATCGGCGGCGGCGTACTGATGGGCGTGATGTACTACTATGTGAATAAGCCGTTTCTGGACGAGGAGCCGCACTGACCCTTGTCCCATGCGCAGGGGATGCCGTTCCCGAACCTTCCCCGTCCCAAATAAAGCCGCCGTACGCCCTGAGGGGCGGATGGCGGCTTGGTTCGGCTTAACGGGCGTCAATCCCGCCCGGGAGCGGGCATCCGGTAATGGAGCGGGGCGGCCTCGCGCAGGGTGCCTTCCAGTTCGCCGCCTTCCAGCCTCCAGTATTCGATGCCGCCCAGCATTTCCTTGACGCGGTAGCCTTTTGCGGCCAGCCGGCCCGCCGCTTTGGTGGCGCCGTTGCAGGCCGGACCCCAGCAGTAGACGACCAGAAGGTCATCCTTGCCAAAGGGCGGCGTTTCGCCCCGGAGGAAGCCGCCCGGAAGCGAGCGGGCTCCCGGCAGATGCGCTTCCTCGTAAGACTGCGCGTCACGGACATCCAGAAGAATGAAGTCCTGGACGCCGTGGTGAAGATCGTAGGCGACGTCGGCGACGTCGGTCTCAAAAGCGGCTCTGGCCTGAAAGTGAGCCGCGGCTGCCGCCGGATCGGCGGCGGGACTGGCGGACGTCTGGGATTTGGGGCGAACGGTCATAGAGAGTTCCTCCTTCGGTGGATGGGGTGGTTAAGATGTTCCTATTGTAGCTTGAATCCCGACGGCCCGTTATCTATAGTATTGGATAAGGATTATCGAAGATTTCGATAACGGCCCGGAAGAGCTCCGGGCATTCGGAAGGCAGGGGGATCAAGCATTGGAACTGACCTATCTGCGGACATTTTGCGAGGTAGTCGACAGCGGCAGCCTGACGCGGGCGGCGGAGAAGCTGGGGTACGCCCAATCGAGTGTAACGGCGCAGATGACCCGCCTGGAGGAGATCTACGGCACGGCGCTCTTGGAACGGGCCGGTCAAGGCATGCTTCCGACCTTTGCGGGCCGGACGCTGCTGCCGTACGCCCGGCAGATGCTGGCGGTCCGGGAGGAAGCCAGAACGGCCGTGGCGGGAGAGGCGTCGGGTTCCCTGGTCGTCGCGTCCATCGAGACCATTGCCGTCTGCCTGCTCCCCCAGCGGCTGCTGCGGTTCAGGGAGCGCCATCCCGGCCTTCAGTTGAAGGTCGTTCCGGGTTCGGAGCCGGAGATTATTGCGGCGGTCCGAAGCCGTGCCGCCGACATCGGCCTGATCTTTGACCGCCCTTTCTCGGGCGAGGGACTGGTTGCCAGAACGCTCCGGCGGGAACCGCTCTGTCTGGTCGTCGCTCCCGGCCACCGCTTCGCGGGACGGGAGCGCATAGCTCCCGCCGAACTGGACGGGGAGCCGCTGGTGCTGACCGATGAGAGCTGCACCTACCGGGAGCGTCTTCTGGAATTGTGCCGGGCGGCGGGGGCCGCTCCCCGGATCGAGATGGAGCTGGGCCATCTGGAGGGCATCCTCCAGGCCGCCAGACAGGGGTTCGGCGCGGCCTATCTGCCGGGCTATGCCTTCGCAGGGCCGGTCGGGCGGGGCGAACTGGTTGCGGTGCCGCTTGAAGACGGGGACAGCGGCTTCAGCGTGCAGCTCGTCACCCGGCCCGGGGCGCTTCCGGCCGGCTGCGAGACGTTTATCGGGCTGATGACGGAGTAAGGAGGGGCCCGGAGCCTGCTTGTTACGCGCGCCAAAGAAGCTCTGCCGCAGCTGCGGCAGAGCTTCTGGTTCGCGGTTCGATGGCCCGGTTGCCGTTAGGTGCCGGGCTCTACCATTTGGAGCCGCCGGAGGAATGGCCGCTGCCTCCGCCGCCCCAGGAGGAGCCGCCGGAAGAGTGGCCGCCGCCCCCGCCGGAACGGCCGCCGCCGGGGCCGCCGAAGCCGCCCGGACCGCCGCGGCGCTCGGCCTCGCGGCGCATCTGCGCCTGCATGGCGGCCATCTGCGCCAGCCGCTCCTCCTCTTCCTTGCGGCGGACCAGCCGCTGCGCCTCCTCGGCGTAGGCGGCTACGCCGGCCAGGAAGGCCCGGGCCGACGCTTCCAGCGCGTCGAGCTGATACGGGCCGGCGGAGAGGCCGGCCTGCAGGTCCCGGTACGGCGGAAGTCCCGCCAGACCGTCCCGGGCATGCAGCCCCCGGCTCTGGAGCAGCCGCCGGGCCGCTTCGGCGTCCGCTTCGCCCTGGCGGAGCGCCGCTTCCACCCGGGCGAGCCGGTTGTCGAGCTCGCCCAAGTCCCCGGCCGCTTCGCCGAGCAGGCGGCGGGCCTCGTCCTGAAGCGCGAGCAGCCGGTCCAGCCCTTCGCGGGCCTTGTCGAATTCGCCCCGCTCATCGGCGGTCCAGGCTTCAATCTCCGGCACGCCGGCCTCGGCCTCTCTCAGCCTGCGGCTCCATTCGGCAAGCGCGGCCTCCGCGGGCTCGATATGGCTGCGGGCATAGCGGGCGGAAGCCGAAGCGATAAGGCTTCGGAGCCGCTCCTGGGCGCTCCCGAGCTCCTTCCAGCCTTCGCGGATCTGATTCAGATCCCGCCGGTTGGCCAGCCGGATCTCGGCCTGGCGTTTCGTCATGGAGACGGCGTCTTCCATCCGCCGGTCCATCTCCGCGCCGATCCGGCGTACTTCATTCAGGTCCCCGCCGCGCAGCTCCTCTTCCAGCAGGGCGACATCGGCTTCCGCCTGCTTCAGCAGCTCGTAAGGCTTGACCTTCATATTCTGCAGCGCGTTCTGTTCAATCAGCGCGGCAATCTCGGAGCGGGCGGCCGCCAGCGCGGCCGGGAAGCCGTGGATTTTGTCCTGATACACATCGACATCCTGCACATCCCGGCTGATCTGCTCCTGCAGTTCTCTGGCCTGTGCGCTGACCGTCTGGGCGGCAATGGGATCGAACAGCTCCAGCTTGTCGGCCTCCGCTGTCTGCTCGGCCAGCTCCTTGAGATCGTCCGCAATGTCCTCCAGGCCGTATCCGGTCTCCTGAAGCGCATCCTGGAATTCGCTCTGAAGTTCAGGCGCCGCCTGTTTCAGTTCGTTGATGTGCTGCTTCACCGTACGGTCCGCCTCGCTGATTGCTGCGATGCTCTTCTCCTGCTCCTCCAGCGCCGTCCGCAGCTCGCTCTCTGCGCCTTGGAGCTGGCGATTGGCCGCAGACAACGCTCCCAGCCGGTAGAAGGCCGGAAGCGAACCGCTCTGCTGCTCGGAGGAGAGGGCCGACAGCTTGACCAGCAGGTCGGAGAGCGTCCGGGAAGCGGTATCGGCCAGCTGCTGGGTCTTGCCCTGAACAATGCCCTGGAAGGGCTGAAGCGCCTCCAGGCCCCGGTTCGCCCGAACGAGCAGATCGGAGATCGCTTCCTGCGAGGCGCGAAGCTGCTTGCGCCGCCGAATGCCGGTCACCGTCACATACAGAATGAGGCCGGCCAGAACGGCCCCGGCCAGGAGGTAGACGAGAGACCGGGAGGAACCATCCGTACCGGTTCCCGGACGGGGTGCAGCCGCCGGCGAGCCTGCGGACGTTCCGGTTCCGCGGGTGCCGGAATCCGATCCTCCGGAGGAACCGGCCGCAGCGCCTGCGCCGGGCCCGCTGCCGCCGGACGCGCCGGATTCTGCGCCGGCGTCTCCGCCGATGGCATGGGTTGCCCCGATCACCGAGAGGATGGCTTTGCCGAAGTCCCCCTCTTTGGCATAGGGGATGAAATAGGTATCCAGCAGCTGCTTGATCGCTTCGGAACCGCTGCCCCCGCCCTGATTGGCGGACCAGGCGTTCAAGGCGGCCTGAAGGCCGGGGTTCATGAAATGCAGATCGACGGTGCGGTCTTCGCTGCCGATCAGAAGCAGCAGTTCATTCTCCGCGAGTCCCCAGCTCTCATAGACGTCATAGGCATACTGCTCGGAGGATTCCCCATCCAGCGAAGGCAGGATGAGTATACGGAAGGCGTAGGGGCCTTGCTCAGCCTGCTTGGCGACGGCATCGGCCTGGCCGGAACCGAGCAGGCCGGCCTGGTCGACTACGGCTCCGCCGGGAGACGGGATGGCGGCGGCCGACGCGGCCGGAACGCCAAGAAGGAAGAGCAGGGTAGACAGCAACAGTGCAAGTAGGCTTTTTCTCAAACGGACACGCTCCATTCTCGGGCAGGATTGCCCGTCAATACCTTTATTATATAATAACCCTTTCCAAGCAAAAACCGCGCCTTTCCCGGAAGAGGAAGACGCGGTTGGAATCGGCCGGAGCCGCAGAGGATCGTCAGAACAGGGCCTAAGCTTCCAGACACAGCAGAAACTGAAGGCGGGACTTGATTTCTTTCTGCCATTTAAGGTCTCCGACCTTAACGGCCAGATTAAGCAGATCCAGGTAATCGTCAACTTGAAGCGAAGTCCGTTTGGCGGCGGTATTCATACAGTCAGTCTCCTTTTGAACCAGAATGAATAAGGGTGTGAGCCGGTTAAGTGCAATAATGATAATCATTATCATTTGTTTGATACTGCTATTATGAACATTATGGATGAGAAAAGCAATATGCAAACCACAAGTTTTTAATTTGGAATGTTACAATTTTAAGAAAGGATTCATATTCAGGAAAAAATGGAGCAAAAGCATTTTCTATGGGAGGAATAGGAAGGATATTCGGCGCTTTCTGTCGAAAATCTACTGTATCGCTTAAGACGGGCGAGGAATGAAATTAAAGGAGACATTGCGATGAAGCAGCTACGGCCGATATGGGGAATCATCCTGTTCCTTGTGCTTGTTCCATCTACCGTGTTAGCCGAGCGTCGGGAAATCCGATATGAGGCCGAACTGAATTATCCTCCTTATAAATATGTACAGGACGGCTTTCTGACCGGGTTCGACGTGGATCTGACGCATATGGTGTTCGAGCGGCAGTCCTACCAGGTCTTCTATTCTGGAGGCAACTGGAATGCCCTTTACCGGAAGCTGGTGGACGGCAAGATTGATACGGCCGGATTGATGGCCGTTACTCCAGAACGGCAGAAAGAAGTACTGTTCTCCAAGAAAGTGACCCGGGCCTATTTATCTGTCTATTCGCTCCAGAGCAGAGCGGAGGGAGTGACGCTGAAGACGCTCGGGAAGTACAAAGTAGGCGTCAGGCGCGGCCAATACTCCGAGGATGTCGTGCGGGACAAGCTGGGACTTACCGGCTATGCGGCCTATGAAGACCTTCCGGAAGCGCTGGAAGCGCTTCGGCATGGAGAGATCGATGTGCTGCTGGAGAACCAGGCGGTTATCGACCATATGATTATCGAGCAGGGGTGGAGCAATGCCATTATCCACCGCCTCAGCAATTTATACCCCGTTGATGTCGCCTACGGCGTCAGCCGAAGCTCCTCCGAACTAGTGCCCTACATCAATGCACGTCTCGACGAACTGCGCCGTTCCGGCGCGTTCGAAGAACTGCATCTTCAATATTTCTTTCGCCACTCCGACTATTACCGGCAGATGACGCGCGAGCGGGTGATGCTCGGCACTCTGATTGGCGCTTGTCTGCTTGCCTTTGGCTTTGTGTTTATCCGGATGTATATCCAGCGGCTTCGCAGAACGATCGAGGCCGAGCAGCGCCTGTTCAGCAACGTGGTCGGTCATGCCGGCATTCTCGTCTGGGCGGCAGCCGCTGACGGCAGAACGGTGCGGATGACCGCGTTCACCGAGGAGACGACCGGCTTGCAAGAATCTGAGCTGGCCGGTAAGAGGCTGGAGGAACTGGAGCTGTCCGATCCCGGCCTTCAGGAGCTGCGGAATCTGCTGCTGGAGGCGATCGAAGGACGATATTCGCCGGGGGTGGAGGCCCGGATTCCCCGGAACGGGCGCTATTTTCTGCTGAAGACGATCCCGGGTCCGCGGGTAGAAATAAGCCGGGGCATGAACGTTGCGGTGCTGGTCGGTATCGACGTCGATGATCTGAAGAAGAATGCACTCAAGCTTCAGTCCAGCTACGAGAATCTGGAATCGGCGCATTGCGAGCTGGAGATGGCCCAGGAGGAGCTTCAGGAGCAGATGGAGCGGCTTCGGCTCAGCCAGCAGCGATTCCGCGCCGCATCCGAAGGTTCGGGAGCCTACATTTGGGAGTTGGACATCACGACCGGAAGGTACGAAATTTCGGAACGCTGGTTTGAGCTGATGGGGTATACCCCCGAAGAATTCTACAGCAGATCCGATGCTCCGTTCCACTTGATGCACCCCGATGATATCGAGGCGGCCGAGCGGGCGCGCCGCGCCCATCTGGAGGGGAGAACGCCGTTCTACGAAACGGAATACCGGATGCGGACCAAGGAAGGCCGGTATCTCTGGTTCGGCGTCAGAGGCAAGGCTTCACGTTCGCCGGAGAGCGGCGCCGTCGTCTTCCTGGGATCGCTGATCGACATTACCGGCCGCAAAGAGACGGAGCTTCAGCTCAGCCGGAGCTATCAGGAACTGGAAGCGACTTATGAAGAGCTGACGGTGACCCAGGAAGAGCTGATGGATCAGTACGAGGTGCTGCTGGACAACCAGGAGAAAATGCACCGGCTCGCGTATTACGACGGGCTGACCGGCCTTCCGAACCGGCTGATGCTGCTGGAGACCCTGGAACGCTGCTTCCAGGGTACGGAAGGCCGCGCTGCGCTTTTGTTCCTGGATACGGACAATTTCAAATTCATCAATGATACCATGGGCCACCGGTTCGGAGATGCGCTGCTCGTCAAGACCAGCGAACGTGTGCAGCAGCTCATTCGGGACCATGACATGCTCTGCCGGCTCGGAGGCGACGAGTTTGTCATTCTGTGCAAGCGGATCTACCGGCGGGAAGAAGTGCTGAATCTTGCCGAGTCGATTGTGGAGAGCTTCAAGCAGCCGTTCCAAATCGGAGAAACCCGGCTGTATGTCTCGCTCAGCATCGGAATTTCCTTCTACCCGGAAGACGGGCGGACGACCGAGGAGATTCTGAAGAATGCGGATGTCGCCATGTACCGGGCGAAGGATTCGGGCAAGAACCGGTATGTTGTCTATGACAAGACGATGCATACCGAATTCAACGAACGGCTTCATTTGGAGAAGCATCTGCGGGGAGCGCTGGAGAACAAGGAGTTCGAGCTGTTCTATCAGCCCCAGGTCGATATTGCCGGCGGTCAGATTTCCGGCTTTGAAGCGCTGATTCGCTGGAATAGTCCCGAGCTCGGCTTTGTCTCCCCGCTGGCCTTTATCCGGATCGCGGAGGACTCGCGTCTGATTGTTCCTATCGGCGAGTGGGTGCTCCGGGAGGCCTGCCGTTTTCTCGGCGATGTGCAGGCAAAGAAGAGCTGCACGTACAAAATCTCGGTCAATATTTCGGTGATTCAGCTGCTGCAGGATGATTTTGTGGAGATCGTGCTGGATGCCGCGCAGGAGAGCAGAATTGAGCCGGGCTGCCTGGAGCTGGAGATTACTGAATCCGTATTCATGGAGTCCTACGAACGGATTGTAGGCAAGCTGGAACGCCTGAAGGCGGAGGGCTTCCGGATCGCTCTTGACGATTTTGGCAAAGGATACTCTTCGCTGAGTTATCTGCAGCAGCTTCCGTTGTCCACGCTGAAGGTGGACAAGGCATTCATTGATCCGCTGACCGAGGATGCCTACAGCCAGACGTTCATCCGGACCATTGTGGCGCTTGGACACGATATGGGACTTGAAGTAGTCGCCGAGGGGGTAGAGCGGTCCAGCCAGCTCGAGATTCTGGAGCACACCGGTTGCGACAAAGTACAGGGTTATTTAATCAGCCGTCCCGTTCCGGAGAAACATGCGCTCGAATTGCTGAATGGCCCTGGGAACGGCAAGGTTTGCTAAGCGGTAATAGGTTACCAGAAGAAAAGAGGGGCATTTCCCGGTGGACGGCTGTCTGCCGGGAAAGTGCCCCTCTTGCACGGTTGACGGATCGGTCAAAGCACCACGATTTTGTTCTTGCCGGTCTTCTTGGCTTCATAGAGGGCATCATCGGCTTTCTGGAAGACAAAGCTCTTGGAGTCGGAGCCGTTGAAATCATGCATGCCGATGCTGACGGTGACGGATTTGCCTTCCATTTCATCGACCGGCAGTTCCATAATCCCGATGCGGACGCTCTCCATCAGCAGCCGGGAATGATCCAGGCTCTTGGAAGTCAGGATCACGACAAACTCCTCGCCTCCGTATCTTGCCGCGAAATCGTCGGAGTCGATGTGCTTCAGAATGGTAGCGGCGACCTGCTTCAGAGCGATGTCTCCCACCCAATGGCCGTATGTATCATTGACCTTCTTGAAGTTGTCGATGTCCAGAATGGCGAGCTGCATCGGAAACGGATTCGACTGCTGATGTTCAATCAGCCAGCCGAAATATTCATGAAAGGTCTTGTGGTTATAGAGATCCGTCAGCGGGTCGATCTTGGACAGACGGTCCATGATGATGTTCTGGATGCGCAGATCCTGCTCCGCCTTGACCGAATTGGCCAGCGAACGGGTCAGATCGCGCTCGCGGAGGATGACGGCATAGCCTGTAAGCGCGGACAAAAGAAAAACAAACGTATAAATCAAGTGTTCGATTCTAAGCGCGTAATCATACTGGGAAGACGTGCCGAACAGAAACAGCATATACAGCAGGCAGACACAGGCGGAGGCAGCCAAATAGCCCATTCGCATGTACAGAATCGTAACCAGCATCGGGAGCAGCAGCAGCAGCGGCTTGGCGTGAATATCGGGGCTCATGAACATGATTAGAAGGATGGCAAATACATGGCTGCCTGCCGCGATAGCCCCTTCGGACAGATCCGGTCTGCGCGCATTGATGAACTCAAGCAGGACCAGCAGAGCCAGGAGCAGCGTATCGGTCAGGAGCGCATGGCTGCGGGATACGGAATTGCCGTTGTGAAAAGCGGATTGCCCCCAGACTGACCAGAGAATGAAGAGCTGGATGAAGAGCTGGACGAACATGACAACCCAGAGCGCGTTGATCAGCAACCGGTTCCAATTCAATTGACGAGGAGCGGGAGGTGACTTGGACATAAGAAGTGCCTCATTTCAAAGACAGATATCTACTATATTCGCCAAAAAACATGGTATTCCTTCCCGAATTAACCAATGCAAAAATGTTCGTATTCTGCATACACGAAGTCAATATTTATTAATAAATCTGCGAAAAATGAAATAAAACACGAATGATTATTAGGATTATCATTGACTCGTTCGGCTGATTTAGGTACAATCGCTAATGGCCGTGAAAAAACGGCAAGAATTGTTCGTATATCCCCGGCAATATGGGACGGGGGTCTCTACAGGGAACCTTAAATTCCCGGCTACGGACAGGGTGCTTTCGCATACCTGTGTAGAGCCGGGAATTTTTTTGTCATTCATTAAGGAGGAAGCGATGAGCAAGTATGATGCAATTGTCGTGGGGGCCGGTCCGGCCGGTATCTTCGCCTGTTACGAACTGACACTGAGAGCCCCGCATTGGAAGGTGCTGCTGCTTGATAAGGGGCATGATATTTATCGACGCCGCTGTCCGATTCTGGAAGAGAAGATTCAGCTCTGTCCCCCTGCAAGCGGACGCAAGGAATTCGCCGGCTGTCTTCCGGCCTGCTCCATCACCGCCGGCTTCGGCGGGGCAGGAGCCTACAGCGACGGGAAATTCAATATTACGACGGAGTTCGGCGGCTGGCTGACCGACTATATGCCGCCTTCCAGAGTGCTGGAACTGATCCGCTATGTCGACGCCCTGAATCTGAAGCATGGCGCAACCGAAGCCGTCACCGACCCGACCACCGAGCATATCCGGCAGATCGAGCAGCGCGGCTACGCGGCCGGACTGAAGCTGCTGAGAGCCGAAGTGCGGCATTTGGGCACCGAACAGAACCTGGAGATTCTGAAATCCATCTATGAATATTTGCAGACCCGGATCGACATGGCGTTCAAGAGCGAGGTTCAGGACATCGTGACGGTCAAGGGAGAGGAAGGACACCGGGTAACAGGCGTCATGCTCAAGAGCGGGGAAGTGTATGAATCCGACCGGGTCATGATCGCTCCCGGACGGGACGGTTCTGCCTGGCTGACGGAAGTGCTGAAGAAGCGGCGGCTGAAGATGTACAACAATCAGGTGGATGTCGGCGTACGGGTCGAGACTTCGGATGTCGTGATGCGGGAGATCAACGAGAATCTGTACGAGGGCAAGTTCATCTTCAACACTTCAGTCGGAACCCGGGTGCGGACCTTCTGCAGCAATCCGTCGGGACATGTCGTGGTAGAGAACCATAGCGGCGTCATGGCCGCGAACGGCCATTCCTACAAGGACCCCGAGCTGGGCTCCAAGAATACGAACTTTGCCTTGCTGGTCTCCCATAAATTCACGGAGCCGTTCGACAAGCCGAATGAATATGCCCGGGAAATCTGCAAGCGGGCGAACGACCTGTCGAGCGGCGGCGTCATTGTTCAGAAATACGGAGACATTCTCCGGGGGCGGCGCTCAACGCGAAGCCGGATCGACGAAGGCTTCCTGGAGCCGACACTGAAGGAGGCAGTGCCGGGCGATCTCGGCCTGGTGCTTCCCTACAACACGATGAAGAGTCTGATCGAAATGGTGGAAGCGCTGGAGAAGGTAACGCCGGGCATTGCCTCCGAACACACGCTGTTCTATGGCGTAGAGGCCAAGTTCTATTCCGCCCGTCCGAAGCTGACAGCTTCGCTTGAGACGGAGATCGCCGGGTTGTACTGCGGCGGCGACGGAGCCGGCATCACGCGCGGTCTGGCCCAGGCCGGCGCAGCCGGCGTCTGGATCGCCCGGGGCATGCTGGAGCGGGCCTAAAGGACGCTCCTCAGCCTGTAAGGGACGCTCCCCTCGCTGAGGGACGCGCCTCTGACTGAGGGACGCTCCTCTGGCAGAGGCGCGTCCCCAGGAACGGAGAACCGCCGCCTAGATACCTGGCCGGATATGGACATAATAATGATCGAATGGCAGCGACCCTGCCGGAACCTCCGCGAATCCGCGCTTCATGAAGGCGCGGATTCTTGGCGCGTCCGCGGGGACGATCTTGGTAATCATCCGGTCGGCCGGGAAATCTTCGTAGAGCCCGGCAACGGCCAGCCCGGCGATTTCTTCAAGCAGATCTTCTCTCTCATAGGCGGAAGCCAGATCGAGCCGGAGAACGGCGGTAGGGATTTCCGCTCCATCCTCTGATTGGGGAGCATCGCTTCTGACGAAGATTTCTAACGTTCCCACCGCCTTCTGCAGGACTTTGTCTATCACGCTGAAGCGGACATAAGCCTGCCAGCTGTAAGCGTCCAGCCAGCAGCGGATGCAGGCGCTTACTTCCTCCTCGGTGCGGAAGTGAAAGTCGCTGTGGCAGTTGTCGCTGTTGAACAGCGGAACCGCGGCGGGATCGGAATAGCAGTCAAGCAGCTCGGCGGCGTCTTCCGGCCGGACCAGACGGTACCGGAAGTGTGCGGTTTCATAGACGGGACTCTGAACATAGGGCGACGGATGGGCGGATGGCAGCTGCATAAGTATCGAATTCCTCCTTGGTTATCGGCTCTTGGCCGGATGGACTGACTCTATCTTAACGGAGGAAAGACGACACCTGTATGTCGTCTTTGCCTGCTGCTTCTGCGGATTGGCGGGTTAGGATCGAACGGGCGTGGTCGGCAATCCGCCGCTGAAGGGCCGGCGGACCCAGAATATCCACATGCGGCGCAAGCGCCAGCAGGCGCCCGAACCATCCGCTCTCTTCCTCCGGCACGCTGAAGGAGAGGAGCGCTCCCTGGTCCGGCTCTTCGGTAACCGATGCATTCGGAAAAGCTTCCTCGGCGGGTATCCGCCACGGTGCCGGGCAGCGAAGCCGGACGTCCAGGTAAGTCCGTTCGTCCGGCCGATCCTTCAAGAGTGTATCGGCCGGGGGGTGGCTCCGGGAGAACGGCGAAGCCGTAGGGCGAAGATTCCGCATCCGGGACAGACGGAACAGCCGGTAGTCTTCGCGCCGGCGGCAGTAGGCCAGCATGTACCAGGCGTTCCACTTCATCAGAAGCTGGACCGGTTCTGCGCATCTGCGGGAGAGAACGCCTTGAGCGCTGTAATAGTCGAACTCGACGGCCAGCCGGGCCAGCGCCGCCTGAACAAGCGGAGGAAGAACTTCCTGAATGCTCCGTCCCTCGCGGTACGCCCCAAGGTCGAACTGGACGGGCGGCGGTTCTATGCCGCCGAAGGCCGCCGTCATCTTCTCCGCCGCCGCCTCCAGCCCTGAATGGCTGAACCCGGACTCCAATCCCTTCACAGCGGCTGCAATCCAGCGGAAATCCTCGCTGCCCAGAGGCTGGCGGCTTAGGTGGAATCCGTCCAGAATATAGTACCCGCCCGCGGCTCCCTGGGCGGCGGCAACCGGAATGCCCGCCATGCCCAGTGACTCGATATCCCGCTGAATCGTCCGGACCGACACCTCAAAGTGTTCGGCCAGCACCCGGGCGGTCACCCGCTCGCGGTTCAGTAAGTAGATTACAATGCCTAACAGCCGGTCGGTCTTCACGCTGCTCCCCCCTAAATCCGGATATGGAAGTTCTACAGCTAACCATGACATAATTCAGCCGGGGGTTCAATACGAACGAAGCGGATAACGCTCTGCCGATCCGTCTTGCGGGCATCTTGTGGAGGCATCGCTGCAATCCGTCACCTATTCTTCTTAAATAGGCTCTTTGGGATCGGAGCGGCAGCTGATAAGATAGGAGAAAGGGAACTTGTGTTCCTGCCTTGGTAAATTGAGGAGGGATTGAATTGCCTTACTTCAGAACAGAAACGGCAGAGCTGTATTATGAAGAAATCGGGGAGGGGCGTCCGATTGTGCTGCTTCACGGCTTCACAATCGACCATCGCTTGATGAAGGGCTGCATGGAGCCTGTATTTGCCGCCCGGCCGGGCTGGAAGCGGCTTTATCTTGATTTGCCCGGGATGGGACGCACAAGAAGCTATGAAGGGATAACGGACTCGGACGGTATGCTGGACGCTGTGCTGGCGGCTATCCGGCAATGGCTGCCGGGCGGCGAACCGTTCTGTCTGGCCGGCGAATCGTACGGCGGCTACCTTGCCCGGGGAATTGCCGAGCGCAGCCCCGAATCGGTGGCCGGCCTCGGGCTGATCTGTCCGATGATCCTGCCCGCTCACGACGATCGGCAGCTGCCGGAGCACCGGATTCTCCGCGAAGACGTGTCGCTTGCGGAATCGGCCGCCGGACCGGACTTCGACGATTTCCGCCAGATGGCGGTTGTGGCGAACGCCCGGACATGGCGCCGATACATAGAGGATGTGTTACCCGGCCTGCGCCTCGGGGACACCCGGTTCCTCGACGGGATTCGGGAGCGCTACGGCTTCAGCTTTCCGCTGGAGACAGCGGTCATGGACAAGCCCGGACTTCTGGTGGCCGGCCGCCAGGATGCCTCTGTCGGTTACCGGGACGCGCTGGAATTGCTGGAACGTTATCCGCGCCTGACTTATGCGGTGCTGGACACCGCAGGCCATAATCTCCAATTCGAGCAGCCGGAGCTCTTCGAGGCGCTGGTACACGAATGGCTGGACCGGGTGGAGCGGGAGCAGTTCGGCCCGGCGGCGGCAGACTAGCCTTAGGGAGGCAGACTAGCCTTAGCGAAGAGGCGGAGGGAAGAACTGCTGCGGCCATGCAGCAACGGCAAGAAGGGGCGTCCTCGCGGACAGCCCCTTTCTGGCTTCGTGTCTATTCTGCGTACTTCAGCCTTCCAGCAGCAGCGATTCCGGATCTTCCAGCAGCTCCTTGACTTTGACCAGGAAGCTGACGGCTTCGGAGCCGTCGACAATCCGGTGGTCGTAAGAGAGCGCGATGTACATCATCGGCCGGTTGACCGTTGTCGTCTCATCGAGCGCGATCGGCCGAAGCTGGATCTTGTGCATGCCGAGAATGCCGACCTGCGGCGTGTTCAGAATCGGCGTAGACAGCAGAGAGCCGAAGACGCCGCCGTTGGTAATGGTGAACGTACCGCCCTGAAGCTCGGAGAGGCTGAGCGTGTTGCTGCGGGCCTTGGCGGCCAGCTCGCCAATCTCCCGCTCGATCTGCGGGAAGCTGAGCCGGTCGGCGTCCCGTACGACCGGAACGACCAAGCCTTCCTTGGCGGCGACGGCGATGCCGATATCATAGTATTTTTTGATAATCAAATCCTCGCCGTCGATCTCCGCGTTAAGCAGCGGGTACGCCTTCAGGGCTCCGATTACCGCCTTGGTGAAGAAGGACATGAAGCCCAGACCGACATCGTGCTTCTCTTTGAAGCTGTCCTTGCGCCGCTTGCGGATGTCGAGAATGGCCGTCATGTCCACCTCGTTGAAGGTGGTCAGCATGGCTGCCGTATGCTGCGCCTCGACGAGCCGGCTCGCAATAGTCAACCGGCGTCGCGACATGCGCTTGCGCTCGGCCTCCTTGCCGCCGGACGGCGCTGCGCTCTCCGGCGCCTTCGCGGCGGCCGGCTTGCTGCCGCCGTCGGCAGGCTTCGGCGCGGGCGCAGCCGCGCCGTGGCCCTGCACATCGGCCTGGGCAATCCGGCCGATGGGATCGCGCGCGCCGACCTCGCCGAGGTCGATGCCCCGCTCGCGCGCGAGCTTGCGGGCACCCGGCGTGGCCAGGTGCTCCCCGCTTGCCGCCGCCGACGAAGGCTCCGGCGCTGCGGGCGGCGCTGGCGCTGCCGCCGGTGCCGACGGCACCGGAGCAGGCGCTGCGGGCGCCTCGCCGCCTGAACCGGCGGCCGAGCTGGCCGGCGCCTTGGCTTCGCCGCCGGCGTCTTCGCCGATCACGCCGATCGCTTCGCCTACGGCGACATTCTCGCCCTCCTGGCGCAGGATAGCGGAGATGACGCCGCCTTCCTCGGCGCTGATCTCCAGATTGACCTTGTCGGTCTCAAGTTCGGCCAGCACGTCGCCGGCTCCGACGACGTCTCCTTCCTTCACGTGCCACTTGTAGATCGTTCCCTCGGAAATGGATTCGCCCAGATCGGGCACTTTGATTTCGGACACAGCCGCTACCTCCCCAGAAAATTGGATTTACGCTATCGTGACCCCGCCCCGGTGGAGGACGGTACAGCCGCTTGTGCTTGCGATTGGTTCAGGTTCAGGGCTTCCGTGACGATCCGCCGCTGTTCATAGGTGTGGACGTCGGCATAGCCGCTCGCCGGACTGGAACGTTCCGGACGTCCGATATACGAGACGGTGGTTCCTTCCGGCGCGATGCCGCGCAGCCGGGGCTCGGCGTAGCTCCAGCCGCCCATGTTCTTCGGCTCTTCCTGGACCCAGACGATCTCTTTCAGCGAAGAGAAGGTGCTGAGGTGGGCGGCCAATTCGCTCTCCGGGAACGGATAGAGCTGCTCCAGCCGGAGAATATGCACGCCCGACCAGTCTTGTTCGCGCGCCGTCTCCAGCTCGGTCTGGAGATCGACCGCTATTTTGCCGGAGCAGACGATGAGCCGCTTGACGCTTGCGGGCTGACTGCCCAGCAGCGGTTCCGGCAGCACCGGCTGGAATTCGCCGGAGGCAAGCTCCGATCCCGGCGAGGCGCTCCGCGGATTGCGGAGCAGGCTCTTGGGCGTCATGATAACGAGCGGCCGGGCTTCCGGCTTGCCGCAGAGCGACGCCTGGCGGCGCAGCAGGTGGAAGTATTGGGAGGCGCTCGTCAGGTTGGCGACCGTCCAGTTCTCTTCCGCCGAGAGCTGCAAATACCGCTCCAGCCGTCCGCTGGAGTGCTCCGGTCCCTGGCCCTCGTATCCGTGAGGAAGCAGGATGACAAGATTGCTGCGCTGGGTCCATTTGGCCCGGCCTGCCGAGATGAACTGGTCGAAGATCACCTGCGCGGCATTCGCGAAGTCTCCGTACTGCGCTTCCCAGATGACGAAGGTCTCCGGCGCGAAGACATTGTACCCGTACTCATAGCCGAGAACGGATGCCTCCGACAGCGGGCTGTTGTAGACGCCGAAAGAGGCGGCGGCATCCTTCAGCTGATGCAGCGGCGAGAAGAGCGCGCCCGTCTCGCTGTCATGAAGCACCAGATGCCGCTGCGCAAAGGTGCCGCGCTGGGCGTCCTGCCCGCTGATGCGGATCGGCGTGCCGTCCTGGAGAATCGTGGCGAAGGCCAGTGCTTCGGCCAGCGCCCACTCGACCTTCTCGCCGTCGTTCAGCAGATCCTTGCGGCGCTGCAGAATGCGGGCGAGCTTCGGATAGACCTTGAAGCCGGGCGGCACATCCAGCAGCGTGCGGTTGATCTCCTGCAGCCGCGTCAGCGGCACCGCCGTAACCGGGTAAGCTCCCTGCGGATCGGGAAGCGTGACGGACGGCTTGGTCTCGCCGTTCTTGTGCTTGCCTTCCTTCATCCGGTCGAAGGCTTCCTGAAGCACGCGCTCGTTCTCGGAGCAGAAGCGCTCTGCGTCCTCGCGGGTAATGATCTGCTCGCGTTCCAGCCGCTGGGCATACAGACGGTAGACCGTCGGGTGGCTCTTGACCCGGCCGTAGACCAGCGGCTGGGTCGTCTCGGGATCGTCCATTTCATTATGGCCGTGACGGCGGTAGCCGACAAGGTCGATCAGGAAATCCTTCTTGAATTTGTGGCGGTAGGCGCTGGCCAGCCGGACGGCGGCGATGCAGGCTTCCGGGTCGTCGGCATTGACATGGACGACCGGAATTTCGTAGCCCTTCGCCAGATCGCTTGCGTAGTGGGTGGAGCGGGAATCCTCGCTCTCCGTCGTGAAGCCGATCCGGTTATTGACGATAATATGAATCGTCCCGCCGTTCTGATAACCCTGAAGCTTGCTGATGTTGAGCGTCTCGGCGACAATGCCCTCGCCCGGGAAGGCGGCGTCGCCGTGCATGAGCACGGCCATCGACTTGTTCGTATCCTGCACAGGCAGTCCCGGAGTCCGGCGGTCTTCCTGGGCCGCCCGGGCGAAGCCTTCCACGACCGGGTTGACGAATTCCAGATGGCTCGGGTTATTGGCCAGCGTCAGGCGCGTACGCACCGTCTCGCCTTCGCGGACGGCGCGGTCGGCGCCGAGGTGGTATTTGACATCTCCGGTCCAGCCGTAATTGATGCCCATGGAGCCCTCCGACGGGAACAGCTCTTTGTTCGGCGAGTGGTGGAACTCGGAGAAAATGATTTCGTAAGGCTTGCCCAGAATATGAGCCAGCACATTCAGCCGTCCCCGGTGGGCCATGCCCATCAGAATGTGCTCGGCGCCGTCGTGCGCGGCGGCCCGGACAATCTCGTCCAGCATTGGAACCAGAACGTCGTTGCCCTCCAGGCTGAACCGCTTCTGGCCGACGAAGGTCTTGTGCAGGAAAGTCTCGAACTGCTCGACCTCGATCAGCCGCTTCAGCAGCTCCTTGCGTTCGCCGGCGGTCAGAGGCGCCGGCGAGCTCGGCGACTCGGCCTGGCTGTTCAGCCAGCGGAGCTCCTGTTCGTCGTGAACATGGCCGAACTCATAGGCAATGGTCTTCGTATAGGCCTGCCGCATCCGGTGGTAGGCATCCCAGGCGGTTTTGACGTCGGACGGGGCGTTCTCCCAGATCAGGGAAGCCGGCAGCGCGAGCAGATCCTCGCGGGTAAGGTCATAGGAAGAAGGCTCGATCGCTTTGGCCAGAGAATGGCGCGTCTCACGCTCCAGCGGATCAATATCGGCGGCCAGATGGCCGTAAATGCGGATGTTGGCAATCAGCTTCGCGGCCCGGACCGCTTTGAGCAGCCAGGCGGTGTCTCCGGCAACCATCTGTTCGGGCGCTCCGGCGGCTTGCGGGCCAAGAGGAGGCGGGCCGGAGACAGTGAACAACTCGCGGTAGCGGGGCTCAACGGTCTCGGGGTCCTGAAGATACTGTTCGTATTTCTCCTGAATATACCCCAGATTGGGTCCATGATAATTGCTCCAGATCGAATCGCGGTAGGGCTCTTGGGCTGCCATGAATACATCCTCCTTAACGGATGACTCCAGCTTCCGCCGGAGCTGTGGTTGCGTTTACATTGGTACAGACGAAGCATCGCTGGCCTTCGGTTAAGGCGGCGGCTGACGGGGTCGAGACCGCCGGGCCGGCCGGAGGCATACTGCCTCTCTGAAACGAAGGTTCTTGCCACATCCTATAATGCAACTTTCCCCCAGTACAATCAATTCTAACTTTCGGCCAATCCGTTCGCAAAACGGCATAGTTCTGCCTTATAGGCCATAATGCTTAGGAAATGAGCGGGAATGACAGGCGGAGACCTGAACCGAAATGCGACTACTTTCCCACTTTTTTTGAAGGAAGGGGTTTCAAACACTTGAGTTCAGGTTATTTTTTGTTTATAGTACCTATATACTACTTGCTAAGAATCTACATAACTGGGTTTTTGGTCGGTATGAAGTTTTTTCTCTCCGCGCAATCTTAACCTCCAAAATACGACACACATTCAGGCCATTATCTTGTACAATGTTAGTGATAGACAGTTTTCGAGATCTAAGCAGATCCTTGAACTTAAAGGGTCCAGTAAAGGGTAAACTTGCCGAAAGGCAGGGACACAAAGTCGCGGGTCTAAGGCGAACCATGCTACGACAGCCGGACTGCCTGGGGACATGAAATCTTAGGAGGAGATTTTTTGGACAAGTCCAACCAGGGGAACGTAGTGGAAACTCAGGCGGCAGATCTCGACATGGAATGGGTACACCTGCTTCTGAAAGCCAAGAAACAGGGCATTCGCGCCGAGGAAATTCGTCGTTTTTTCAATGATAGAACATTGAAGGCCATGTAGAATGCGTAATTCTGCATCTGGCAGCAGCAGAGCCTGGCGGCGCGGCGCCGGGCTTTTTTTATTTCATCTGTGAACCATTACCCGGATGACCGGGTCAGCGAAACGTGGCAATCGCTGTCAGGGAGGGAGAAGAGACGTGACTATCGTATTGTTCGTGCTGGCCGGACTGGCCGAAATCGGCGGGGGCTACCTGGTGTGGCTGTGGCTGCGGGAAGGCAGACCGCTCTGGATGGGGGCGGCCGGGGGCTTGATTCTTGTCCTGTACGGAGTAATTCCGACGCTCCAGTCGTTCCCTTCCTTCGGACGGGTCTATGCCGCCTACGGCGGGGTCTTCATTGTGCTGGCCGTGCTGTGGGGCTGGCTCGTTGACCGCAAAACCCCCGATTTCTACGACGGGGTCGGGGCAGCCATCTGCCTCATCGGAGTATCGGTCATGCTGTGGGCGCCCCGGGGCTGACCGGGGCGAACGAATAATGCCGCCCTGCTGTTCTCAATTAAGAACAGCAGGGCGGCATTATTCGGCTCCGATGGCTGATCGGCATCCCGGCCGGGCCCGGCCTCTGAACGCGGCTACTCGTCTTTTTGTTCCAGCCGCCATTTCTGATAATCCAGGAATTCCTTGAACTCCCGCTTGCTGACCCCCGATGACATCGCTTCCTGAATCAGGCGGAACCAGTCGGCGTCGAGCGGCTCCTCTTCCGAATCGGATAAGTTTCCATAGAGAAGGCTTTGGACGGAGACATCCAGGGCCTCGGCGATTTTTTCGATAAATTGAATCGAGGGGTTGGATTGAATATTGCGTTCTACATTGCTGAGGTACGATTTGGCGACATCAGCTTTGCCGGCAAGCTCGGAAAGGGAAAGCCCCTTCTCCAGACGAAGCTGCTGAATGTTCTGTCCGATGTTGTCTGGCACGGCGGATTCAGCCCCTCCTTGTTAGTGAGTGGATTAAGAGTGAGGGCATACGCTCTTTAATCCTATCCAGTATAACAAATTTGCATCTGTCCTCAAAGCCAAAATTAGCGAGGAACAGGCGCCAGGGGCCGAGCCTCGCCGGTCAGGGAAGACGCTGGCCGCGGGAGCTGACATAGAGGTCATACCACTCCCGGCGGGTCAGAACAATCTCTTCAGCGCCCCGGCAGGCCTCGATTCGGCGGGGGCTGACCGTTCCGATGACAGCCTGAATGCCGGCCGGGTGCGTCATCAGCCATGCGAGGACAATGGCTTCCCGGGTCGTTCCCTTCTCTTCGGCCAGCCGGGCGACCATGGCCGCCGTGTCGGCGACATGCGGCGGCTCGCCTTCCAGCGAACGTCCGCTGAACCGCCCTTGGGCAAGCGGTCCCCATGCTTGGAGCTGAATGCCGTTCGCGCGGCAGTATTCAATCGTCCCCTCCGGCATTCCATGTTCCGTCCAGGCGGGGCGGTTGACGCTGACTACGGCGTCCAGCCAGTCAAGCTTGCCGAGACTGAGGTGCAGCTGATTGACGATGAAGGGCTCGTCCGTCCCTGTGCGGAGCAGCCCGATCTGGGCGGCGCTCATATTGGATACGCCGAAATGGCGGACCCTGCCCGAAGCCTTCAGCTCCCGCAGCGCCTCGCCGACCTCTTCAGGGTCCATCAGCGGGTCCGGCCGGTGAAGCAGGAGAATATCGAGATACTCGGTGCCCAGGCGCGACAGGATGCCGTCTACGCTGGAGAGAATATGGGATCTGGATAGATCGAAGGTATTGGACAGATCGCCCGGCTCCATCAGCCGGATGCCGCATTTGGATTGCAGAATCAGCCGTTCGCGCAGCTCCGGCCGCTCCCGCAGGACCGTGCCCAGAATGGATTCCGCTTTGCCGCGGGTATAGATATCCGCACTGTCGATCATGTTGACGCCGATGGACAGCGCGGCCTCGACCGCTTCGTGCCCCTGCTTGATCTGCTCGGCTGTTGCCGGTTCCCGGTCCCACTCTCCGCCGAGCCCCATCGTCCCAAGCACGATGGGGCTTACGGCGATTCCAAGCCGGTTGTTCCAGTTCAAAGGCAATGTTGACATAGACAGCTCCCCCTTATCGTTCCGACCCTGTTATTTCGACAAAAAACCTACCCGACGGGCCCTTGGCCCTGCGGATAGGTTCCGTTCGTGTGCTGCGCCGGCTCCAAGCGGCCGGGCCGCCTAGAATCCGGTATGGTAATTGCGGTCGCTCGACGACCGCTGCTTGGTGCTCTCCTTGTCCTTCTCCTCCTGCTGCTCGAGCGTCAGATCCTCTACCGGAAGCGGATCGACGTTCTGTTCGCTCTCGAACCGGTCGAACAGGCTCTCGCTCTCGGTCGGGTACTGCTCGGGGTGATCCCGGAGGTGTCCGGTCCGGCGGGGCTTCGGTTCCGTCATGTCAAGTCCTCGCTTTCCATTTGGGAAGATGACCCTTAATACCCCGGGCAGGAGGAAATGAAACACCGGCTGTACGCTAGAGTTCAGGGCCGAGCGGCTGTCCGATCTCGTTCAGGCGTCCTTCCCGGGCGTCCTGATGCAGCCGTCTGAGCCACTCCAGTTCGGTCTTCATATGTTCATAGCGGCCGTACATCAGGTGCAGCGCCGAACGGGGGACCGTCCGGACATGCTCTTCATAGACCTGATAGGCAAGGTTGACCTCATGCTCGGTCTCGCGGATTCGCTCCTCGAGCAGCGAAGCGATCTTCTCGGGAGCGATGTGCCGGGAGAATACGATGGCCGGATACATGGGATGCAGAACCAGCTCCTGCCGGCGAAGCTGCTGGGTGAGGAGCTGCTCGAACAGCGCCCTGCCCGTCTCCGTGATCGAATAGACGGTCTTGTCCGGCCGGTCGCTGCTGCGGATCGTCTCCAGCGCCTCGATGTAGCCGTCCTTGGCCAGATTGTCGACGGCGTAATACAGCGAGCCCATCTGCAGCTTCATAATCCGGTCCATCGAACGGTCTCTCATGACCATGACGATCTCGTAAGGATGCATGTTCTTCTCCAGGAGCAGACCGAGAATCGCCAGCTTCATCGACATGGCGGATCAGCCCCTGGACCGAGAAGGCTCGGTTTTGGCGGGAATCTTGAGCCGGTCGCCGGGCATGAGCAGCACGAAGACGAGTGCAGCTACAGCCGGAATGAGCGCCCACATGAAGGTATGGGCGATGGAAGTGGAGAGCGACGACGTGATCTTCTCCAGCACCGCTGCCGGAATCTTGGCCCGGGCTTCGGGCGTCAGGGCCGAGCGCGTATCGCCGAAGGAAGACGTATCGGCGCCGCCGAAGGCGTCCTTAAGCTGGCTGCTGAAGCTGTTGCGCTGGATAATGCCGAAGATGGTAATGCCGAGCGTCATGCCGAGCGACCGCGTGAAGGTGCTGGTCGAAGTGGCCGATCCCCGCTGCCGGATGTCGAAATGATGGACTGCCGACATGTTCAGAACGGAGAAGGAGAAGCCGACGCCGAAGCCCAGCAGAGCCATGAAGACGTTGACCAGCAGCCGCGAAATATCCGGGTCGAGCTGCGTCAGGGTAGCGACGCCCGCCACGAAGCAGACGGCGGAGATCAGCATGATGTTGCGGAAGCTGGTGCGGGACGTCAGAATCCCGCCGGTCTGCGAACCGATAACGGAACCGATCATCATCGGCATCAGGATCAGGCCGGAGTTGGTCGCCGAGCCGCCGAATACGCCCTGAACGAAGATCGGAATGTAGACGGTGGCTACGATGAAGGTCGCTCCATAGAAGAGAGCGGCGATGGCGCTCGTGGCGAACAGCCGGTTGCGGAACATGTCGAACGAGATGACCGGTTCGGCCGCCTTGCGCTCAATCAGCAGGAAGGCGATCAGCAGAATGGCGAAGCCGGCGAACAGACTGAGAATTTCCGGAGAACTCCAGGCGTACTCATGGTGTCCGACCGTCTGGCCGCCGAGCTCCAGCCCGAACATCAGGCAGATGACCGCGCCGACCAGCGTGAACGCGCCGCCCCAGTCGATCCGCTGCTTGGAATGGATAACCGACTCCTTGTAGGCGGCCACAATCAGGAAAAAGGCCACGACTCCCAGCGGCAGGTTGATGTAGAACACCCATTCCCAGCCCATATAATCGGTAATGTAGGCGCCCAGCAGCGGGCCGAGCACGCTGGAGATGCCGAAGACGGCGCCGAAGAGGCCCGTCATCTTGCCGCGTTTTTCCGGAGGGAAGATGTCAAAAATAATGGTGAACGCAATCGGCATCAGCGCGCCGCCGCCCACCCCCTGGATGGCCCGGTAGATGATAAGCTGCGTGAGAGTAGTAGAGGTCCCGCACAGCGCCGATCCGACCAGAAAGACGATCAGTCCGAACAGGAAGAACCGTTTGCGGCCGTACATGTCGGACAGCTTGCCGAAGATCGGGGTTCCTGCCATCACCATAACCATATAGGCCGAGGTGACCCAGACGAGCTTATCCACGCCGCCGAGATCGGCGACAATCGTCCCCATGGCTGCGGCCACGATTGTATTGTCCATGGCGGACATCAGGATGCCGAGCAGCAGGCCGGCGACGACCAGCTTCATATTGCTTTCTTTGGAATGCATGGGTTTCCCAGCTCCTTCGGTTATTCATGGATTTCTCCGCTATTATATTCAAATTTGAATAGGGAGGCAAGAGGGAACCCGGAAGCGGCGCTCGCACGGCAACGGCCGTCAGCGGCGGCAGAAGGGAAATGCCGGCGGCTAAACGGCCGTTTCGTCGGGAAGCTGGTGTCGCTTCTGAATATAAGTGATGAAGAATTCGGTCAATTCCGGATCGAACTGGGTGCCGGAGCAGGCGCGGAGTTCGACGATGGCCTCTTCCACCGATTTGGTCGGCTGGTAGGGGCGTTCGGTCGTCATGGCGTCGAAGGAATCAATAATGGTGAGCATCCGGCAGAGCCGCGGAATCTCCTCGCCCTTGAAGCCGTGGGGATAGCCTTTGCCGTCGTAGCGTTCGTGGTGAAGCTCGATATACGGGGTCAGATCCTTGTACTTGCCGTTGGTCAGCGCCATCTGTTTGCCCCAGGTGACATGCCATTTGACCATATCCCATTCTTCGGGGGCGAGCTTCTCCTTCTTGTTCAGAATCCCCCACGGAATCTCCAGCTTGCCGATGTCGTGAATCAGCGCGCCCAACGTGAACTGCCGCTTGGAGAGCGCGTCCATGTCCAGCAGCTCGCTGATATCCATAGCGTAGCGGAACACCCGCTTGGAATGCTTGTACGTCTCCAGGTCCTTGTACATCAGCAGGCTGAGCTGCTGCTCGATATCCCGCACATCCTGGCTGAAGTCGATATCGCGCTCCAGCGGCGACTGGTTGCCGAAGACATGGACCATGTTCTTGCCCTGCTTCTTGGCATAGTAGAGAGCCTGATCGGCGTGTTCCACCAGTTCGGACTTGTCATGGACATCCGGGCGGTAGACGGCGACGCCGGCAGAGAAGCTCAGGCAGCCCTGGGGGAAGATCTCCGTTCCCTCGAACGGCGAGTTGTTCAGCTTCCGGCGCAAGGTGTCGATAAAATGGTGCGCGCGCGCCGAATCATGGCCCGGCATCAGCAGGGTGAATTCTTCGCCTCCATACCGGGAGACGATAATGCCCGCATCGGAGCAGGACTGCTGGAGCAGCTCAGCCAGAAACACAATCAATCCGTCCCCCTTCAGATGGCCGAAGTGATCGTTGTACCGCTTGAAATCGTCGATGTCGATCATGGCCAGCGACAGCGCTTCGCCTGTGGAGCGGGAACGGCGCATCTCGTCTTCAAGGACCACCTCGAAATAGCTGTGATTGAACAGCCCTGTCCGCTGATCGCGGTTCGCCCGCTCTTCAAGCCGGCGATACATGGCGAACATCTGCTTGAATGAATAGGACAGCAGGGTGCCGAGACAGAGAAAGAGGGCCAGACCGAGAATATGATTATAGTAGAGGAGAATCGTAAGTACGAGCGACAGCACCAGGGTGCTGACGTAGGCCAGTACCGTGTCCCGCAGCATGCCTTTGAGCGTCTCGAAGAGATTCTCCTGAAAGACAATGTAGTAATAGAAGCCGACCAGCAGCGCGTTCAGCGCAAAATAAACCGCCATTCCCGACGCATAGGCGCCCAGATGGTCAGGTACAAGCGGCCCGCGCCGGCCGCCGAGGGCGGTATAGACGAAGGAGGCCGAAGCGATCATGATGGTGTACACCGCGAAGTTGTTCAGGTGCTTCCACCAGACGGTCTGGCGCTCGATCAGAAAGATCACAATGGAAGAGAGCAGCAGAACCGAGAGGGTGAAGGAAGGGCCGAACACAAAGACGCAGGCCAGGTAGACCGAAGAGTCGAGCGACATGCCGTTGCCTTGGGGCGGAAGCTGGAAGGTGAATACAGTCAGCAGGGTCGCCGCGCCGGACAGGGCGTAGACCCAGACCCAGGTGGGCGAGGTATAGCGGATGAAGGCGCCTGCGTTGTATACCGAGAAGAGGGCAAGCCCCACCAGGCAGACGCCGAACGCATACAGATGGCTTCGATTCCAGACGATGCGGCCTATCTTGCTCTTGAACACCGAGGGCACCTCCTTTGGCCGTTCCCAGGATGATTTCAATATTAAGGGATTGCCGGAAGAAAGAACAGGAAGTTCGTTGACAAATACACAAAAGACAGGCTGAAAGTTTCAGCCTGTCTCTGTTTGCGTTAGGCAATCAGCGTCCTCCGCCGATAAAGCGGAAGCCGGATGTCAATGCCATAACTACCGATGCTACGATTACAGTGTTGATGACGATACGGGAATACATAATGCGGTCTGTCTTCTTCATGCGCTCTCCCCCTTTCGTTCCGAAGTGTTGACGACTGCCGACTTGCTGTCCTGATCGTCCTTCTTGCCGGGGACCATAAGATGCTGCAAATAAAGGAAGATCCCGATGTTCATCACAATGTCGCCGATGCTGATAACCTGGGTGCGGGGATAGGGGTTCGAGAGCGGAATAATATCGCCCAGAAACGACAGCCGGGTGGAACGGTCCATCAGAAAATGCTTCGTCACGACGGTTCCCGATTTCAGCATGTCAACATAATACGGCCCGAGCACCGACGCCGCATCCAGCGATACCGGCATCTTGCCGCCGTTGGCGGCCATCACGGCAAAATTGAGCAGAACGCCGGCAAAGATGAACAGGAAGCCCGGATTGCTCCGGTTCAACCACAGGATATAAAGTCCCGCCGCATACACAGCGATGAAGAAAGAACCGCTGGCTGCAGCGATGGCAGGCGACCGATCGCTTAGTTCAAACACGACAAACTGCAGAAGCAGCAGCAGCGGAAACCAAAGGCCGCCTCTGATCTTCAGATTGGCGAATTGTCTCAGGCCGTGGCGGAAGCCGCCGCGCAGCAGCCCGACCAGAAGGCCGAGAGCTATGCCGTCGTAAACCATGTGCACCGCTCCTTAACGCGTATGTATTGGAAAAATCCGCTAGCTTCCGTTAGACATATTCGTTCTTTATAAAGGAAATCCTGCTGAACAGAGGATTTTGTCGATAAGAGGACGCAAAAGAGTCGAATATATTCCCTTTACATACCGGGTGGGGGTATGATAAAGTGTGAAAGAAGAGTAAAGGCGGAGAACCGCCTTCATCTCTGAAGCAAGGGAGGCAGAAGAAGGATGTCAACGCAGGAGAGCGGACGGACGGAAGACGGACGGGCATGCTGCGAATCCGGCGCCCAGCCGAGAAAGAGCCATCATTCCGATGAATTCAAGAATATTCTGGGAACCCGGCTCAATCGGATTGAGGGCCAGATCCGGGGCATCAAGGGCATGATCGAGCGGGATGTGTACTGCGACGATGTCCTGACCCAGCTTGCGGCCGTACAAGCTGCGCTCGGCAGCGTCGGACGCCTGTTGCTGGAAGGCCATATGAAGAGCTGTATTGTTGACCGCATCGGGGCCGGAGACTACGAAGTTATCGACGAGCTGCTGGTCACGGTCAATAAATTAATGAAATAGGAGGAAGAATAATGAGCCAAGCTATTTTGAACGTTGAAGGAATGTCCTGCGGCCACTGCGTCAGCGCAGTGGAGAAGGCCGTCAAGAACCTCGGCGCCGTTGCCCGGGTCGATCTGCCGGGGAAGAAGGTAGCCGTGGAGTACGACGAGTCTGCGGTCTCACTGGATGCCATCAAGGAAGCTATTGAAGATCAGGGCTACGACGTCGTCTGAACCAATCCTCCGCGTCAAGCGGATTCGATAAGCGCCTTGCAGGCGCTTTTCTCACCTAAACTATATACCCCCAATGGGTATAACGAGGATGTGGATCTGTAATGAATCCTGCACACAACGGCAGCGGAACGGAAGAAGAACGGCAGCTAACGCTGCCGGTTACCGGAATGACGTGCTCGGCCTGCGCCGCCCGGATCGAGAAGGGACTGGGCCGGATGGAAGGCGTCAGCCGCGCGAATGTCAATCTGGCGCTCGAGCAGGCTTCGGTCGGATACGACCCTGCCCGGTTGAAACCGTCGGACCTCGAAGAGAAGATCCGCTCGCTTGGCTACGGGGTTGCGCATGAGTCCGCCGATTTCGATATTTCCGGCATGACCTGCGCGGCCTGCTCGACCCGGATCGAGAAAGGGCTGAACCGGATGCCCGGCGTAGTGTCGGCCCATGTCAATCTGGCGCTGGAGACGGCGCATGTGGAATACCGCTCGGGCGAGATTGCTCCGCGCGATCTCATCGGCAAGGTGAGCGATCTCGGCTACCGGGCTTCGCTGAAGCAGGACCGGCAGGAGGGCGGAGACCGGAGAGGACGGGAAATTGCCGCCAAGCGGAATAAATGGCTCCTCTCGGCCGTTCTGTCCCTGCCGCTGCTGTGGGCGATGGCCGGGCATTTCTCCTTCACCTCCGGTCTTCCGGTCCCGGACCTGCTGATGAATCCCTGGTTCCAGCTTCTGCTGGCGACGCCGGTCCAGTTCATTATCGGCTGGCAGTTCTATGTCGGCGCCTACAAGGCGCTGAAGAACGGCAGCGCCAATATGGACGTTCTGGTGGCTCTGGGCACCTCGGCGGCGTATTTCTACAGTCTGTATCTGACAATTGACTCGCTCTCCATGGCCGGAATGGACCACACGGTCGAAATGTACTACGAGACCAGCGCCGTGCTGATTACGCTGATTCTGGTCGGCAAGTGGTTCGAGGCGGTGGCGAAGGGGCGTTCGTCGGACGCAATCCGCAGCCTGATGGGTCTCCAGCCCAAGACGGCGCTGGTGCTGCGGGACGGAGCCGAATTCAGCGTTCCGGTCAGCGAAGTGGTCCCCGGAGATCTGCTCCGCGTCAAGCCGGGAGCGAAGGTGCCGGTTGACGGCGAAGTGGTCGAGGGGCGTTCGTCGGTGGACGAATCCATGCTGACCGGCGAGAGTCTTCCGGTGGACAAAAAACCGGGCGACGCCGTCATCGGCGCGACGCTGAACAAGAACGGCGTGCTGACGGTCCGGGCGCGCAAGGTCGGGAAGGACACGGCGCTGGCGGCAATCATCCGCGTCGTGGAGGAGGCCCAGGGCTCGAAGGCGCCGATTCAGCGGATCGCCGATGTTATCTCCGGCATCTTCGTGCCGATTGTAGTCGGGATTGCCCTGCTTACTTTTGCGGTCTGGTACTTCTGGGCCTCGCCCGGAGAGTTCGCGGAGTCGCTGGAGAAGGCGATTGCGGTGCTGGTTATCGCCTGCCCGTGCGCGCTCGGATTGGCGACGCCGACTTCCATTATGGCCGGCTCCGGCCGGGCGGCGGAGTTCGGCATTCTGTTCAAGGGCGGCGAGCACCTGGAGACCGCCCAAGGCATTGAAGTGGTCGTGCTCGATAAGACCGGCACCGTTACGAACGGCAAGCCGGTTCTGACGGACGTCCGCGCGGCGGAGGATTTTGCGCTGGTGGGCTTCGGCCGGGGCGAGAAGGCCCTCCTGGCCGTCGCCGCGGCCGCGGAACGGCTCTCGGAGCATCCGCTGGCCGAGGCGATTGCCGCAGGAGCCGCCGAGCGGGGCCTGCGTCCTCCGGCGGCTGAGGATTTCGCGGCCGAGCCGGGCCGAGGCATCCGCGCCGTCGTGGCCGGACGCCGGGTGCTGGTCGGCACGCGCCGGATGATGGAGGAGGCCGGCGTGGATTATGGGGAATGGACCGCCTCGCTGGAGGAGCTTGAAGCAGAGGGCAAGACGGCGATGCTGACCGCCGTGGACGGCGCAGCCGTCGGCATCGTGGCCGTAGCCGACACGATCAAGCCGTCGTCGCGGGCTGCGGTCGAGCGGCTGCGGGAACTGGGCATCGAGACGGTGATGATTACCGGCGACAATGCCGCAACGGCCCGGAGCATCGCGGCGCAGGCCGGGATCGGGACCGTGCTGGCCGAGGTGCTTCCCGAAGGCAAGGCGGAGGAGGTGCGCCGTCTACAAGCCGGCGGGCGGAAGGTGGCGATGGTCGGCGACGGCATCAACGACGCGCCGGCGCTGGCGACCGCCGACATCGGGATGGCCGTGGGAACCGGCACCGATGTGGCGATGGAGACCGCCGATATCACGCTGATGCGCGGCGACCTCGGAGCCATCGCGGACGCCATTGCAATGAGCCGCCGCACCATGACCAACATCAAGCAGAATTTGTTCTGGGCGCTGGCTTACAACGCCGTCGGCATTCCCGTGGCGGCGCTCGGATTTCTGGCGCCCTGGCTGGCCGGAGCCGCCATGGCGTTCAGCTCGGTCTCGGTCGTGCTGAATGCGCTGCGGCTGCAGCGGGTGAAGCTGTAAGCCAGGCCGCGTTCAGGCGGACAGGATCATGCGTGGATAGGCCCGGGTGGTATGTTACTTTTGTGCCGGGCCTATGTTTTGTGACGGATTGTAATAGGAAGTGCGACAGTTCAAAAACAACTGAAAAGTAGAGCATAAGTATGGAAACAAATCCTCCTTTTTGGTATAATTTGTTTGTTCTGCTTCTGAAGGAAGTGACATTGTTGATACAACAGGGGCAAAAGTTTTGACTACTTATAACCTCCCTATTATTTTTAATCAAGAAACGAATGAAGTAGTTATATCATCCCCTTCTGAGACAACCGCTAAGGCTCAATTTTCACCTCTGGGTTCAGCTCCTATTGATTCTGGAAGTACAGTTGCAACACTTAAAGTCGAGATTGATCAGGTGGGTTCATCAATTTATGTGAACTTTGAAGTAATAGCTTTCTGCCCAATGGTCAAATGGATATTAATGACGTTTTATCTGGCTTTGCTGGCGGACTGAAGGTGGTTCGAGATCAATCTCAGACCACTTATAATACAAGTGGAAGCCATAACTTAGATGTCTATGGCAGTGTTACTTTTACTGAGGGCACTGTAGCATGGATGACAGCCCCGCTTATTCTGCCGTTTACAACCTGATAAACCAAGAAGATGAACGCAAGGGGAGAAAGGAAGAAACCATGAATTTCTTTACAAAGATCGATTCTCCCAAAATTAATCTATTCCAAGAAGAAAATAATACTTCGGAATATTCTGTACTTAAAAGGTTTATTTCAGAAGGAAAGTCTACTTTTATAACTCCGTTAGTTAGATTCATCATCACACCCTTAGTACTTAAAACAGCAAAGTCCTTATATCTTCCTTGCGATAATCAAAAGGCTTATGAGATCATAATGAAAGAGCTTTCGCCTCATTTCCAAACAATCATTGAATATGATTCATTGCAAACCAAAGATATTTTGTTGCAGACCGTAAAAGAAAATTCCGTTCAAATGATAATAGAAATGAAGAATGAGTCTTCTTTGTGGAGTAAGTTTATTACAGACTTGTACCAGGGGGAGACTATTGCAGGCCTCGCTTCAGAGGGGAACAGGGAATACATGTATTTTGAGATCAATCTCAGAGAGGTGAACGCCATTCAGTCTCCCTTTACCGAATTCCTATGGGACTTTTGGAGCTATACCTATCTCGTTCGTCCGGGTGCTGTTTATTTAACCCCTGGGCAATGGGAAATGGATGACCATTTCGGAGAGCACCTTGCTGTTCGTTTGCTTGCTGGCTTCTGCAACCAGATGATCGTTGCGGTTCATCCGGAAACTACAAGCATTCATTCATTGATCTTAAGATAAAGCAGGGTGCCTCATAGTCAACGACAGATTGTAATAGGAAATGCGACAGTTCTTCCATGACCGCTCCTTCTGCGATGCGGCCTTGGTAGAGCCACCGATAGATGGTCTTGAAGTATACAGAGGGCTTGCCCTCCATCCGGCGTCTCTTTTCAATCTGCTCGGGAGACCACGTCTCTTGCAGCTTGTATTGGTTCTCTGCGGCTAAGGCATCCGAGTGCTTTCCGATAGGCACGCTCCGTGCTCCACGCTCCTCATGGGTCTGTCGCCCTTCATTTACAATCTGTTTTGTGGTAAACCTGTAGAGGAAGACAACCTACTGGAACAGGAGTGAACCCCGTAAATGAAACCTCTTAATGATACGCTGGAGCTGCTGATGCGGCACCGCTCGATTCGCCGGTTCGCGGATACGCCCGTAACGGAAGAACAGCTTGAAGCGATAGTCGGCGCGGCGCAGATGGCTTCCACCTCCAGCAATGTACAGGCTTACAGCGTTATCGCCGTAACGGACCCCGGGCGCAAGGAACGGCTGGCCGCTCTGGCGGGCAACCAGGCTTATATCCGGGAGTGCCCCGTCTTCCTCGTCTGGTGTGCAGACCTGTACCGTCTGCGGGAAGTGACGAGCGCGCATATGGCTCCCGAAGCCTCGCATATCGACACGACCGAGAATCTGATCGTAGCGACGGTCGATGCCGCGCTGGCCGCGCAGAATGCGGCGGTCGCCGCCGAATCGCTCGGTCTCGGCATCGTCTACATCGGCGGCGTCCGCAATGACATCGCCGCCTTCTCCGAGGCGCTCGAACTACCGGAGCTGGTCTATCCGGTCTTCGGCATGTGCGTCGGCACGCCTGCGCAGGAGCCTGTGCTGCGCCCGCGTCTGCCGCTGCAATCGGTGCTGCACCGCGAGCGCTACAGCGCGCAGGAGACGGTCGAACGGGCGGCGGCCTATGACGAGACGACCCGGGCCTATATGCGGGAGCGCAGCGGCGGAACGAGCGATACGCCGTGGTCGGTTACGATGGCGCATCGCCTTGCGCAGCCCGCGCGGATGCAAATGAAGGAATTTTTGCAGAGCAGGGGATTTATGAAGCGCTGATTGCCAAGCGGCTGCCTGGCCGGAAACAACGAAGCGCCAACCTCGGGATCATCTCCTTGAGGTTGGCGCTTCTTTGGGGTTGCAGCCGAAGCTCCGGTCACGGACGCCGCTGTTCCTCCGTCATCCAGTCCGAAATCCGGCGGCGGAGCCGGATGAACTCCGGATCATCCGCCAGATTCGCCGGGCGTGGCCGGGGGAAGGGCACTTCGATTTCGTGCAGAACCGTTCCCGGGCGGTTCGAGAAGATATAGATGCGGGAAGACAGCAGCAGCGCTTCTTCAATGCTGTGGGTGATGAAGAGCACCGAACGGCGCGTCTCCTCCCACATCTCCAGCAGCCAGCGCTGCATGTCGCTGCGGGTCAGAGCGTCGAGCGCGCTGAACGGCTCGTCCAGCAGCATCAGCTCCTGCGGCGACAGGAGCGCCCGCACGAAGGCGGTCCGCTGCTGCATGCCGCCCGACAGCATGTGCGGGTACGAGCGCTCGTACCCGCCGAGCCCGGCTTTGGCGAGCCAGCCGGCGGCTTCCTCGCGGGCCGCGGCATCGACGCCGCCGGCAATCTCGCGGGCCAGCAGCACGTTGTCCAGCATCGTCCGCCACGGGAACAGCGCCGGCTGCTGGGGCATATAGGCGATCCGCCCGCGCTTGCCGGTGACCTCTTCGCCGCCCATGCGCACCGAGCCGGCATCGGGGTGGAGAAGGCCGCCGATAATCTGGAACAGCGTGCTCTTGCCGCAGCCCGACGGGCCGAGGACGGATACGAATTCGCCGGCGGCTACATGCAGCGTAATGTCCCGAAGCGCCGGGACCTCGGTGCGCCCGTTCCGGAAGGTTTTGCCGAGCCGGAGGACCTCCAGCGCTTGGGCGGAAGCGGGTTCCGCTCCCGCCGACGGAATTGTATCGGGCTTTGCTCCCATGCCGAGCGCCTCTTTTCCTTGGAGTATAGTAATCAGTTCCGGTTCCAGCGGACAAGCCACCGCTCCAGCAGCGCCACCAGGGCGAACAGCAGCAGGCTGAGCGCCACGATGATGAAGATCGCAACGAACATGCGGTCGGTGCGGTAAGCGGCTTTTTGCAGCTGCATATAATTGCCCAGTCCCCGGTCCGAACCGAGCCATTCGGCGACCACCGCGCCGGTGACGGCATAGGCCGCAGAGATGCGGATGCCGGAGAAGAGCGGCGGCAGACTGGACGGCAGCTCCAGCTTGCGGAAGATGGTCCAGCGGCCCGCTCCCGCCATCTGCATGTAATTGCGCATCGCCCGGTCGCTTCCCCCGAGCCCGCCCATCATGGCGACGGCGACGGGGAAGAAGCAGACCAGGGTAATCAGAATAATTTTGGGAAGAAGACCGAAGCCGAACCAGATGACAAGCAGCGGAGCAAGCGCGATGGTTGGAATGTTCTGGCTGAGAACGAGCAGCGGATAGAAGGCCCGCCGGGTCCAGGGCAGCAGATGGAGCAGCACCGCCGTTCCGATACCGACGAGCGTTCCGATCGGAAAGCCGATTGCGGTCAGGCGGGCCGTCGCCAGCGTGTGTTCGACCGGCGGATTCGCGGCCAGCTCCCGCAGCACGTCTAGCGGGGACGGCAGCATCCAGCGTTCGATATCCAGCAGCACCACCGCCGCCTGCCAGAGCAGCAGGAGCAGCAGGACGGCCGCAGCCGGCGGCCACAGCCGGGACCAGCGCGACTTCATGGACGGTATTTGGCGGTCAGCCCATCCATGCTGATTCCGGAAGGATTATGCGCGATCTTGATCTGGGAAATGACGCTCGGGCTGCCGGCCTCGATGAGCGCCGCCTGCATGTCCTGCACGATCTGCAGCAGCTCGCTAAGATCGCCTTCCATGGTGGTCTCCAGCGCGTTCACCTGATGCTTCACGCCGGAGCGCTGGATCACTTCAATGGCGGTATCCACATAAGGAATGGAATCTTCTCCGTTCGGAGTCTTCGGAATTACCTGAATGCTGAGCAGCGTATTCGCCATGTTCATCTCATCCTTTTCTCTGGTGGGATTTGCAGATCAAGCCGCTTACTTCGGCAGGTACTCATTGGTGAACGCCTTGTCCGCCTCCAGCGGCTTGTCTAGAAGCTTCAGTCCGTACATCCAGTCGGCGAAACCCTTCCAGATCGCTTCCTTCTGCTCGCCCCAGCGGGGAGCATCGGCCGCATAGCGCGGACTCAGCCATTTCTGGCTGGCTACGACCAGCTCGCGGTTAAGGTCGGGAACGGCCTTCAGCAGAAGATTGGCGGCCTCTTCAGGATGGTCGATCGCATACTGATACCCGCGGGAGGTAGCTTTCAGGAAGGCACGGACTTCTTCGGGCCGCTCGGCGATCTCCTTCTCGCTTGTCGTCAGCACCGGCGTATAGTAGTCGAACTGCGGCGCATAGTCCTGGAGATAGAGCATGTCGAGCGGCTCTCCCCGCAGCTCGGCTTCGATCCCCGTCCAGGCGTAGAAGACCCAGGCGAAGTCGATGTCGCGCTTAATGGCGGTAAAATAATCGGCCTCGCCGATATTGACCTGCTTGACCTTCTTGACGTCCCCGCCGAGCGGGTCCATGATCGCCTTCATCGTCGCTTCCTCGGTGGGCGAGCCCCAGCCGCCGTAGGTTTTGCCCTCGAAATCCTTGGGCGACTTGATGTTCCGGTCCTTCGGAGCGGCGAAGCCCGATGTATTATGCTGGATGATTGCCGCGATGGAGACGAGCGGAACTCCCTGAACGCGGGCCATCGTCAGTCCTTCCTGACCCCCGATGCCAAAAGCCGCTTCCCCGCTCGTTACCATCGTATCCGTTCCCGCAGCGCCGGGCTGGACGATGTTCACATCCAGACCTTCTTCCTCATAGTAGCCCAGTTCCTTCGCGACATACAGTCCGGTGTGATTCGTGTTCGGCGTCCAGTCCAGCGCCACCTTGATCGGCTTCAACTCCCGGCTCGGCGCCTTCGCGGCCCCGGCGGATGCTCCGGCCGAAGCTGTGGTCTCCGGCGAAGGCGCCGGCGAGGCGCTGCCGTTGCCGTTCCCGCCGCCGCATCCGGCAACGGCCAGAGTCAGCAGGACGGCCAAGGCCGTCAGGCTCCACTGTGATTTCTTGTTCTTCGTCATAACCGTTTCTCTCCCCCTCTTGTATAAGCCTTCGCCCGCCAGACGAGAAAAAACGCTCCGATCTGTTCAGGATCGGAGCGCAGCAGGACGCATGAAGGCGAAAGGCTCCCGAAAGGGAACGGTTCGCTTGGCATAAGCGATTCCTACGCTGGCATTATCCAGATCAGGTATAAGGGTCAGTATCTGTTGGGATACAATCTCAGCCGGCCGATTCCAGCACCCCTGCTTCTATGAAATTGACGGGTTTAGCTTAGCCGTATTATAGACGCCCTGAACGGCCTTGTCCAGTCTTGCCGAAGCCGTCCCGGTCCGCTCTACTCCCGGAACCGGTATTTCTGACGCCGCTTGCGGCGGATCTGGTTCCAGACCTCCCGCACCGCAAGCACCAGGCTGGCGGCAATTCCGGTCATCGTAACGAAGAGGGCCAGGTACTCAAACGGCGAGTAGCCCAGCATTTTGTCCCAGTGGATTGGACTCTTGAGGTCCTCGATGACCTGGTTCATGCCGTAAATGCCGCTGATGACCGTGAAGACGGTCAGGATCATCAGTAGATTGTCGCGGCGCCTTCCCTGAAATTTCTCCTGGTACTGGAACAGGTCGTCCAGCGTGCCCTTGACCTCGTCATATAACTGGTCGTTGCCGTAGACTTTGCGAAGCTGGAAGAAGATTTCTCTGCCCTGAGACTGGGAAATCAGCTCCAGAAAATAGAATTTGGCCGAGAAGCGGTTGATGTCGAAGATCAGGCTCTCGATCTCTTCATAGTCGTGCTCGATCCGCAGCCGGGAGTGGATGTTGGCAAGCTTGAGCAGCACGATCTTGTGGAACAGGCTCAGCAGCAGGCCATAATAATATTCGCCGTACATCTGGTTCGCCATCCGGACGGCACTCTCGCCTTCCCTGCAGGAGACGCAGGAGAAGGTCTGTTCATTCGTGATGTAGTAGGTATCCGGCGCCCAGCGCCGGTAGGTATGCTTCCGGTTATAATCCTGAATATATTCGGGGTCGCTGGCGCTTATATAAGGGCGGTCGGTTCCGTTCAGGCCGTCAATCTGGGAAATGCGGTACAGCACCGTCTCCGTAATCTCCGCATCCGGCTCGAAACCGTAGAATCCCTGGACAAGCATTCGTTCGTCCACGAAGAACGGCAGGGTCTCGAAATACGCGCCGCTCATCTCGGACTGGTCCAGATAGTCCCGCAGGTGAGGAGCCAGTATGCCGAAGAGCAGGTCCTCCGTCTGGCTGAACGTTCGGCTCGGACAAGAGAAGGTAACGGCGCGGTCGGCGTCCGAGGCATCCTCCAGAGAGCGGAAGCGGTCGGCGAATTCCAGCGCTTCGCTGAGGGTATACTCGCCGGTAAGCTCAAGGCGGATGGTCACAAAGCCGAGCTGGAAAGGACAAAGGAATATATCGGTCGAGAGCAGCCGGAAGGGCATGCGGCGCTGCGGCATAAGCATCTCGCAGTCCAGAATGTGGGCGCGCGAATAGCGGTGGAAGGCGTCGGGCTCCTTCTCTGCGCGCGGAAACAGGACATGTGCTGCGAAAGGCAGGTAGACGCGCTCCATATTCTCATGGGAGATGCAGTAGCCCTCACCGTAATAGGCGTCTTCCAGCCGGGTCTCATCCAGAAAGAACGGCTCGAAGCCGTCCAGGAGAAGCTGGTCTCTCAGCTCCCGGTTGCGTCCCTCCTGAAGGGAGAACGGAAAGATAAATTGCAGCAGTGCGGTGCTCAGCCTGGGTTCGTTGTCGGCTAGATTCATGGCTCGTTCCTCCCGGATTCCCGGGCTCCGAAGACTGGCTCCGGCGCCCGTTGACTGTTCATTCCCTCTTATTACCCTGAAGGTCCTCGTCCGCCTCTGGGATTCATTTCATGCAAGACGGGTACACTACCAGTATACCCTAACACATTGCCAGGCGGGTACGGACCCGCACGGAAGGAGAATGAAGGAATCATGACACAATCACTGACAGAAGAACGCATCGGACAGGTGCTGGACGCGAACCGCTTCGGGTCCTTCGGAACCGTCGAAGCCGGAGGCAAGCCCAAGGTCCGCTATATGGCCGTCTATCACGAGGGTCTGAACATTTATCTGGCCACCGACCGCAAGACGCACAAGGTGGAAGAGCTGGAGGACAACCCGAACGCTTTCCTGCTGGTGGGCTACGAATCCGGCGGCAGCAAGGATGTGCTTGAGGTTGAGGCCCGGGTGTCGATCTCGTCGGACGAATCCCTGCGCAAGCAGGTCTGGAATCCGGATCTGTCCCGCTGGTTCAAGGGACCGGAGGATCCCGATTATGTCGTGCTGAAGCTGGACCCGCAGCGCATCGAGCTGGAATCGGGCGGAGAACGTTCCGTCTGGGAGAAGGCGCAGGGCTAGACGCCTTACGCCCGCCGGCCTGTCCCGCCAGGGACGGCACTTGCGCAAAGCGGCATCATTGCGGACCGAAAAAACAGGTCTTCGGACTGATTTTCGGTCCTTTTTGGCGTCCGGATTATGGTACAATCAAGCCATCAGGCGGAAGTAGGAATCTATTGATCTGATCCATAGTAGGCTACAGGAGGACGGGCCATGCATTGCAGCGATTGTTCCAGGGTGGAACCGATTGAAGACAGCGGCGAGATTCGAATCAGGCAGGCAACCCCGGAGTGGGCGGAGGCTGCCCGGGAGGCAGGCATCACGGTCGAAGGGCAGGACAGCGGAAGCTACAGCATCCCTTATGCCACCCGGGACGAGCTGCTCACTTGCCTGGAACGGCTGAGGGCACACCCTGCGAATGCGGGGACGGACAGACCGCTGCAGATCGGCTTCCGGGGCCATTTTGCCGGGAAGCAGTCCGATCACCTGCAGCGGTGGTTCGGCCTGGAGCAACTGGAAGCCCGGTTCCGGAGCGCCGATCTGATCGACATTATTTCACGCGCGGAATTCTGCAGTTACCTCCAGCCGATTGTGGACCGGGACGGAACGGCCTTCGGGTATGAGTTTCTGCTGCGGCCGCTGCCGGGAGGCAGCCCGTTTCAGCCGTATGAACTGTTCGAGGCTGCCCGGCGGAGCGGATTTCATTCGTTCCTGGACCGCGCCGCCCGCATCTCGGCGATTGAGGCCGGGACGCGGCAGGTGCCGAAGGGACTGAAGCGGTTCATCAATTTTCTGCCTTCTTCCATCTATAACCCGAAATATTGTCTGACGCATACGTTTGCCGCGATTGAGCGGCTGGATCAAGATCCCCGGGACTTCGTGTTCGAAGTGGTGGAGAGCGAGCGGATTACGGATATCACCCACTTGGCGAGCATCTTCGCGGAATACCGGAGACACGGAATCGGAGTCGCGCTGGACGACGTGGGAGCCGGGTTCTCGACGATTGAGGTTCTGCAGCGGCTGCAGCCCGATTTTGTCAAAATCGACCGCGGCCTCGTCAGCTTCTGCGATGCCGACTATGCCAAGCAGGCCGCGATCCGGGAGATTGCGGCCCAGGCCCATGCTTACGGCGGCACCGTGCTTGCCGAAGGCATCGAGCGGCGCGAGGAGTTCGAGTGCTGCCTCGGGCTTGGCGCCGAGCTCGGCCAGGGCTATCTGTTCGGCCGCCCGGTAGCCGAGCTTTAAGCCGCCCGGCCGCAAGGGCCGCAGAAGGCCGGCGAAGCCGGAAGGAAGGCTGCGGACCGGCGGCATGGACAGCGCAGCGCGCTTTTTCTATAATATAGAGAAGAACGTAATCATTCCGGTTAGACGAGAAAGCGGGGAGACGGATATGACGAAACCGGCAGTGACGGAGTGCGATACGACGTGCGGCGGCACCGAACCGGACCCGGAGCATCTGCGTCTGACGCTGCCCGAGCGGGAGATCACCGACAAGATGGCCGAGATGTTCAAGGCGCTCGGAGATCCTACCCGGGTCCGGCTGATCTATGCGCTGTCGCGCCGCGAGCTCTGCGTGCATGATCTGTCCGTCATTCTGGAGATGGGCCAGTCGGCGGTATCCCACCAGCTCCGGTACCTGCGCAACCTGCGGATCGTCAAGCGCCGCAAGGAAGGCAAGACGGTGTTCTATTCTCTGAACGACGCGCATGTCGAGCAGATTTTTCTTCAGACGCATGAGCACATCCGGCATGAATAGCCGGAGGCCCACGGCGGATTATAGAAGCTCCGGAAGTTAACCGGACGCAAGAACCCGCAAGCCGGCTCTCGCCGCTTGCGGGTTCTTTGATCTGCGGATGGAGTT
Source organism: Paenibacillus glufosinatiresistens (assembly GCF_031470375.1). NCBI lineage: Bacteria > Bacillati > Bacillota > Bacilli > Caryophanales > Paenibacillaceae > Paenibacillus > Paenibacillus glufosinatiresistens. The sequence continues at coordinate 82,472 of NZ_JAVFHT010000004.1, forward strand.
CGCTCTACTTGGCCAGATAGCCGAGCAGATGGTGAATCAGTACAGCGGCTTCGGCGCGCGTTGCGCTTGCCTTCGGTGCGAAGAGGCCGTCGCCCTGACCGGAGATCAGGCCGGCTGCGGCCAGCCGTTCCACACTCTCCAGCGCATAGGCGGAGATGGCGGCGCTGTCTTTGAACGAAGCGGCGGAAGCGGACAGGTCCGCGTTCTGCTGCTTGAGGGCTTTGTCGATCATGACGGCCATATCCTGGCGGGTGATCGGCTCGTTCACCCCGAAGGTGCCGTCGGAGCGGCCCTGAACGATGCCGGATTTCTGCGCGGCGGCAACCGCTTCGCTGTACCAGGCGCCGGCCTTCACATCGGAGAAGGGGGCGGAAGCGCCGGGAGCCTCCAGATCAAGCGCCAGAGTCAGCATTTGGGCGAACTGCGCCCGGGTTACCGTACCCGCCGGATGGAAGGCGCCGTCTCCCATGCCGGAGAGCACGCCCTGCGCTGCCAGCCGGTCGATGGCGTCGGCGGCCCAGACATAGCGGGCGGTGTCAGGGAAGGAGACCTTGACGTTGGCCGCCGCGTACTTGCTGAAGTGCTTCGGCGCGAAGACAACCCGGCCGGATGCAGCCTCGTACTTCGCATTCTTCACAGTCTGGACCCCGCCGTTGTCGCTCAAATAATAGACGACCGTCTGATTCGCCTTCTCGCCGGAAGCCGGAGAATAAGGCAGGGATACCTGAACGGCCTTGCCGTTCCAGGCTACGGTCTGGCCGCCGCTGCTTAGGTTCAGCTCATACACCTGGCTGCCGGCCGTCTTCAGCTTCGCTTCCGCGGACAGAGCGGAAGGCTCCACCCGGGCGGCGGAGAGTACAAGCGGAGCCCCGGCCCCGGCCTTCCGGAGCAGGGCGGTATCCAGCGAGATGTAGACGTCGTTCAATTTCACCTGAACGTTCCGGATGCCCTGGCTTGCGAGCGCGGCCAGAATTCCATCCGGCAGCGCGGCCGACAGCGACTTGGCGCCGGCCGCCGTCACGCTGACGGTGATCGTGCCGTCTGCGCCTGCGGCCGCCCGGGTCAGGATGTCGGCCGTCAGCGTTACCGCTGCCTTGCCGTCCGCGCCGACCGCCGCTGTCAAGGCTGCCGAGCCTGCCGTCACCTGAGGGGCGGAGGACGGAGAGGCCGTGGCGGCCGGAACGGCAGGAGCCGGGGCCGGCGTCGCAGCCGGAGACGGCGAAGCCGTTCCCGCCGCAGGCTCGGCGCTGACTGCGGCGGTGGTCTGGCCGAAGCGGACCGCTTGGCCGGCCGGACTCACCTCGGCTACCGCGATGTGGTCGCCGTCAGCTGCGGGAACGAGACCGCTCTCGGGTAGAGCGGCATAGCCGGCGAGCTTGTCTTTGAGCTTCGGAACCGGAACGGCGCCGGTGCCGAAGTTGGCGTAGACCCGCTGGTTGCCGGCGTATACCGAAGGAGTTACGGTAAGCTGCGTCAGGCCGTCGTTGGCTGCGCCAGCAGGGTCTGCGGCCGTTACAGTGAGGCCGCCCGACGGCGGGTATACCGCCTCTCCGGCGAGGTCGCCCATTACGATACCGAAGCCGTTCGTGCCGATGTAGACGCGGCCGTAGACATTCGGATCGCCGGTAATCGCCTGGGTGGCGTTCGCATACTGATGCGCCTCATCGTTGATGCGAATCCAGGTGGCCCCGGCATCGTCGGAGCGGAAGAAGCCGTAGGTGCCGTCGATGCGGCCGCTGATATAGATGGCGTCATAGTCTTCGCCGGGGGCGGCCTTGCCGAAGCCGATCATGGCCGATTCCTCAACCTCGGTCAGCTTGGTGAAGCTGGCGCCGGAATCGGTGGAATGGAAGACGCCGTAGGCGTATTCGGGATGTTCCTTGTCCTTGACGGCTGCAAGCCAAATGTCGCCTTCCCGGTTGGAGACGGCCTTGAATTTGCCGGTCATGCTGTTGGGCAGTCCGGAGGACACCGTCAGGCGGAAGGTAGCGCCCCCATCCTGGCTGACATAGAACTTGCCGTCCAGGAAGCCGTAGAACTTGTCGGGGTTCACCCGGTCGGAAGAGACGACGGCCCCGTCGGGAATGCCGCTCGAAGCGGTCCATGTCTTCCCGAGATCGGTCGAGTAGCTGACCGGACGCTTGACGTCAGCAGCCGAGGACGAAGGCGCCCAGACGATGGTAGCGCCATCGGCGGAGATGGCAGCGTGTCCGCCGCCGGTGGTTGCATTCCCGGTCCAGGCGTTCGCTGCCGGTGTCCAGGTTGCGCCGTTGTCGGTCGATATCCCCATGTGGGGAGCGTCGGCGTCCGCATTGCCCACCCGGATAATCCGATTGGAGTCGTTCTGCGCAAAATCGAGATCCGTAATATTGCTGATCGTCGGGTTGGTAATCATCCCGGGCGCCCGGGTCAGATCGGTATGCCGGAATCCGCCGATGTCGCCCAGTCCGCTGATCAGCTTGGCATCGCCGGAAGGCGGCACAATCAGAGCGTTGACGGCCGTCTCTTCAATGCCCTGGGCGTAGACGGAGAGGCCGACCGTCATCCCCTGGTCCAGAGCGGTCAAGTTGTTGGTACCGAACAGGGTCGCCCCGGTGCCGTAGAAGAGATGGTTGGAATTGAACGGATCAATGTCCAGATCGCCGATCATCCAGCCGAGCTTCGGATTCTGGGCCGTGCTTGTCGTACTGGTGGGCGTTCCCCAATCCAGCCAGGGCGCCCGGGAATAATCAATGGTGTAGTTATTGTGGCGCTGATCCCAGCCGCTGTCGGTCCAGAAGGTCTTCCAGGTAGCGCCTCCGTCGGTGCTGCGGAAAATATGCTCGTCCGGCCACCAGACATTCATCGTCGAGGTCATGATCACATTCGGATGCTGCGGGTCAACGGCCAGACCCCCGAATCCGTAGCTGCCGACCTCATTGGAGCCGGCTGTCGTCTGTACCGGCGGGGTAATGTCTGTCCAGACGCCGGTTGAGGTGTTGTATTTATAGACGCCCCCGTCCTTCTGGCCTCCGCGGCGGAGACCGTCGTAAGGACCGGAACTGACGTTGTAGTTCACGTACAGGTACCCGTCCGAAGAGAGGATGCCGTGCATGGGCAGGAATCCCTTGCTGTCCGGATTAGTGATGGATTCCCAGGTCTCGCCGCCGTCTGTACTGCGATAGACCGAATTCTCCGTGTCGGCTACGCCGACATAGATCGTTCCCGTCGGCCGGGCGGCCCGGCCGGCCGCGGCGTCGGCCCGCTGGCCGGTCGTCTCGTCGAAGGTTACCCACACGACTCCGAACTCGCCGCCGTAGTAGTCCTTGGCGTCCTGCCGGGCTGTGAAGGATTCAACCCGGTTCCAGGTTGCCCCGTAGTCGGCGCTTCGCCACAGGCCTTCGCCGTTGCGGGCTCCAAAATAGAGAATACGGTTGTCATTCGGGTCTACCGCCAGCCGTTCGCCCATATTGCGGCCGGGCATATTGCCGCCGAACTTAATCGGTAGCCGGGTCTCTTCCCAGGTCTCGCCCCGGTCGGAGGAACGCAGCATGACACCGGTCTGGTCGGTGAAGAAATTGGAGTACGTGCCGGCTGCAAGGTAGACGCGGTCCGGATCGACGGGGTCGGTGGCCAGACTCTCTACGCCCGCCATATTCCAGTTGTCGAAGCTGACGCCATCCAGCAGCTGCTTCCAGGAATTCGAGGCGCTGTCCCAGCGGTAGGCGCCGCCCATGTCGGTGCGGACATAGACGAGTCCCGGTTCGCTTGAATTAAAGATCACTCCGGGGATATACCCGCCGCCGACAATGGCGGCGCGCCCCCATTGATACGGCTGGATTCCGTAGGTAGCCGAGGTAGCCGTGGCCGTGGCCGCCGACGCAAGAGCCGGACCGGGCGCGGCGGTGCTGTCGGCGGCTGCCGTCTGGGCGTAACCGCTTCCAATGACCGGCAGAGCCAGAGCGACGGTAAGGCAGACCTTCCATACTTTCTTGAACATGCTGTGCCTCCTTGATTAGGAATAAGGTGAATGTCTAGTTCGGCGGCCGCTTCAGGCAGCCGCTGTCCCCCGGATCGCCAATCTGTATGTAAGCGATTTCTCCGGGATGTTAGCTCACATTATAAAATTTTCCACTGCCGGTAAATACCCCGAGAATCCGGGCAAAAATCCCCGAATAATTAGTCATAATGGCCAAACCGCCATTTAAGGGAGGCCGAATTCCATTTAGGCCGGCCAATCATTGACACCCCGGACGGGTAAGCATATAATAGCGGTACATAACACATGAATACTTGCTCATATGTTTACGGACTAAAGGAGCTGAGAAGCTGATGAACACAGCCGGGGGCGGTACGCCCAAGAGACAGGAATGGATGCTGGAAGGTCTGGACTGCGCCAACTGCGCGATGAAGATTGAGAATCGCGTGAAGCGGATCGAGGGCGTTGAGGCCTGTTCGGTGAACTTTGCGGCAGGCACGCTGACGCTGGAGACAGCGGGCGGCTATGCGGAATCCGCGGCTGCCGAGGCCGAACGGACGGTGAAATTGCTGGAGCCGAATGTGAAGATGGTAGTCCGGTCCGGGAGAAGCCGGGCCCAAGGCTCCGAAGGGCCTTCTCACGGGCATGGACACGAGCATGGCCACGACGACAGCCACGCGCACGATCACGAGCATGGCCACGACGGCAACAACGCGCACGATCACGAGCACGGCCACAGCCACTCGCACGGCCAGGGCGATACCCGGCGGACCGTTCTGATGATTGCAGGAGGCGTCGTCCTGGCGGCGGCCGGAGCGCTGCTGCCTGTCAGCGGCATGGCAGAGCTGATTCTGTTCCTTGCCGCTTACCTTGCCGTCGGAGGGGAAGTGGTCTGGCGGGCGCTGACCAATCTGCTGCGCGGCGAGCTGTTCGATGAGAACTTCCTGATGGCGGTGGCAACAATCGGAGCGTTCGCCATCGGGCAGTACCCGGAAGGCGTCGCCGTTATGCTGTTCTACCAGATCGGCGAGCTGTTCCAGGGGATGGCCGTGAACCGTTCGCGCCGTTCGATCGCCGCGCTCATGGACATCCGGCCGGAGACGGCGCGGGTCCGCAGCGGAGAAACGACGCGCGAAGTATCGCCGGAGACTGTGGCTGTCGGCGATATCCTTGTAGTGAAGCCGGGCGAGCGGGTTCCGCTGGACGGAATCGTGATCGAAGGCAGTTCGATGATGGACACGTCGGCGCTGACCGGAGAATCTGTGCCGCGGGCAGCCGGAGAAGGAAGCGAGGTTCTCAGCGGCTTCATCAACAAGAATGGCGTCATCGCCGTGAAGGTGACGAAGACTTTTGCCGAGTCGGCGGTATCGAAGATTCTGGATCTGGTTCAGAACGCGGCCGGAAGCAAGGCGAAGACCGAGAACTTTATTACGAAGTTCGCCCGCGTATACACGCCGATCGTTGTTATCGCTGCCGTGCTGCTGGCAGCCCTTCCGCCGCTCATTCTGCCGGGCGCCGAATTCTCCGACTGGCTGTATCGGGCGCTGGTGTTCCTGGTTATTTCGTGTCCGTGCGCGCTTGTCATTTCGATTCCGCTCGGGTTCTTCGGCGGCATTGGGGCGGCTTCCCGCTCCGGCATTCTGGTGAAGGGAAGCAATTACCTGGAGGCGCTGAACGGGATCAAGACAGTCGTCTTTGACAAGACAGGGACCCTGACCAAGGGCCAGTTCAAGGTAGTGGCGGTTCATCCGGAGAAGGGAATGAGCCGGGAAGAGCTGCTGCGGTTGGCGGCGTTCGCGGAGAGTCATTCGAACCATCCGATCGCGGAATCCATCCTGGCCGCTTACGGAGAGCCGGTCGCCGAAGCCGCCGTTGCCGGCTACAACGAAGTCGCGGGGCATGGCATTGAGGCGACGGTGGAAGGGCGGCGCGTGCTGGCGGGAAATGCGAAGCTGATGGACCGCGAAGGCATTGCCTTCCGCCGGCCGGAGGAGACGGGAACCGTGGTCCATCTGGCCGCGGACGGCGTCTATGCCGGAAGTCTCGTCATCGCCGACGAGGTGAAGGCGGATGCCGCAGAAGCGATCGCCGCGCTGCGCCGCGCCGGCATCGAACGCACCGCCATGCTGACCGGAGACGCCTCCGCCGTTGCGGAAGCGGTCGGCCGGGAGCTTGGCATCGACGAAGTGCATGCCGAGCTGCTGCCCGAGCATAAGGTGGAGGAGCTGGAGCGGCTGAAGGCCCGGTACAAGGGCCGCGGAGGCATTGCTTTTGTCGGAGACGGCATTAATGACACGCCGGTTCTGGCCGGCGCCGATGTCGGCATCGCCATGGGCGGTCTCGGCTCCGACGCTGCGATTGAGGCGGCCGATATCGTCATCATGACCGACGAACCGTTGAAGATCGCCTCCGCCATCCGCATTTCCCGGCGCACGCGGCGGATCGTCTGGCAGAACATTCTGTTCGCGCTGGGCGTGAAGATCGTCTTCCTGCTTCTCGGAGCATTCGGCATCGCGACCATGTGGGAGGCCGTCTTCTCGGATGTCGGCGTGACCCTGCTTGCCGTACTCAACAGCATGCGGGCGCTGAAGACGGAAGAGGCGGCTCCGGCGAAGCGGGCGGCAGCGGCATAAACGGCGTTCCGTCTGCTTCCTGAAGCGCATCAACTTGAGATACAACCCCAAGACAAGCAAGCCCTAGGGGCTGTCCCAGAAGTAAATATTTCTAAGCTGAAAAGGGGCATCTTCTCCAAAAAAGCAAGCCAAGCGGCCGTTCAAGGGAGTTCATCCTTGAACGGCCGCTTGACGGTGTTGGTCCATCCTGTGCTTATTCAGCCAATTGCGGGCGGGAGAAAGCCGCCCGACCTCGGTGGCAGCCGTACCTGTGGTTTCGTGTCAGATCACGCCGTCAGCTGCGAGGCGTTCGATGCCGGTGCGGATGATGGCGCAGGAGCGGCTGAGCTTGGCGGCCTCCTCATCGGTAAGCTTGAGCTCCAGCAGCTCCTGAATGCCTTCGCTGCCGATGATGGCGGGGACGCCCGTACAGATATCCCGGTAACCGTATTCTCCGTCCAGAATGGCGGAGACGGCGATGATCTTGTGGTCGTCATTCAGGATGGAGCGCGTAATGTAAGCCAGCGCGCTGCCGATGCCGAAATGCGTCGAGCCTTTGCGGGTGAAGATTTCCCAGCCGGCGTCCTTGGTCTTCCGGGCAATGTCGTCCAGGTCCAGATCTTTGAACCGTTCCCGGTGCTGCTCCAGAATATGCAGAACCGGCTTGCCGCCGATGGTGACGTGCGACCAGGCGACGAACTGCGATTCGCCGTGTTCGCCGAGGGCATAGCCGCTTACGCTTCGCGGATCAATGGAGAACACCTCGGAGAGCAGCGTCTTCAGCCGCGACGAGTCAATGGAGGTGCCGGTGCCGATAATGCGGTGCCGGGGAAGGCCGGAGATTCTCCAGACCAGATAGGTGACGATGTCAACCGGATTGGCCGCGACGACAAAAATCCCGTCGAACCCTCCCTTCATAATGTCGGTCACAATCTCCCGCGTGATGGCCGCAGCCTGATCGAGCACATCGAGCCGGGTCTGCCCCGGCTTCGGGTTGGCGCCCGCCGTTATAATCACCACGTCCATTCCGCCGCAATCCAGCGCCGTTCCGGCGTATACCCGGGTGCGGGAACCGGCAAAATCCATACAATGCGATAAATCCAGCGCTTGTGCCATCGCCCGGTCATAGGTGCGGTCAATCATCATGATCTCGTCGCAGATGCCCTGGTTGACCATGGCATAGGCGCAGCTCGAACCGACGTTGCCGGAGCCGACGATTGCCACTTTACGCGTTTTGCTAGCCATTGCCCCATCCCCGCTCTCTTGTTCGTTTCTTCCATTTTACCCGATCGGCGCCTCCTTGACCTGACATGTATCCAAAAAGATACAAGCCAAAAACGCCCGTTCTTGAACGGGCGGCGCAGGGTGCGGCAGACAAGCCGGCTTGAGAGGAGGCAGGCGGACTTTAGGCCGGTTCGGGAGCGCCGGGCTCTGCGAGAATGGCTTTGTACCGTCTCCACATGAACCAGCGCCAGTGCAGAATCATGCCGAATGCCAGAATGAAGAAGAGGCCGCCGGATTGGGGCACCGATACATAGAGGTCGATAAATTCGTGCAGAAGGGTGCGGATCAGCAGCAGACCGAGAAGAATAAAGGCGAAGCTCTTGGAGCGGGTCGCAAAGATTTCGCCGTCCCGCCGGTGAAATTTCGTCGTCGCAATCAGCGGATAGGCGAAGATCAGCCAGCCTGCGGCGAATGCGGCAAGCGCCCACCAGAGCGGAAAGCGGACCTGGGGCACGACGAACATGAAGAAGCCGGTGGCCATGCCCATAGGCGGAATCAGGATTTTGCGGACCGTAACCGGCCGCTCGCTGGCTTTGACCCGGATCAAAATAACCATCAGCGCCATGAACAGCGTGCCGATGGTGGTTCCCCAGTGCAGGACCGATGGGTTAATGCTGCCCATAGCTCACGTTTCCTTTCCAACTAAAGTGCGTATGCTGTTGTCATTATAGCAGAAAGGGGCTTCTTCCCCCAAACGGCTGGACGGAACGCCAAAAACCACCGGCCCAAGGCCGGCGGTTATGGTAACCTTATAGGTTATAAAGTGCAAACTCTAATTACGAGCGTGTGCTGCGTCCCATCGAACGCATTACCAGGCTGACAATCGCAATCAGCACGATGGCGCCGATCAGGGACGGGAAGATATAGAAGTCGCTGATCTTAGGTCCGAAGTCACCCAGGAACCCGCCCAGCCAGGAACCGATAATACCGGCGATGATGTTGCCGATGACGCCTCCGGGAATGTCTCTACCTACAATCAGTCCGGCCAGCCAGCCGATAACGCCGCCTACAATCAGCATCCACAAGAAACTCATTTAGCTCATCTCCTCATATTTGTTATTGTCTTGGATGTTAACTATTAACCTCAACCTCCGGGTTTAAATCAGGTGTCGGATATTGGCAGGCAGACCATTCGCCTCTTCGGCGGGGGAGGGGAGATAAGGCTACATCTAATAGAGAAGAACAGGAGCCTTCTGAAATTCACACAGGTAGAATAGTGCAAATTCTAAGCCGTGGAGAAGAGGGAGGCCCGGAAGGTGCAGGGACGGCCGGGGGGGGTAATAGAAGAGTGAAATTGCCGATGCAGCAATCATCCCTCATCCATAGGAGGAGCCTATTATGATAGAACCCTTGGAACCGTCCGGCCTGGAGCCGGAAGAAGTGCTGTTTGTGGCCGGAACTTACGGCAGCGGGGAACAACCGACGATATATATAGGAGCTCTTGATACGCGGGAAGGAACGATGCGGATTGTGGGTTCGGAAGCGGGGATCGAGAATCCGTCCTTCCTGGCGCTGAGCGACGACCTGACCCGCCTGTACGCAGCCAGCGAAAAAGAAGAGGGCGAAGTGGCCGCTTACGCCCTGGACCTGAAGGAACGGCGCCTTACGGCGCTCGGCGCGCAGAAGACGGAAGGCGCCGCTCCCTGCTATGCGGCGCTTGATTCTTCGGGGAACTACCTCTATGCCGTCAACTATGGCGGCGGCAATGTGAACGTCTTCCCCGTTGGAACCGGAGGCGGGCTGGGCGGGATGACCTCCCAGGCCAGACACAGCGGAGCCGGCGTGAGGGAAGACCGCCAGGATGCGCCGCATCCGCACTCGGTGACCCCGGTGCCGGGCGGGGAGCGGGTCCTGGTCTGCGACCTCGGACTCGACGTGATCCGCATTTACCGGCTGGAGGACGGGCAGCTCCGTCAGGAGCGCGATGTCCGGATGCTGCCGGGCTCCGGTCCCCGCCACCTGGCTCTGCATCCGAACGGCCGGACCGTCTACTGCGCGAATGAGCTGAACTGCACCGTGTCGGTGCTGGAGGCCCGCGAGCAGTATGCCGAGCTGGAGCCGGTTCAGCATGTCTCCACGCTGCCGGAGGCTTACGCTCCCGGGAGCGACGACAGCGCCGCCGATGTGCATCTGTCCCCGGACGGACGTTATCTGTACGTCTCCAACCGGGGCCATGACAGCATCGTCCGCTTCCCGGTGGACGAAACGACCGGCAGACTGAAGGAGGAAGGCGACTGGCAGTCTACGGGCGGCAAGACGCCGCGCAACTTCGCGGTGGCGGAGGGCTGGGTGCTGGCCGCCAACCAGACGTCCGGCAATATAACGTCCTTCCGGCTGAATTCCGAAGACGGCCGGCTGATCCCGACCGGCAGCGAGCTTGAGCTGCCTTCGCCGGTGTGCGTGCTCTTCCTGAAATAGCCCGCACGATAGGCCGGCGATGCTTAGAATCGCTGGCCGGACCGATATACCGAAGCAGCCCGCACCGGATGAACGGTGCGGGCTGCTTCGGCTTTCTCCGCGCGCTTTCAGCCTGCGCGCTATTAGAAGATAGGGGAGGAGGCGGCAGTCCCTGCCGCGCCCGCTCCTGCGCCCACGGCCAGTCTGAGCGCCGGGGAATCCCCGTCGAACCCGATATCGTCCAGCATCACACGGCCGGAGCCGCCGGTCATCCGAAAGGCGACCGACGCCGTCTCTTCGGGACGGAAGGCCGGGTTCGCGTCCTTCAGCAGCGTTAAGGGGACACGGTACGTCTGATAGACGGCTTCGCTCGGAGAGCCGAACTTGCCGTCGTCGAGCCTGGAAGCGAGCCAGGGCGTCACGGTGAAATCGGTTACCGGCAGCGGAGCGGGCGGCATGAGATCGGCCAGCGGCAGACGGGCGACGGCGCCGTCCGCATCGGTCAGCTCCACGGTGATCTCCGGGGAAGCGGCTGTCCCGGCGGCCTGCTCCCCATCCGCAGCGGGAAGCAGCGCCATCGAGAAGCTGAGGTGCGAAGCGCGGGCCAGCTCCAGCCGCTCCGCCGCTCCGGCAGCCAGGGTAATCCGGTAGAGTCCTCCCGGGCTGCCGTCCTGCTCGCTGTCGTCTTGCCCGCCGCCGTCTTGCCCGCTGCCGTCCGCAAGATTCCCGCCCGCTGCAAGGCTAAGGACGGCTCCGTAGCTGCCCTTCTCGCCGCCTTCGCGGTCGCGGGCCTGCTCCTCCGCAACGGTTAGCCCGCTCGTCTCCACCGCTCCGGCAGCCGCCGTCGCCGGATTGCGGTCTTCCTCATAATCGGCGAGCGTCCGGAACCCCTCGCCCTGGTATCGGTTGAAATAGGCGGTGGAGGCGGGGAGCCAGTTCCTCCCGGTCCGGTAATCCCGGAACAGCTCCACGTAGTCGCCGCTTCCCCGCAGAGCCGTCTCCAGGAAGGCGGATACGTAGACCTTGGCGATGGTCCGCTGTTCCTTGGCTTCCATAATCTCGCTCCGCTTGAGGAACAGGCCGGTCGGCAGCGCTTGGTCAACGGCCCCCCAGTCCGTATTGAAGCGGCTGTGATTGGCCTGTTCAATATAGAGCGAAGCTTTGAAGGTGCCCGAACCGGCAGCATTGAAGGTGCGGATATACTGGCGGTCGCCGAAGAAGTCGTTCACATCCGCATCCCGGGCGCCTTGCAGCGTCAGGTAGCTGACGTTGTCCAGGCTTGCCTGTAGCCCGTCTACCGGCTTGTCGGTCGGCGCAAGGGCGATGACGGCGCCGATGCGGAACCGCTTCGCGGACGCAAGCGCGGGATCGCCGGCGAACCAGCGGCCGGCGTCGGCCGCCATCGCTACCGCCTGTCCGCCCCGGCTGTGGCCGAGCAGAGCCGTGCGGCTGTAATCGATCCGGCCATAGAACGGGTTCCCCGGCGTCTCGGAGAAGGATGCCAGCTGCTCCAGATGCTTCAGAATCAGCCAGGCCCGGACCTTGAAGTCGTTGTCCGGAATGCCCGACCAGGCCGAGTAGTTGAGGAAGTTCTCGTCGAGCGAGACGGCGATGTAGCCCCGGCTGGCCAGCAGCTCGCCGAGGTATGCGTATCCGGCGTCGGAGGGGTCCTCCATAGCATGGTTGCCGTGCAGCATCAGCACCAGCGGCGCGGGGCCGTCCCCTTCAGGCATCCAGACCCGGCCGTTCAGCGGCAGCTCATGCTGGTCGAAGCCCCAATACCACCGGCGCAGGCGCGGCCAATCGCCGATATAAGCCGCGGCGTCCGCCGAGCCGCTCGCAAGCTCGGCGCCCTCATAGCCGCGCCGCTTGCCGGGCGCTGCATAAGAGAAGCTGCGCCAGGCGGATTCGCCCGGCTGGCCGGGATCGGGCGCGGCCAGCGCGGGCGGCGCCGCTTCGCCCGCTCCCGGGGCGATGACGGCGGCGTCCCGGTCCGCCGTCATCGCCCCGGGCAGCGCCGCCGGCAGCAGGCCGAGGCCGGCGGCAGCGGCCAGCCCGCCGGCGAGCAGCGCGGCGGCCAGCGCCAGGCCCGCCCGGTAGCGGCGGGCCAGAAGAAGCGCGGCCGCGAGACCGAGCGCCCCGCCGCCTAGGGCCAGCGGCAGCGCGAACGCCGCTGCGGCCTCCGGAGCGAGCTCCGAGAAGTGCAGGATCGTCCACAGGGCGACGGCGGCCGACAGCATGGCCCCGGTGAACAGGCGCGGGGCCGGAAGGCCCGCAAGCGAGAGCAGCAGCGCCGCTGCGCCCCCGGCCAGCAGCGTCACGGCTGCCGCGGCGAGGGCGGCCAGCAGCAGGTCGGCCGCTCTGCCGAGACCGGTCGGAATGCCGGCCATGACGGCCCCGAAAGCGGCGAAGAGCAGAAGCCAAGGCCCCGACAGCGCGCTCCGCCACAGCCGCGTATCGCGGCGGAAGGTGCCGCGTATCCGGCGGCCGATCCCCTCTCTGAATTTCCGTCCTCTTCGGCGCGGCTGCGGCGCATATTCCAATCCCACTCCCATGATGGTCTTCCTTTCGCGGATTCCGTTCCGTAACGGACACGCATCTATTTTAAGATGTAGACATAATAGTCCTTGAAGCCGGGCTTTGACAAGATGCTAGATATTTGCAAAAAAACGTTTGACACCAGCCGGATAGACTCTTTATGATGTCGTTATAACATAGTAAACGGGTAGGAATTGTAAATTAATTATTCCGGCCTGTACAATCGGGTATGGTTCCCGTGTCGGCAGACACCTCCTGGGCGGAGGGTTTGACCGGCGGAACCGCCCGTTCCTTCGCATCAGGGAATCCGGCAGCATGAACGCAACCGAACGATACAATTTGGGGGAGTGTTGAAGAATGAAAACCTGGTTCAAGAAAAGCGCCGCCGCCGGACTTGCTCTGCTGCTGACTGCGGGTCTTGCGGGATGCGGAGACAACGGCAATTCCAAGAACGGCAACAGCGCGAGCGCCGAATCGGCCTCGTCGCCTCCGGCTTCCAAGAAACCGGTCGAGTTGCTGAACGTTTCCTATGACCCCACCCGCGAGCTGTATGAGAACTACAACAAGGCCTTCTCGGCTTATTGGGAGAAGGAGACCGGACAGAAGGTCACGATCAAGCAGTCGCACGGCGGATCGGGCGCGCAGAGCCGGTCGGTGCAGGAGGGCCTGGAGGCCGATGTGGTAACGCTGGCGCTGGGATACGATATCGACGCATTGCAGAAGGCCGGACTGATTAACGAGGGCTGGCAGACCAAATTCGATCATAACAGTTCGCCGTACACCTCCACCATCGTCTTCCTCGTCCGCAAGGGCAACCCCAAAGGAATCAAGGACTGGCCGGATCTGCTGAAGGACGGCGTCGAGGTCATTACGCCGAACCCGAAGACTTCGGGCGGCGCGCGCTGGAACTATCTGGCGGCCTGGGGCTACGCGCTGGATCACAACAACAACGATGAAGCGAAGGCCAAGGCGTTCGTCAAGGAGCTGTATACCCATGTGCCTGTGCTCGACAGCGGCGCCCGCGGCGCAACGACGACCTTCGTGGAGCGCGGCATCGGCGACGTGCTGATCGCCTGGGAGAACGAAGCCTATCTGTCCATCAAGGAGCTCGGCCCCGACAAGTTCGAGATCGTGAACCCGTCGGAGAGCATCCTGGCCGAGCCGCCGGTGGCCGTCGTTGACAAGATCGCCGACAAGAAGGGCACCCGCGAGGTAGCCGAAGCCTACCTGAAGTATTTGTACAGCGAGGAAGGACAGACCATCGCCGCCGAGAACTACTACCGTCCTACGCTGGACAGCGTCAAGGAGAAGTTCAAATCGCAGTTCCCGGACATCAAGCTGTTCACGCTGGCCGACAAGTTCGGCACCTGGAAGGAGACGCAGGAGAAGCACTTCAACGACGGCGGCGTGTTTGACGAGATCTACGTTCCGGGCAAGTAAGCCGGAGCAGGGCTGATCGGCCTAAGAGCCGAAGGCAAGCGAAAGGATGGATGAACCAATGGGAGCAGGTGTAGAGGCTCCGGGCCGGAAGGGGCGCAGAATTCTGCCGGGCTTCGGACTGACGATGGGCGTCAGTGTGCTGTATCTCAGTCTGGTTGTGCTGATTCCGCTGTCGGCGCTGGTGTTCAATCAGACGGGGCTGACCTGGAGCAAGCTGTGGGAAGTGGCGTCCGATCCGCGGGTGCTGGCTGCTTACCGGGTCAGCCTGACGACGTCGGCCGCAGCGGCGCTGGCGGACAGCGTGCTCGGCCTGCTGGTGGCCTGGGTGCTGGCGCGCTATGAGTTTCCGGGCAAAAAAGCATTCGACGCGCTGATCGACCTGCCGTTCGCGCTTCCGACAGCCGTGGCGGGCGTTGCGCTGACCGCGCTCTACTCCCGGAACGGCTGGATCGGCTCGCTGTTTGACCCGCTCGGCATCCGCATTGCGTTCACGCCGCTCGGGATTACGCTGGCGCTGATGTTCATCGGTATCCCGTTCGTCGTCCGCACGGTTCAGCCCGTGCTGGAGGATATGGAGCGGGATACCGAGGAAGCCGCGGCGACGCTGGGCGCCGGGCGCTGGCGGACCTTCCGGAAGATTGTGCTTCCGGGGCTGCTTCCCCCGCTGCTGACCGGGTTCGCGCTTGCGTTCGCAAGGGGCATCGGCGAATACGGCTCCGTCGTCTTCATCTCCGGCAATATGCCGATGCGGACCGAAATCGCGCCGCTGCTCATCGTCTCCAAGCTGGAGCAGTTCGACTATGCGGGGGCGACGGCGGTCGCCCTGCTGCTCCTGCTCCTCTCATTCCTGCTGCTGCTGGTCGTCAATTCGCTGCAGCGCTGGATGCGCAAGGCGGCCCGCTGAAGCAGCGGCATCCCACTTTCACACGCGAAGGAGGAACAGGCAGATGGCAGGAACGGTACCTCTGCCGGCGGCCCGGGCGCAGACCCGGCCGGCGGCATCCCGGGCGGCGGACGAATCGCCGGCCGTCAAATGGCTGCTGATCGGCCTTGCGGCGGCGGTGCTTCTGTGGCTGATTGCGCTCCCGCTCGCCATTGTGGTGACGGAAGCACTGAAGAAGGGCTGGGACGTCTACTGGGCAGCGCTGCGCGATCCCGATGCCGCCTCGGCGCTGCGGCTGACCCTGCTGACGGCAGCTGTAACCGTGCCGCTGAACACCCTGTTCGGCGTTGCGGCGGCCTGGGCCGTGACCAAGTTCAAATTCCGGGGCAAGGGTCTGCTCATTACCCTGATCGATTTGCCTTTTGCCGTCTCGCCGGTCATCGGCGGCCTGATCTTCGTGCTCGTCTTCGGCGCGCACGGCTGGTTCGGCCCCTGGCTGAGCGAACATGACATCAAGATTGTCTTCGCCCTGCCGGGCATTATTCTGGCCACGCTGTTCGTGACCTTCCCGTTCGTGGCGCGCGAGCTGATTCCCCTGATGGAAGACCAGGGAACGCAGGAGGAGGAAGCGGCGATCACACTCGGCGCGCGCGGCTGGCACATCTTCTGGCGGGTCACGCTTCCGAACATCAAGTGGGGCCTCCTCTACGGCATCATTCTCTGCAATGCGCGGGCCATGGGCGAGTTCGGCGCTGTCTCTGTCGTATCGGGCCACATCCGGGGCGAGACGAATACGCTCCCGCTGCATGTGGAGATTCTGTACAACGAATACCAATTCTCGGCATCCTTTGCCGTCGCGTCGCTCCTGCTGCTGCTGGCGGTAGCGACGATGCTGCTGAAGATCTGGCTGACGCGCAAGAACGCGCACGAAGCGCCCTAAGAAGGAGGCGGATTATGGCGAAGCCGTTAAAGGTGGATGAGGTGTGGCTGGAACGGATTGCAGCGCTTCTGGATGACATGGAGTTCGGCTCGCTGCACATTGTGGTCCATGAAGGGCAGATCGTGCAGATGGAGCGCACGGAACGGAAGCGGTTCGAGAACGGCGGCGGTGCCCGTTCGGCCTCTGCCGGCAATTCCGCCCGCCGGAGCGAACCGCGTTCCGCCGGGCGGGCGCAGCCCTGAGTGAGAGCCCGGCGGGCCTCAAAGATGGAGAACCAGAAAGGGAGAGCGGTCCGGCAATGCGGACCGCTCTCCCTTTTGCGTTGAACAGGACGGATCAGTAGGTGTTCCGGCGGCGGTGTCTCGGACCCGCGAGCCCTTCGAACAGCAGGACGACGGCCGTTACGGCGTGCATGAACCAGCCGACAAACGGGATAAAGCCGACGATGGACGTTACGACGCCAATGCCGTTGCCGAGTACCCGTTCTCCCTCCCGGGAGAGGATGACGATGGCGAAGAGATGGAGCAGTAAAGCGACGCCGAGCGGAATCCAGGCATTGGCTATTACGAATGCGCCGCCGATAAACGGCAGGGCCAGGAACGCCTCAAAGGCGAACGTACCCCATTTCATTAATTTTCCCAGAGGGGACATAGAGAACACAGCCTTCCTTGTGCGGATATGAATAAGAATTGCTTCTTCATTAAGACATACGCTGGCTGAGCAGGAAGGTTTCCAATCTCTTGCGCCCGAAAGCCAAAAGAGCCCGGACTTTTTAAAGAAGAGAACTTAAGGGTAATACTGCATAGAGGTACATACCACCCGCCGGGAGGAGAGGTCTGTGCAGGATTATGGAATGATTGCGGTCAAGCTGGTTACCGGATTCGTGGGCCTGTGGGTGATGACAAGGCTGCTGGGCAAAAAGGAAATCTCGCAGCTTACCCCCTTCGATTTTGTCTCGTCGCTGATGCTCAGCGAGCTGGTCGGCAACACGGTCTACCAGAAGGATGCCCATTACGGTATGCTGATCTTTGCGCTGGGGCTGTGGGCGCTGCTCTCGTATCTCTTCGAGAAGGTCACCCAGCATGCCAAGCGGCTGCGCAGCCCGATGGAAGGAGAAGCTTCCATTGTCATTTGCGACGGCAAAATCGACATGGAGCAGATGAAGCGCAACCGGCTGGATTTCGGCCAGCTTCGGATGATGCTTCGGCAGAAGGATATTTTTGAGATGTCGGAAGTGGCGTATGCGGTCTTCGAGAAGAACGGCTCGCTCAGTGTGCTGAAGAAATCGGAGGAGGAGCCGCCGACCCGGGGCGATCTCAAGGTGGACGCGCCCGAGGCGGAGCTGGCGTATTCGCTGGTCGAGGACGGCGACGTCAACGAAGACAACCTTGGAAAGATCGGCAAGGATCTGACGTGGCTGCTGGCCGAGCTTCGCCTGAAAGGGCATAACCGCCCGGAAGACTTGGCTTTTGTGGAATGGACCCGGGCGGACGGATTGTTCGTGATGGAGCAATGGATTAAGGAAGGGAGCGCATAAGACAATGAGAATCGCTATATTCGGAGCAGGCGGCGTCATCGGACGGGCGATTGCCGAGGAAGCGCGCAGACGCAAGCATGAGGTGACGGCGGCGGTACGGCGGCCGGAGACGATCGAGACGGACGGAGAAGGAATCGCGGCGGTCCGGGCGAATGTGCTGGACCCGGATTCGGTGGCCTCGGCAGCCCGGGGGCAGGACGCTGTGGTCAGCGCCTATGGCCCGTCGTTCGGCAGCGAGAGCGAGCTGCCGGAGGCGGCGCGCTCGCTTGTGGAAGGCTTGAAGCGGGCCGGCGTTGCCCGGCTGCTGATCGTCGGCGGCGCAGGCAGCCTGCTGACCGAGGGCGGCGAACGGCTGATGGATACGGCAGGCTTCCCGGAAGAGGTGCGTCCGCTGGCGGCCGCCCATGCCGACGCTTACGAGATTTATGCCGGTTCCGGGCTGGACTATACCTATGCCAGCCCGGCTGCGTCCATCTCGCCGGGGCGGCGGACCGGCCAGTTCCGGATCGGACTGGACCGGCTGGTGACGGACGAAGACGGCCGCAGCGAGATCAGCGTGGAAGATTTCGCCGTTGCCGTGCTGGACGAACTGGAAGAGGGGCATTTTATCCGCGCCCGGTTCACGGTAGGCTACTAGCGAAAGAGCCGGTTCGGCCCGGAGAGGAGTGGACAAGATGTATCCGATTGTGACCGCAGCGGAAATGCGGGAGCTGGACCGCGCCGCTACCGAGGAGCTCGGTATCCCGGCCATCGTCCTGATGGAGAATGCCGGACGGGCGATAGCAGAGGAGATTGCGGCGCTGTCCCGCCGGTGCGGGCAGGGAAGGAACCCGGAGGGAGGCTTGGCAGTAAGCCCGGGAGAGAGGCCGTCAGGATGCTTCGCGGAAGGAAGCGATGCGCAGGGCAGGACGGATGCAGACCGCGCTGCCAAGGGCGGGGCGCGTTCCGGAGGCTTGACCCTCCGGACAGAGGCGGCGCCCGGGCCGGTTCAGCCCGGTGCGGAGCACTGGATCGTGCTGGTCGGCAAAGGCAATAACGGCGGCGACGGACTGGTCGCCGCCCGGCATCTGCGCGAGGCGGGCTTCTCCGTCTCGCTTCTCTATGCGGCGCCGCCGGAATCTCTGATGGGCGAGGCCGCCGTGCAGCGGGATATCGCCGCTGCGCTGGGGGTGCCCGCCGCCGTCTACCGGGGCGGCGGCTATGACTTCACGGGCTGCGCCGGCCTTGTGGATGCGCTGCTCGGTACCAGCTCAAGCGGTGCGCCGCGCGGCCTCTTCGCCGAGCTGATCGCTGCGGCGAACGCCAGCGGACTGCCGATTGTGGCCGCCGATATTCCGAGCGGCTTGAATGCGGATACGGGGGAGACGCATGATCCCTGCATACAGGCGGAGGTCACGGTGTGCCTGGCCTTTCTGAAGCGCGGGCTTCTCCAGTATCCGGGTTCGGGCGCTGCGGGCCGCGTCGTGCTCCGCTCTATCGGCATTCCGGCTGATCTGGCGCTGAAGCAGGGCCTGTCCGTGCATTGGCTGGCGCCCGCCGTGCTGGAGCGGCGGCTTGGCGTAGATCCCGGACGCCACCGGGCGGCAGACGGCCATAAGGGAACCTACGGCCATGTGCTGGTTGCGGCAGGATCGCTGCCCATGAGCGGAGCCGGGCTGCTGTGCGCGCGGGCCGCGCTTCGGGCAGGCTGCGGGCTGGTCACCTGGGCCCTGCCCGGCCGTGTCCTGCCCTCCGCCGTTCTGGCCGCACCCGAGCTTATGCTGGCCGATGCCGGAGGCAGCGATGCAGGCGAATGGACGGCGGAGTCGGCGGACCGGCTGCTGGAGCTGGCAGGTACGCGAGACGTGCTGGCCGTCGGTCCGGGCATCGGCCGGTTCCCGGGCGGGGCGCAGTGGCTGCGCCGCCTGTGGGAAGAAGCCGATGTGCCGCTCGTCGTGGACGCGGATGCCCTGAACGTGCTCGCGGAGGTCTCCTATGCCGGCTGGCGGCGGACCCGCCCGGTCGTTCTCACGCCGCATCCCGGCGAGATGGCCCGGCTGGCCGGCATCCGTACGGCCGAGGTCCAGCGCGACCGGATCGGCCTTGCGATCCGTTATGCCGCAGAGCACGGCGTGACGCTGGTGCTGAAGGGGGCGCACACGGTCATCGCCTCCCCCGACGGCCGCGCCTTCGTGAATACGACCGGCCACCCGGGCATGGCTACGGGCGGTGCGGGCGACGTATTGACCGGCATGATCGCCGGTCTGCTGGCACAGGGCCTGGACGGCATTCAGGCGGCGGCCTTCGCCGTCTACCTCCACGGACAGGCCGGAGAACGGGCTGCCGGGAGACGGCATGATCCGTCTTCCATCGTGGCTTCCGACCTTATCGAGGCGCTCTGACAGGGGAACGGTCAGGAGCAAGTTTCTGGACGGCGCTTGATTGAATTTCTCCTCCTCGGGTAAAACACCTATGTTGAGTCTGTCATTATTCCATATACCGAAGAGGAGGAAACAACATGTTCTTTCACGTCAAGGAGCTTCAATACCGCGCCAAACCAGCGAAACCGGATCCGGTCTATGCCCGCAAGCTGCAAGAAGTCTTGGGCGGCCAATTCGGTGAAATGTCAGTCATGATGCAATATTTGTTCCAGGGCTTCAACTGTCGGGCAGAGAAGAAATACCGCGATATGCTGCTCGATATCGGTACGGAGGAGATCGGCCATGTCGAAATGCTGTGCACGATGATCTCGCAGCTTCTGGACGGCGCTCCGGCCGATCAGGTCGATGAAGCGGCGAAGGACCCGCTGCTCGCAGCCGTCATGGGGGGCATGAACCCGCAGCATGCGATTGTATCGGGTCTCGGCGCTGCTCCGACGGACAGCAACGGCTATCCGTGGAACAGTAAATATATTATTTCCAGCGGCCATCTGCTGGCGGACTTCCGCGCCAACCTGAACGCAGAGTCGCAGGGCCTGCTCCAAGTGGTCCGGCTGTATGAGCAGACCACCGACCCGGGCATTCGCGATATGCTCTCGTTCATGATCTCCCGCGATATCATGCACCAGAATCAATGGATGGCGGCTATTGCCGAGATTGAGCAGATGGACGGCGTAATCGTACCGGCGTCGTTCCCGCGCGAACGGACGGTGGAACCGGCGACCCGCCAGTTCCTGAATTTCTCCGAGGGCGAAGAGAGCGCCGAAGGCGCTTGGGCGAGCGGCCCGCTGCCAGACGGCACCGGCAATTTCGAGTATGTGGCGAAGCCGCAGCCGATGGGCGAAGCGCCGGTTTTAAGCGTACCGGCCGATCACCAGCACTCGGTGCCGGGTACCGGACCTTACGTAGTGAATCCGGGAGTCGAACCGCTCGATAAGTAATCCCGGCTGCTCCTTGGGCAGAAGCGGGCTGCTGCCCGAAGCCGAATACCCCTCCGCCAGCAGGCGGAGGGGTATTCGGCATTCTTGGAACGGTAAGCGATGAGGAAGGGTTCGCCGGAAGCGGTTAACCTTCATCCGCGGTGCCGATTCAGAAGCCCGGTTCCTATCTCAGCAGCAGATCCAGCAGCGGAAGGAACAGGGCAAAGACGGGAAGAAAGAACGGAACCCGCTCTCCGGCCCGCCGGCCGAGCTGAAGAGTGAGCAGAACCGCGATGCCCGCGAGTGCGCTTCCGCTGAAGTTCGCCCCTTGGTCGGAGGCGAGCCAGACGCCGGCCAGAATCCCGGCGGCTGCATGGACGGCGGCCTCCGTTCCCGACGTCCGGTCGCGACGGGGGAGTAGCGCAAGCAGCGCGTCCCCCGCAATGGAGAAGGGAAGCGCATACGCATAAACGCCGCGGGCCGGATCAGCAAGCCAGCCGGGATCGGGGACCGTTCCCCAGAGGGGCAGGGTCAGCAGGCTGAGAACAAGAAAGGCGAATCCTGCTCCGGCCAGCTTGGATAGAGCATACATACCGGCGTTGAGGCGGATATAGGCCGGGGAGTCGGGGTCCGGCCTGTGCCGGGGATCATTCGGGTTCATGGGTGCGGCTCCTTTCGCTTGCCTGGAGGCGGCCGGGCGGCTGCCCGTCAGACGGTGACCATCTCGCCGCCGTTCACATGGATACAGCTTCCGGTGACATAACTCGATTCCGGACTTGCGAGGTAGACGTAGGCGCCCGCCAGCTCAAAGGGCTGGGCGGCCCGCTTCATCGGGGATTCCAGCCCGAACCGGCTGACCTCTTCGGCGCTGAAGCTGGCCGGAATCAGCGGGGTCCAGACCGGACCCGGGGCGACGCTGTTGACCCGGATACCCTGATCGACCACCGAGAGGGCGAGCGATCGGGTGAAGGAGACGATGGCGCCTTTGGTCGAAGAGTAGTCGATCAGCTGCTTGTTGCCCTGGTAAGCGGTGATGGAGGCGGTATTGATGATGGTCCCCCCGTTTTTGAGACAGGGAAGCGCAGCCTGGGAGAGATAGAAGAACGGGAACAGATTGGTGGCAAAGGTCTGAAGAAGCTGTTCCTCGGAAATATCGAGCAGACTGGGCTGCGGATACTGGACGGCGTGGTTGTTCACCAGAATATCCAGCTTCCCGAAGGTCCGCAGCGTATGATCGACGGCGGCGAAGCAGTGGCTCTTGGGGCGCAGGTCGCCTTCAATCAGCAGGCAGCGCCGCCCGAGACTCTGCACGCGGCGTGCGGTCTCGGCGGCATCTTCCCGTTCATCGAGGTAAGCAATGGCGACGTCAGCCCCTTCCTTGGCAAAAGCGATCGCGACTGCGCGGCCGATGCCGCTGTCGCCGCCGGTAATCAGGGCGGTCTTGTCCTTCAGCCGCCCGCAGCCGCACCACTGCGGGTCCTCGCTGATCGGCCTGGGGTTCATCAGGCTCTCCAGACCGGGCTGCCGGGGCTGATGCTGGGGCGGGAAGGGAATGGGCTGCTCTTGGCAGACGGTCTCATAACCGTAATACGGGTAGACAGGGATAGACAAAGGTGCAACCTCCTTGGGTTCATCGCTCGGGTTCTCTGATCTATGCCTATGCGCCCGCCCAGAAAAAGGTGCCTGCCGATGCCTGCGGGACTGCTATACTGGAGAGGATTGACCGGCAGGAAGCGGGGGTGTAGATATGGATACAACGGATGGCAGACAGGGCGGGAACGACCGGTCGGAGCTGGAGCGCTGGAAGGAGCCGTGGTGGCTGCCGGGAGCTTCGGCGCAGCAGCGCAGCGCCTGGAATGCCCTCGAAGATTGCGGATTGTGGGGGGTTCTGGACCAATGGGACCCGCTTCTGGCAGGAACGGTCCCAATTGGCCTTCAGCTTCCGGGTAGCGACCTGGATATTCTGTGCGAAGTGCCTGAACGGGAAATGGCGGAGCTTAGGGAAGTGCTGACCCGGCGGTTCGGCGGCTTGCCGGGATTCGGCGTATCCGTCCGCAGAGTACGCGGCATTCCCCGGCTTGTGGCGAGGTTCGATGCCGGGGGCTGGCCGGTTGAGGTATTCGGGCAGCCGGTGCCGGTCCGCTGTCAGAACGGGTTCCGCCACATGGCGGCGGAGCAGCGGGTTCTGGAGCTGCGGGGAGAGGCTTTTCGCGAAGAAGTGATGAAGCTAAGACGAGACGGGTACAAGACGGAGCCGGCGTTCGCCCGGATGCTGGAGCTGGCCGGCCGGGAGCTGTCCGGTTCCGGCAAATGATTGTCTCCGGAGATATTCTTTCCCCCGCAGGCCGAGTGCCGATGGTACAATATAGGGAAATACAGGATTGTCGAAATGCAGGAGGGGTTGTCGAGAAATGGGACGTACCAGGCAAATGATCGGCTCCGCGCTGAAATTTCTGCTGCCGGAGGTTCAATTGGTCCAGACCGTCCGGGAGCACGGCTGGGTGGCCCGGAGAGAACCGGCCGCTGGCGGGGAGCCGGAGGGCCGAAGCGGAGCGCCCGAACAGATGTCCGGGCGGAGGCAGAGACAGGAGCGAATGCCGGCTGCCGGAGCGGGTGCCGGACAGGCCGCGGCCCAGACCGCGGCCCAGGGAGCACCGCAGCCGGTCCGGGCCGACGGCCGGACCTCCGGTCAGGCCGGATTCCCGGCGTCCGCAGCGCCCGTTCCCAAGCCAGGGAAGACCGGTCAGGAGGACTGGTCCGTGGAGGACCTGGACCGTCTGTTCCAGGAGGCCGAGGCGGCGGTGAACCGGCGGGTTGTCGGCCAGCGGCCGTTCGTGGCCGATCTGGTTGCCGCCTACAGGCAGGGATATATGAACGAATCGCCCGATCAGCCCCGCAGCGTCATTCTGGTAGCGGGCCCGCCCGGAACCGGCAAGCGGACGGCGCTGAATGAGCTGCTCCGCAGTCTGCACGTACATAAAAGGGTTCCCGCCGCCGAAGCGGCGGAGCTGGACTTGAGTCATTACACGGAGCAGGATCTCTCCGGGAACTTTATCGAAGATCTGGCAGACGCCTTCCGCCAGGGGGAAGGCACCGTGCTGTTCGGAGGCCTCCGGCAGGCCGACTCCGCCGTGGTTGCCCAAGCGGCCCGGCTGGCGGCCGAAGGCCGGCTTCGCACCCGGGAAGGCGTACGGATCAGCGCAGCAGGCTCGTTCATTGTCTTCTATCTGGATGATCCCGGAGCGGAACGGGGCGAACGGGGGCGGATTCCGGCGGGACTGTCGGGCCGTCTGCCTTCGGCCGTGCTTCAATCCGTGCGCGCCGCCGCTGTATCCGAGCCGCATGATCCCGCCTCCATGCAGGAGATTTCGCGTGCTCTGCTGGAACAAGCGGCGGAGAAGCTGTCGCGGAATACGGATACTGCCGTTGAAGTGGACGGCTCGGTTCCGGCCCGGCTGGCCCGGCTGGCGGCCGAAGACCGAACCTTCGGAGAAGCGGTGCAGGAGTGGATTGATCGGGTATGGTTCCCGGCGCTGTCGGAGCTGCGGGCCCGCGGGGAGATTCGGCGCGGCGACCGGGTACGGCTCGTCTTCAGCGGGGAGGAGTTCCGGGTGGAAGCGCCTTCCGGCTCCTATCCGGTCCGGCCGGTATCGCTCGCGCCTGAAGAGACGCTGGAGGAGGCGATTGCCGAACTGAACGGACTCATCGGCCTGGAGCCGGTCAAGACCTGTATCCGGGAACTGATGGATACGGCCGCCCTGAACCGGAGAAGGGCAGCGGAGGGGGCGGGCGCGGTTCCGATGGCGCTTCATATGGTATTCACCGGCAATCCCGGCACCGGCAAGACGACCGTCGCCCGGCTGGTCGGCCGCATCCTGAAGGCGATGGGACTGCTCGAACGCGGGCAGCTGGTAGAGGCGGCCCGGCAGGATCTGGTCGGCTCCTATGTCGGGTCCACCGCTCCGAAGACCATGGCGAAGGTAGAAGAGGCGACAGGCGGCGTGCTGTTCATCGACGAAGCCTATACGCTGGCGCGGCATGACCATGACACCTTCGGTCTTGAAGCAATCGACACGCTGGTTAAGGCGATGGAAGACCGCCGGGACCGGCTGGTCGTTATTATTGCCGGATATACGCAGGAGACGGAAGGCTTCCTGGACTCGAATCCGGGCCTGCGCTCCCGCTTCCCCTTTATGGTGGAATTCCCAGATTATGCGCCCGGCGATCTGCTTCGGATTCTGGAGGGCATGGCGGCCGCCAACGGATTGCGGCTGGACGACCAGGCCCGCGAAGGTCTGGCGGAGCAGTTGGAACGGGCGCAGATTCCCGGGCGGAAGGACGGCGGCAACGGCCGGCTGGCGCGCAATCTGCTGGAAGAGGCGGTTCGCCGGCAGGCGGTCCGTCTCCGCGAGGCGGGGGATGCGGCGCCGGAGGAGCTGGGGCTGTTGACGGCCGCAGACTTCGGGCTGGGCGAACAGCCGGTCTTCGATCTCGATCAGGAGATGAACGGCATTGTCGGCCTGGCGCCGGTGAAATCCTTCATCCGCGCGCTGGAGCAGCAGGTGCTTGCCGACCGCAGACGCAGGGAAGCGGGCATTGAAGTGCGGAGCGAGCAGACGCTCAATATGATTTTTACCGGCAACCCGGGAACGGGCAAGACGACGATAGCAAGACTCACCGCAGGCATGCTGCGTTCTCTGGGCGTATTGAAGAAAGGGCATCTGGTGGAAGTCGGCCGGTCCGATCTGGTCGCCGAGTATGTGGGCCATACCGCCGTTCAGACCAAACGCGTCGTGGAATCGGCGCTCGGCGGCGTGCTGTTCATCGACGAGGCGTACGCGCTGGCCCAGGACGGCGTGCAGGGCGGCGGCTTCGGCCGGGAAGCGATCGATACGCTGGTGCGCCTTATCGAGCTGCACAAGGACAACCTGGTCGTCATTATGGCCGGCTATACCGAGGATATGGAACGGTTCGTCAGCCTCAATCCCGGCATGGCTTCCCGGTTCCCGCTGCGCATTGAATTTCCGGATTATACGGCCGGCGAAATGCGGCAGATTGCCGAGACGATGGTCCGCCAGCGGGGGTTCCGGCTGGCCCCGGATATGGAAGGCCGCCTGGAGGACCTGTTCCGTTCCGGGCCGATGTCCGCAAGAAAGGATGCCGGCAACGGCCGGCTGGTCCGCAATGTGCTGGAAGAGGCAATCCGCAGACAAGCGGGGCGGCTTGCGGAGCAGCCCGAGCTGGAAGGAGAGCGCCTGAACGAGCTGAATGCGGCCGATTTCGGATGGGAGGAGACTTCCCGAACCGGCGCATCAGAGGGAGACGCGCTCCGCGAGCTGGATGCGGTCGTCGGGCTTGAGCCGGTCAAGGCTTTTGTCCGAAGCCTCTCTGCCCAGATTGAAGTTGGCAGACGCCGCCGGGAGCTGGGCCTTCCCCAAGCGGCGGCGCAGACCCTGCATATGGTGTTCCAAGGCAATCCCGGCACGGGCAAAACGACCATCGCCCGAATTCTGGCCCGGCGCCTTCGCGAGCTGGGCGTGATCCAGGCCGATACGCTGGTCGAGACGGACCGGTCGGGTCTGGTCGCCGGCTATGTCGGCCAGACCGCACTCAAGACGCGCGAGGTCATTGAACGGGCGCTCGGCGGCGTTCTGTTCGTGGATGAAGCTTACGCGCTGGCTGAAGGAGACTCGTTCGGTCAGGAAGCGATTGACACGCTGGTCAAGGCGATGGACGACTACCGGGACAAGCTGATCGTCATTCTGGCCGGATACGAAGCCGATATGGAACGGTTCATGAACCGGAACGCAGGTCTGCGCTCCCGGTTCCCCAATGTGATAACCTTCCCGGATTACAGCGCGGAGGAGATGCTGCTGATTGCCCGCGGGCAGCTGGCTGCGCAAGGATATGCGATGACGGCGGAGACCGAACTCCGGCTGCTTGACCGATTCAACGCTTCCGGGAGTGAACGCGAGTCCGGCAACGGCCGGCTTGTCCGCAATCTGGCGGAGCAGGCTCTCCGCGCGCACGCGCTGCGGGTCAGCCGGAAGACGGATGCAACGGCGGAAGAGCTGTCGACGCTGCTGCCGGAAGACATACCCGGTCAGGAGAGGGGGATTTCGGGATGAAATGGGTGCTGAAATGGCTCTTTGCCATCCTCTACCATCCCATAATGTGGGTGTTGATGCTGATTGCATTTATTATGCCATTCATGATCTACGGCGATGTGAAGCGGATCTGGAACTACGAGGTGCCTACAGACAATTTCTATGCCGTCCTTCTGGCATTCATTGGACTCTGGCTGTTCCTGGCCCTGCGGAATCCGTTCCTCGGGCGGCTGTACCGGCGCATTCCGGTTCTGCTCCCGGCCATGCAGATGGCGTTCTATACCAGCGTCGGGCTTAGCCTGGCGATTGCGCTGCTGAACGGCTGGGCCGACGACGGCTCGTATTCCAAGAGCCTGGCGGCCGGACTCGCCGCCGGGGCATTCGTCACCGTGCGTCTGCTCATGTCGCTGCTGTTCTGGAAGAATCCGGTGATGCCGCAGGCGGCATCCGGCAGAGGAGGAGAAGGCCGTGACTGATCGGGAACAAGGCAGAGAACACCCGAACCCGGCGGAGCGCGGAAGGGCTGCAACGTCTGGGGGCAGCGGCGGAAGAACAGGCGGTCCCGGGAGGGGAGAAGGTCCGGTAAGGGAATCGTTGCAGAGACGGCCGTCCTATAGAGAATCCTCTGCAAGAGAAACGTTCGACAGAGAATCCTCTGACAGAGAACCGTCCGACAGAGAACCGTCCGGCAGGGAAGCGGCAGGGGGAAGTGGGAGGAGCCGGAAGAAGAACCGCCCTGCGTTCTGGGCCGGCATGACCGCTCTTCTAATGCTGGCCGTGTACCTGGTAACGGACGGTTCTACCGCCGGAATGGAAGATGTGCGGTCGAACGGAATAGGCAGAGGGCTGTCTGCCGGCGTCCAGCTTGCATCGGCCGACAGCTCGGCGGGACTCGCGCCCCGCGATTTTGACCTGAAGATGAAGGCGGGGATCACGTCGGCGCGGGTGCTGGTCTGGGACTTTGCCGCGGAGGACGGGGATGTCGTGACGATCAAAGTCAACGGAACGGCGGTATCCGAGAATGTCGGCATCTTCCATAAGCCGGTAGCGGTGGACGTGCCGGTTCCCTGCCGGATCGAGGTTGTCGGCGTCAAGGACGGCGGAGGAGGCATCACCTACGGCATCAAAATACCGGGGGCCGTCTCCGGCAGCGCTTATTTCAACGCGGCGCCCGTAGGCTCCGCCAATACGTATACGCTGACAGGCCAATGAGGCCGCGCTCAGCCGGGAGGGAGCGACAGAGCGATGAAGATACGGGAAATGACGGCCGGCGATTATGACGCCGCCTGCGGGCTGTGGAACCGGACGAAGGGAATGGGACTGAGCCGCGCGGATTCGCGGGAGGCAATCGGCCGGTTCCTGGACCGCAACCCGGGTCTGAGCCTCGTCTGCGAGACGGAGGACGGCAGGCTGGCCGGCACGGCGCTATGCGGGCATGACGGACGCCGGGGATATCTGTACCATGTGGCGATGGAGGAAGCGTACCGAGGGCAGGGCTGGGGCCGCAGGCTGGCGGAAGGCTGCTTGGAGCGGCTGCGCGGGGAAGGCATCGGCAAATGCCATCTGATGGTGGTGGATACGAATGAAGTCGGCCGGGATTTCTGGTCGGGAACGGGCTGGCAGTACCGCGGCAATATTCTGCTGTATTCGCGCGATGCGTAGCGGCACATAAGGGAAGAATCAAGGAAAGGCTCTCTGCCGGAACGGCGGGGAGCCTGTTCTTTTGGCAGGATCATGTCAGATTTGCCTCTGATGGGTGTATATTACTGCCGAAATTGACCGTGTGGAGTGGACGGGAATGCCGTATAATTAGGGTAATGACTCTCGGGAGCTTCTTCTTAAGGGAGCTTATCGGGATACGGTACACAGGAGGCAGAGCATGCGATTCAAGGATGTATTCTCCATTATCGGGCCGGCGATGGTCGGGCCCTCCAGTTCACATACGGCGGGCGCAGCGCGGATCGGCCGGGCCGCCCGCCAGCTGCTGGGCGAAATGCCGGCGAAGGCGGAGGCCGTCTTCTACGGGTCGTTCGCGGCGACTTATGAAGGTCACGGCACCGACCGGGCTATTGTCGGCGGACTGCTGGACTACGGGACGGACGATCCCAGGCTGCCGGATTCGATAGAGACGGCGGAGGAGCTGGGGATGGCGGTAATGTTCCGGCAGGGAACGGGATTGTTCCCGCACCCGAACACCGTCCGGCTGGAGCTGGAAGGCCCGGACGGGCGGAACCGGCTGTCCCTTACCGGAACTTCGATCGGCGGCGGCAACATCGAGATTGTGGAGATCGACGGATTCAGCGTCCGGCTCTCGGGCATGTATCCGACCGTTTTGATTCACCATATGGATTATCTGGGCGTGCTGGCGGCTGTCACCCATACGATGCGCCGGGCGGGCGTGAACATCGGCCATATGTCCTTGGACCGCAAGAACCGCAGCGGCGCGGCCCTCACGGCTCTGGAGCTGGATGATCCGCCGACGGCGGAACTCATTCAGGATCTGGAGATTCTGCCCGCGGTCCACTCGGTCAAGGTCATGGATCTCAGCGGGGCAGACGGAAGAACCACCCCTTCGGGGAACAGCAGAGAGTAAGGAGACAGGCAGGATGAATTTTGGAACATTGAGCGAGCTGGCCGTTCTGTGCGGCGAGCGGGGACTCGGCATTGGAGCGCTGATGCTGGAAGAACAGGCGAAGGAATCGGGGCGGTCCCCGGAGCGGGAATTCGCAACCATGAAGGACTATTACGGAGTAATGAAAGAAGCGGTCCGCCGGGGGATGACGGAGAATACGACCTCCCGCAGCGGCCTTACGGGGCTGGATGCCCAGCGTGTCGGGAATTACAATGCCGGCGGCGAATCCTGCCTTGGCGAACCGGCCGGTCGGGCCATGGCGTATGCGCTGGCCGTCTCGGAAGTGAATGCGTCGATGGGCCGGATCATTGCGACCCCGACGGCCGGCTCCTGCGGCATCATCCCCGGCGTCTTCCTGAGCGGTCAGGAACGGTTCGGCTGGGATGACGACCAGATGACTTACGGATTGTTCGCGGCAGGAGCCATCGGCTACGTAATTGCCAACAATTCGTTCGTCTCCGGAGCCGAAGGCGGATGCCAGGCAGAAGTCGGTTCGGCGATCGGCATGGCGGCGGGCGCGCTGACGGAGCTGCGCGGCGGAACGCCGGCGCAGGCCGTGCATGCGGTCGGACTGGCGCTGAAGAATACGCTTGGCCTGATCTGCGATCCGGTCGGCGGACTGGTGGAGATTCCGTGCATCGTCCGCAACGGATTCGGCGCGGTAACGGCGCTGGCGGCGGCGGATATGGCGCTGGCCGGCGTCCGGAGCGTCATTCCTTCCGACGAAGTGATCCAGGTCATGCTGGAGGTAGGATCGGCCATGCCCGAGAAGCACCGCGAGACGGCGGGCGGAGGACTGGCGCAGACGCCGACCGGGCGTAAGATCATGGAGGATCTGCGCAAAAAATAAGCCCGCCGGCAGCGGCGGGCCTGAAGCGGAGGCGGGTCTACAGCAGCTTGAAGCGGTGCAGCTGCTCCCACTGTCCCTCCCGGCGCAGAATATCCGCCTGGCGGGGGCCCAGAAGATCGAAATGCGGAAACGGCGACCGGTTATGAATGTATTCCGGCGGCAGGCCATGGCTCCGGCACCAGTCTGCGAGCCGCTCCCGGTCAGCGCAGCCGACCTTCGTGACCGTGTTGATCCCGGGGAACCGGGAGTCCAGCCAATAGTGCGTCAGGAAGGCAATCCGCCCTTCCGACACGGCGGCCTTCCAGCGGTTCAATTCATTCCTGTCGATGCCGAATGCCATGCTTCTCAGTCCTTGCTTATCCAGAGTTGGAGGTGTTCTACTTATGAACGGACAAGTCAGAGCCGATATTGCGCCCGGACTCACCGTCGATATCGTATTGAAGAAAGACCAGCCCACCGGCCGGTTGACGCGCGGCGTCGTCAAGGATATTCTGACGAACTCGCCTCGGCATCCCCACGGGATCAAGGTGCGGCTCCGCGACGGCCAGGTCGGCCGGGTAAAGGCGATCATTGGGCCGACAGGCGTTTAGCCTGGGTCGGCTGAATCCGAAGAGAAGAAGGCGGGAGCTGCCGGGCGGGCAGTCTCTCGCCTTTTGCATTGCGGGGCCCGGACCCGCGCAGAGCCGCCGCTTCTAGCTTCGGCCGATAAAGTCCTCCAGCCACTGGTCGGCCTTGGTCTGATTGCACAGATTGCAGGCGCACACACAGTTGTCGGGCGTCGTGTGGCCGCCCTTGGCGCGGGGCAGCAGATGGTCGATGGTGTCTCCGTAAAGGCCGCAAAAATAACAGGTGTACCCGTCGCGGACGAGAATCATCCGGCGGAAGTCCTTGTTGCTGTAGAGCCGCTTGATCGTCCGGCGGTTCAGCACAACGGCTGCATGCTCTTTCACGAGCGTGACCGCCAGTTCAAGCTCGACTTCCTGGTGCCAGCGGCGGCCTTTGTCGCTCATGCCGCGCATCAGAATCATTCCCGAATTCGAGGGCACCAGCGCGCGGTAATCATCCGGCGCCGGCTTCGGGCCCCGGGGGCGCAGATGCGGCGCCGTTGGCTCTGCGGCCCGGGTCCGGGTCTTCACCGGCGCGGCGGCTTGGCCGGGCCGCGCGGCTGCGCCCGGAGCCGACTGGGCCGGGGCCGCCGTGGCTGGCGCTGCTGCCGTATCCGGCAGGGCGTTGACGGCGGCCTTCTTGCGCTTGCGGCGGCGGCGCGAGCGGGAACCCGCCCCGCCTCCAGCCGCAGGCGGGGCGGCGGCTGCCGGAGCTGCGGGCTCCGGCGCAGCCTCCGCTTCAGCGGCGGCCTCGGCAGCCGCTTCCGCTGCGGCGGCCGCCTTCGCGGCAAGCGCCGCCGCCTTCTTGCGTCTGCGGCGGCGCTGGGACCGGGAACCGGCTGACGCGCCGGTTCCCGGTGCGGCCTCTGCCGCTTCGGGGAGCTGCGGCGCGTCAGCCGGCGCCGGTTCGGCCGGCGGGGCTGCCTCTGCCGCCGCAGCGGGCACTCCCGCCGCCGCTGCCTTCGCGGCAACGGCGGCCGCTTTCTTGCGTCTCCGGCGGCGGGAACGGGCGCTTGACGTGGCGCCCGTTCCCGGGTCGGAAGCCGCCGCCGGAGCGGCAGCGGGAGCCGCCGGAACCGGAAGCGAACCGGCCGGCGCGCTTACCGGAGCCGTCTCCGGCAGAGAAGCGGCCTTCTTGCGCTTGCGGCGGCGGCGAGGCCGGGCGGCTTCGGCAGCCCCGGCTGCGGGTTCCGCAGCTGCGGACTCAGGCGGCGAGGCCGCTGCCCGCGCGTCTTCCGGCGCGCTTGCTGCGGCGGCCGCCGTCTCGGGCAGGGCGTAGGACGCTGCCGGTTCCTGCAGGGCGCCGCTCTCCCGGAGCCGGCGCTTGCGGCAGTCCCGGCAGGCGCCGCGCCGCCCGCGCGCCTTGCTTCCTTTGCCCGTGCGGCGGCGAAATTCGGACAACGGTTTATATTCGTGGCAATAAGCACACTGCTTGACCGGTGTTGCGGTATCTGTCGTCATAGGCAGGATCGGGGCCGCTGCCGGCACCCTCCCTGTCACCTCGTCTTTCTTGTCGTAGAGTCTTTTCTATAGTATACCGCAAAGCGGAGGCAATCACATGCCGCGGCCGGAGCAGCGGCGGTAATCTTCTTTTTCCCATTGTGAAACGAAAATCCGCTACAATAGAGACAGCAAGCCGTAAGGGACGCAGGAAGCGGAGGGGAACAAGAGGATGAGGGAAGAAACAGACAGGACAGAGAAGGTCCATACGCGTACGCCCAAAACCGTTTTTGCGCTGTATGCGCTGCATGTATTCTTGGCAGTCGGAGCTATTGGAGGCGGCGGCTTTCTGATCGTCGATCCCAGCGGAGAAATGCTCGGAATGACGGAGGACCTGCTGAAGCGGTCGCCGTTCGCCAACCTGATGATCCCGGGAATTATCCTTCTCCTCGTCTTCGGGGCAGTGCCGCTGCTGACGGTGGGAGCGATGATGCGCCGCCCGCCGCTGAAGGGTCTGGGCCGGGTTCACCCGTTCCGGGACATGTACAGCGCCTGGGCGGTATCTCTGTATATCGGCTTTGGCCTGATCATCTGGATTATGGTTCAGACGTATATGATGAATGGGGTGGGTGCGGTTCATCTGCTGTATATGAGTCTCGGAATGGCTATCCAGGCGGTGACGATGCTGCCCTCGGTTCAGGGTTATTTCCGGCTCGGAGAGGAGAATATCCATTGAAATGAAGCTTATTGAAGGAACTCTGATTACCGTTCGCACGCTGGCTGACGATTTCCGGCGGCTCGGCGTGGCCGATGGCATGACCGTACTCGTTCATTCGTCGTTCAAGTCGCTCGGCTCCTGGGTGGCGGGCGGTCCGCCCGCCGTCATTCTGGCGCTGGAGGAGGCGCTTGGAGCCGAAGGAACGCTGATGATGCCGACGCATTCCACAGATTTGTCCGACCCTGCCGGCTGGTCCAGGCCGCCCGTTCCGCAGGAGTGGTGGACTGCCATCCGGGAAGAGACGCCGGCCTATGACAAGACGCTGACGCTGACCCGGGGAATGGGAATTCTGCCGGAGACCTTCCGCCGTCAGCGGGGGACGCGCCGCAGCGCGCACCCGCTCTACTCGTTCGCGGCGAGAGGACCTGCGGCGGAACGGCTGACAAGCGCGCACCCGCTCCCTTACGGGTTGGGCGACGACTCGCCCCTTGCACGGCTGTATGACAGCGGCGGCATGGTGCTGCTGCTTGGCGTAGGGCACGAGAACAACACCTCTCTGCATCTGTCCGAATACCGGGCCGACTGGCCGGGAAGACAGACAGAGACGGCCGGCGCGCCGGTTCGGGAAGACGACGGGGCCCGCCGGTGGCGGCAGTTCCCGGACCTGCAATGGGATTCGGATGATTTTGCCTTGATCGGAGCGGCCTATGAGTCGGAGACGGGAGTGCTACGCCGGGGCCGGGTTGCCGGGGCTGAAGCCATGCTGATGCCGCAGCGGTCCCTGGTCGATTACGGCGTGGAGTGGATCGAACGGAACCGGGCGGGCGAATGAGCTGTCCGCAAGCGGGGACGCCGCAACGCAGGGACGCTACAACGCTGTGACACTGAGGGGACCTTCGGAACCGCCGGAGACGGCGTGCGGACCGGAATTCCCGTTCGGACGGGCCGAAGACGCGAACGCGGACGCGGACGCAGATGCGAGCCACCCCAACTAAGCGGCAACGGCAACAAGCCTGGATTCGGCAAAAAACGCCCCGAGCTGCTGCTCGGGGCGTTCCTGATAATCAGTCCGGGAGGTCTCATCCCGGACAAGAGACGCCGGCCTGCCGCCGCTCATACCGCCGAGAGGGCGCATGCCGAGCTCCTGAACCGGACCTCAAAGACCTTATTGGCCCTGCAACCCCCTAATTAGACCGGGCTTCGGACACAGGAGACCTTATTTTAGATTTTTGGGGATGCGGAGGTGCCTTCGGCCGCGAATAAGGTCCCTGGGGTCCGCTTCGCCGTGAAATGTCGGCTATAAGCCTGAAATAGCGTCTCCTGAGTCCGGACGGAGGTTGGGGTTGGGGCCATCCTGACGGTGGCCCCCGGAAGCGTACTCCGAGAGGGGGCCCAGCCTGCCGAACTCCCCGGCCGTCCCGAGCCCTCCAGCCGCCCCGAATCCCCCGGCCCCGCCGAGTTCCCCGGCCGCCCCCGGCTGCCCCGAGCTCCCCGGCTACTCCGAGTTCCCCAGACCCCCGGCTGCCCCGAGCTCCCCGGCTACTCCGAGTTCCCCAGACCCCCGGCTGCCCCGAGCTCCCTGGCTACTCCGAGTCCCCCGGCCACGCCAAGCTCCCGGCCACGCCGAGTTCTCCAGACCCCCGGCCGCCCCGAGCCCCCCGGCCACGTCCAAACGCCCCCGGGACCGGCAGCCCTAAGCCTCTTCCCTCCCGGGGGCTCTCAGCTCCTCCAGCCCGTTCATATAGGGGCGAAGCGCTTCGGGGATCCGCACCGAGCCATCCTCCCGCTGATGGTTCTCCAGCAGAGGGATCAGGATGCGCGGCGTAGCGACGGCGGTGTTGTTGAGGGTGTGGCAGAAGCGCAGCCGTCCTTCGCTGTCGCGGTACCGGATGTTCGACCGCCGGGCCTGGAAATCCAGCAGATTCGACGCCGAATGCGTCTCTCCGTAGGCGTCTCTCCCCGGCATCCACGTCTCGATGTCATACTGCTTGTGCGTCTTCAGCGACATGTCGCCTGTGCAGACGGCCATGACCCGGTAGGGCAGCTCGAGGAGCCGAAGAATATGCTCGGCGTTCTCCAGAATGTCCTGCAGCATGGCCTCCGATACGGCAGGGTCGTTCTCGCAGAGCACGACCTGCTCGATCTTGGCAAATTGATGCACCCGGTACAGCCCGCGCGCGTCTCTCCCGGCCGACCCGATCTCGCTGCGGAAGCAGGGCGACGACCCGGCGA
Organism: Paenibacillus glufosinatiresistens; assembly: GCF_031470375.1. Lineage (NCBI taxonomy): Bacteria > Bacillati > Bacillota > Bacilli > Caryophanales > Paenibacillaceae > Paenibacillus > Paenibacillus glufosinatiresistens. The sequence goes on from NZ_JAVFHT010000004.1 coordinate 117,982, forward strand.
GCCGGATGGGCTCCGAGACATCGACAATTTCATCGCTGTAGAGCGAGACGAGCGACACCTCCGACGTGCCCGCGAGCATCCGGTTCTCGCCTGTCAGCGCGTACACCTGATCTTCCCCGCCTGGCCAAAAACCAGTCCGTTCCAGCGCCTCCGGCCGGACGATCACCGGCACCTCCAGCGCGGTGAAGCCCCGCGCCTCCAGCACATCCAGCGCCAGCCGCTGAACGGCGTGATGCAGGCGCAGCCCGGCTCCCTTCAGCACATAGCTGCGGGGTCCGCCGGCCTTGACGCCGCGCGCCGGGTCGAGCAGCTCGAGCCGTTCGCCGAGCTCCACGTGGTCGAGCGGCTTGAAGCCGAAGACCGGCAGCAGCCCGGCCGTCTTGACGAGCATATTGTCGGCGTCGCTAGCTCCGACCGGCGTGTCCGCCGACGGCGGATTCGGCGCCCGGAGCATCAGCCGCCGGTACTCGGCCTCCGTCTCCGCCAGCTCCCGCTCCCGCGTCACCAACTCGCCGCCCAGTGCGCGAACACGGGCCTTGATCGCTTCGGCCGCGTCCGCGCCCGCTATTCCGGCGGGGCGCTCGGCTGCCTGCACCCCGGGCATCTCCGTTGCCTCGGGTGCCGTCCGGCCCTGCGGGACCGCTGCCGCTGTCCCTGGCGCTGCCGCAGGCGTCGGAGCTTCCGCATTCCCGGCCTCCGCTATCGCCGGCTCCGCCGTCTTCGAATTCACGGCAGCTTGCCCGTCGTCTTCCGGCTTGCCGCCGCCGTCCTTGCGTCCCCGGCCCCCGCGCAGCAGCGCCTCCGCCTCCCGCGTGAGCCGGTTCCGCTGCGCCCGCAGCCGCTCCGCCTCCCCGAGCAGGCGCCGCCGCCGCCCGTCGCAGGCCAACAGCGCGTCCGTGTCGAACGCGATGCCCTTGTGCCGGGCCGCCGCCCGTATTTCCTCCGCATGTTCCCGAATGTACCCGATGTCCAGCATTGCCACTCGCTCCTTTTCGATAGTGAAATTCCGAAAAAACGCAAAAAACGCCCTCATCCATGGGACGAGGAGCGTCGGCTCGCGGTGCCACCCAGGTTGACCGAACCTCAAGTCCGCGGCGCAGCAGGCGCCCGGCAGGTCCGATCCTCTTTGGTCTTCGCGGTAACGGGCGAAACCCGGTTATTTTAGAGGGCTCAGGAAGCCCCGGTCATAAACGCCTCGCGGTTGGATGCCGGTCTTGGGCTTGGTGGTGCTGTTTGGTTGTGGGGATTAGTATAGCGCAGGGACCGCTCCTGATGCAACCGCGGCTTTCGCCGGGTGGCGTGCCTTAAGAGTCGGTTCGTATGCAACCCGGAAGGTGCGGAAAATTTTTGAAACGATTTTAACCGTTCATCCGTTATAGGTACTATAACAGGAGGCGGATGAAATGAGTAACTGGGTATATGAATGCGAGAAATGCGGCTGTACGGAGTATGAGCGGGATCAGTTCCATGCGACCGGGGGGAATTTTGCCAAGCTGTTCGACGTGCAGAACAAGAAGTTTATTACGATCAGCTGTGCAGAGTGCGGGTATACCGAACTGTACAAGGCGGAGACATCGCGCGGCATGAACGTTCTCGATTTTCTCGGGAACTAGAGAAGGGAGGGAGCGACTCGGATCGCTCCCTTTTTGGTGTCTAGCGGGAAGCCGCAGGATCAGAGTTCAGGTCTTGATAGACGGCCTCGGCCTCCTGCCGGTTCTGTGCGGGAGCCGCAAGCCTAAGCTGGGTCGGGGCCTGTTCGCCCGGGAACAGCGAGCGGATCAAGTCCGGATTGGTAAGGGTGATGACATAGCGCCCGGAGTCCGGCTCGAAGATGAAATTGCCAAGCGGAATGCGCTCCTTGTCTCTATAGGCGATGGCCGAAAGGCCGTTGGTGAACAACACATGCGGGAATTCGGTGGTTCCTATAGTCCAGCTTCCCCGGAACTGCTTCTTGTCCGGATCATAGCTGCCGGTAAGCCTCGTCTCGACCGGACGCCCGCCGCTGCCCTGCGGTTCATAGCCGAAGGCGACGGCCTCCAGATGAATGTCCTCCGCGATCTTCCAGTTCAGCAGCAGAAGCACAACGGCTGCGACTCCCGCAGCGGCCCATATTCGATTGCGGAACGTTCGGCTCATGGCAACTTCCCCTTAGGAGTAAGAATAGAATCTTCTTATTTATATAACACAACCTTCCAGATAAAGAAATAAAGTGTATCTGTATCGAAACTTTCTCGATAGGCCGCCGTCTAATAGGACATCTATTCCAATTTCGGGAGGTCTTCATATTGAGTAGGCTAAAAGCTCTGCTGGTTCTGGCCCTGGCCGCCGCCGGGATGGGGTTCGGGGCTGCCCCGGGGACGGCCGTAGTCTCGGCCAAGTCCGCCGCTCCGATCGGGATCGTGGTTAACGACAAGCTGATTCCAACCGACAGCGCTCCTTATCTGGCCCGGGATACGGTAATGGTCCCGCTGAGCGCAGTCCAGTCCATTCCGGGTCTTCGGGTGAGCTGGAACAATGCCACCAAGCAAGTAACGGTCAGCCGGGAAGGAATCCGGTACGTTCTGCGCCCCGGCAGCCAACAGGCGGTCTCGGCTTCGGGTACTTCCCGGCTTCCCGCTGCCCCTGCGCTGAAGAACGGGCGGATCATGGTGCCGCTGCGCTTCATCGCCGAGGCGGGGAAGGCGCATGTCGCCTGGAATCCTCATACCCGCACGGTCTACGTAGCGAGGGCCGGCGATGAGCTGGCCGCGAAGCTGAAGTCCGCCGACCTGGCGGAAGCGCGCACGGCGGCGCTGCATATGCCGGAGACGACCTCGCTCCGGGAGGTGTACCAATGGAACGGTGGCGAGAACCAGAGCCAGGATTATTATTTTCCGGAAGGGCGGGCGGATGCCTGCTTTATTGCCTCCGGAGGCACGGTACGCTATTACCGGATTGGAGATCATTACCGTGAGTTGGTCTGGACAGCCCGGATGGGCGGTACGAAGGCGGATCGGCCGGCGCTGTTCTTCCTCCCCTATACCATTGAGGACCAGGACGGCGTTCAGCCGCAGATCAAGGGGCGCGTTGCCTTCTATCATCTGATGCTGCCGATTATGGAAGCGGGGTACGGATTCGTGGAGACGAACGGCACCGCCGCGACTCTGGGGCAGAAGGACATGAAGCTCGATACCTTCTTCAACATCCCGGAAGAGAGACAATAGCAGCCTTCCAGCCGCTGCACAAAAACGGATGCTCCCACTTAGAAGCCGGGGAGGGCATCCGTTTCTTGTTTCTTTATCGAACCGGGGGATCGGTCCCCCGGGGCGCTTTTTACAGCCCGATTCGGGCCTCCTCTTACAGGTCGTCGAATCCGTTGTCGTCGCTCGTCTTGCCGTAGTTGCGGGATTTGGCTTCAAAAAAGTCCGTCTTCGTCGCATTCAGCGCCTCGTCGGAGAACGGCTTGATCCACGGCATGCAGTTGACGTCAACGCCTTGATAGGCCTTCTCCAGCCCCATCAGCGTAAGCCGCTTGTTGGCGATGAACTTGATGTAATCGCTCAGCTCGCCGAGGTCGATGCCGCGCACGTTCTGAAGCGTGTAGTACGCCCAGTTCGTCTCCAGTTCCACGGCCCGGTCCATCGTGCGGTACACGAAGTCCGTGTTCTCCGGCGTGTTCAGTTCGGGGAAGTCCTTCAGAAGCTGCTTGAACGCCTCTGCGAAGAAATAGCAGTGCTGGTTCTCGTCGCGCTGGATGTAGGAGATCATCTGGCTGGTCGCCATCATCTTTTGGTCCCGGGCCAGATTGTAGAAGAATGCGAAGGTGCTGTAGAAGAAGACTCCCTCCAGGATCAGGTCGGCTACCAGCGCTTCGAAGAACGTCTGCGGATTCGGGTTGTCGCGGAAGCTCTGATAGATGCCGGAGATGAACGTGTTGCGCTCCAGCAGCACCGGGTCATGCTTCCAGTATTCGAAGATTTCCTTCTGCTCCTGCTCGGACACAATGGAGGACAGCACGTAGGAGTAGGACTGGTTGTGCACGACCTCCTGCTGGCCGATGATCGCAGAGATGGCTTCCAGGGACGAGTCGGTAAAATAACGCTTCACATCGCCGACGAACATCGTCTGCATCGAGTCGAGCACCGCGAGCAGCGAAATGTTGATTTTGAAGACGCGCTGCTCCTCGGGATCAAGAAGCGGGAACTGCTGGGCGTCCTTGCTCATCGGAATCTCGTCCGCAATCCAGTGGTTGAGCAGCAGCACCTTGTACAGCTTGTACATATGCGGCATGCGAATATCGTTCCAGTTCAGAATGCCCGAGCATTCGCCCTCAATGATGCGGGTGGAGCGGTTGGGGGCTTCGGTGTTGAAGATTTTTTGCAGTTGCATGTTGGGTTCCTCCTTGATGGAAAATAAGCCGTTCGTCTTAAGCGGCCAAGGTATGCGCCACTGCGGAAATTGGGATTTCCGGCCGCTGTTGTCTCCAGCTTTCTTGATTAAACCGCCACAGCGGTTGAAATCCGGAGACAAAGGCGGCCGCTGCGCTTCTCCAGCTCCAAATTTCCTTCCGTGGCTTGTTCTAGGCCGTTTAAGTAATTTGATCAGTAAGTAGGCCGCCGCCAGCAGCTGCCGGCGGCAGGCGGTGTGTATGGGCTCCCCAAATCTTAAGGGGAGCCCCTGCCATTCGCCTCCCCCATTATCCTGGGGGAGCCTTGGCTGCGCTGGGGATCGTGACGGAGGCAGGGGAGAAGATTGGGAATTGGAGGAGCGACAGCGTCCACCTTTGTTTTTGGATTTCTACCGCGGGCAGCGGTTCAAATCAGGAAATCCAAGAACAACAGCGGCCGGAAATCCCAAGCTTCGGACCTGCTGAAGTCGTACGATCCAATTCTTAGCTTCGAACCTGCCGAAGTCCCACGATTCCATTATTAAAAGTAAGCCGCCTCAGCTCGCGCAGGACTCGCACTCCTCGATGGTCAGCGCCCGGCTCCGCACGTAATAGGTCGATTTCAGTCCGCTCTTCCAGGCGTTCAGGTGCAGCGCGAGAAATTCCGACGCCTTGATGTCCGGCCGGACATAGAAGTTGAAGCTCTGCCCCTGATCGACATGGCGCTGGCGGGCGGCGGCCATTTGAATCGACCAGTTCTGGTCCAGCAGGAAGGCCGTCTTGTAATACCAGATCGTCTTCTCGGACAGATCGGGCGCCGGGTTGGCGATCTTGTACGTCGTCTTCTCCTCGTAGGAGAGCAGCTCGTACAGCGGGTCGATGCTGGCCGTGGAGCCGGCGATGATCGAGGTCGAGCCGTTCGGCGCGATGGCGAACATCCAGGCGTTGCGGACGCCGCCTTGGGCGACGGCACCGCGCAGCTCGCGCCACTGCTCCGTCGTCACGAACTTGCCCTGACGCTCTCCGCTGACATAGCCGCGGGACTCGAAATACGCGCCCGTCTCCCAATCGGAGCCGGCGAACTTCGGATACTTGCCTTTCTCCAGGGCCAGCTCATGGCTGGCGCGAACCAGCAAATAATTGATGTGCTCATACAGATGATCGTTGTATTCAACGGCTTCGTCGGACTCCCAGCGGATGCCTTCAAGCGCCAGCAGGTGGTGCAGCCCGAAGGTGCCGAGGCCGACGGCGCGGTACTGGCTGTTCGTGTACTGGGCCTGAAGCACTTCGATGTTGTTGATGTCGATCACGTTGTCGAGCATGCGCACCTGAATCGGCACGAGGCGCTCCAGCACGCCGGCCGGGACAGCGCGGGCAAGATGGATGGAGTTCAGGTTGCAGACAACGAAGTCGCCGGGAATCTTCGAGATGACAATCCGGGTCTGCCCGTCCTTTGTGACCAGTTCTTCCTGCTCCACGACGGTCGCCGACTGGTTCTGCATAATCTCGGTGCACAGATTGGACGAGAACACCATGCCCGCATGGCGGTTCGGGTTCGCCCGGTTGACCGTATCGCGGTAGAACATGTACGGCGTTCCGGTCTCCAGCTGCGATTTCATAATCCGCTTCATAATATCAATGGCGGGTACCGTAATCCGCGAGAGCGACGGGTGGGCCACCGCCTCGGCGTACCGCTCGCGGAAGCTGCCCTGTCCGAAGGCTTCGTCGTAGAAGTCCTCCAGCCCGAGCGCCCGGCCCTGCCCATCCTTCCAGCCCATTGTCTTCTTGACCTCGTGCGGGCAGAAGAGGTGCCATTCGCCGCGCGCCTCTACGGCTTCCATGAACAGGTCGGGCAGGCAGACGCCGTGGAACACGTCATGCGCGCGCATCCGCTCGTCGCCGTTGTTCAGCTTCAGGTCGAGGAAGGCCAGGATGTCCTTATGGAAGACGTCGAGATAGACGGCGACGGCGCCCTTGCGGGTGCCGAGCTGATCGACGCTGACGGCGGTGTTGTTGAGCTGGCGGATCCAGGGGATGACGCCGGAGCTGGTATTCTTGTGGCCGCGGATGTCGGAGCCGCGGGCGCGGACTTTGCCGAGGTAGACGCCGATGCCTCCGCCCATTTTGCTGAGACGGGCCACATCCGTATTGGAGTCAAAAATCCCCTCCAGCGAGTCGTCCACCGTGTCGATGAAGCAGCTTGACAATTGTCCGGCCACCTTCTTGCCGGCGTTCGACATGGTCGGCGTGGCTGCCGTCATATACAGATTGCTCATGGCCCAATAGGCTTCCTTGACGAGTTCCAGCCGCTTCTCCTCCGGCTCGGTATGCATAAGGTACATGGCGATGACCATGTAGCGCTCCTGCGGCAGCTCCATCACCCGGCCGTCGAAGTCTCGGGCCAGATAGCGGTCGGAGAGCGTCAAGAGGCCGATGTAATCGAACAGCAGGTCGCGCGTGGAGTCGATGCAGGCCCCGAGCTCCTCGATCTGAGCCTTCGTGTAGCAGGTTAGAAGCTCCTCGCGGTAGACGCCTTTCTTCACCAGTGTCTCGATCAGCGGGTAGAGCGCGCCGTAAGGGGCGTCCGGGTAGGCTTTGTAGCGGCGGTGAACAGCGGCCTTCTTGTAGAGGGAGGTCAGCAGGGAGCGGGCGGCGGCGAATTTCCAGTCCGGCGTCTCCTTGGTGACCAGCTCCAGGGCGCTCATGGTGAACGCGGCGCTGATCTCCTCGCCGCTCACTTCCTCGCGGCGCAGCTTGGAGGACACGCCGCGCAGCAGCTGATCCTTGTTCAGCTGCTCGAGTCCGGTCAGGAGACGGTCCGCATAGACGGAGAGACGGATTTCATCGAAGGCGAGTCTCCGGTTGTCAGGCTTGATAACGAGTTGAGGCATATGGATCGCTTCCCTTCTATTTTAATTTTGCAATTTCACAAATTGATCTATAGGAGCGCGGAGAGGGCCTCGGGGCAAGTACCCCGGGGGTTCCGCTTGCATGGATGGCAACTCTTAGAATCTAACCGGTCGAGGCGGACGGTTAGACGCGGCGGCGGCTGCGGGGCCATACTGCTACAGTGCGGCGAATGCCGCCGGCCTCCACAGCACCGGCCTTCCCGCAGCCAGTCCGGCCGGAATATCAAGGATGCGCTGGTTGCTGCTCCCCCGGTATTGGAGCGAGGTGTCCTTCAGCCGCTCGTCGAACCGGCCGTCGATCAGCACCTGGCACAGCGCGAGCAGTTCATATTCGGGCGTGTCCGGGCGCTCCGTCAGCTGCTCCCAGGTGAAGCCCGTGTAGGCCCAGACGTTGAAGCCGGGCAGCTCCGCCCGCAGCTCGCGGACAAAGGCCGCAGCCTCTCCGGCCGAGAAGAACGGATCGCCGCCGGCGAGCGTCAAGCCGTCCAGCAGCGGATTGCCGGCGATCTCGCCGATGATCTCCCGTCTGCGTTTCGCAGTGAACGGCTCGCCGTATCCGAAGCTCCATGTCTTCGGGTTGAAGCAGCCGGGGCAGCGGTGCCGGCAGCCGCTGGCGAACAGCACGGCCCGCAGCCCCTCGCCCTCATTGATGGATTCGGGATAGAAGCCGCAGATGTTCATAGATGCTTGACCCGGTCGCGGACCTCGGCCTGCTTGGCGGTGTTGAACCGGGTCTGGTAATCGCCGGTGAGGTAGCCGGTCACCCGGCGCAGCCGCCGGATATGGACCTCTTCCTCATGCGCGCCGCAGGAGGGGCAGTTCGTCCCGATGACGCCCTCATGGCCGCAGGCGGAGCAGCGGTCGATGGGGTGATTGATCGAGAAATAGCTGACGTTCTGTTCCAGCGCGTAGCGGATAATCTTCACAAAAGCGCCCGGGTTGCTCCGCGCGTTCCCGTTCAGCTCCACATAGGAGATGGCGCCGGCATTGCACAGCTCGTGGAACGGCGCTTCCAGGCTGATCTTCCGGGCGGCGCCCAGCTCGTAATAGACGGGAACATGGAAGGAGTTCGTGTAATATTCCCGGTCGGTCACGCCGGGGATCGCTCCGAGCTCGCTGCGGTCAATCTTCGTGAACTTGCCGGACAGCCCTTCCGCCGGTGTGGCGAACAGCGTGATGTTCAGGTCCAGTTCTTCGCTCTTGCGGTCGCAAAAGTCGCGCATACGGCGGACGACGGCTACCGCCTTGGCATGAATGTCCGGGTCCTCGGCGTGATGCCGGCCGTACATCGCCTTCATGCACTCCGCGATGCCGATGAAGCCGATTGACAGGCTGCCGTGCTTCAGCAGATCGCCCACGGGGTCCTCCGGTCCAAGAACTTCGCCGCCTTCCCAGACGCCCTCGCGCATCATGAAGTCGGAGGCCTTTGCCTTCTGGGCGCACTGAATGCGGTAGCGGTGGACGAGCCCTTCGAGCGCAATCTCCATATAGTGGTCCAGATCGTCGTAGAAGCCCTGCTCGTCGGCCTCTTCCCGCTGGCCCGTCACCATGCCGTGCCGGATGCCGAGCCGCACCAGATTCAGCGTATTGAAGCTGAGGTTGCCCTTGCCGGAGCAGCGGTTGCGGCCGAAGCGGTCGCCGAGCACCCGGGTGCGGCAGCCCATCGTCGCGAATTCAGTATCGGGATCGGCAGGATCGTAATAAGCCAGGTTCAGCGGCGCGTCGAGATTGGCGAAGTTCGGATAGAGACGGCGCGCGGAGCATTCTGCGGCCTTCAGGAACAGCTCGTAGTTCGGATCGCCGGGCTGCTGGTTGATGCCTTGTTTGCATTTGAAAATCTGAATCGGGAACACCGGCGTCTCCCCGCTTCCCAGTCCGTTCATCGTCGCCGTCAGCAGGGAAGCGATCACAAGCTGCCCTTCCGGCGAGGTGCAGGTGCCGTAGTTGATGCTGGTGAACGGAATCTGGCCTCCGGCCCGGGACGACATGGTGTTCAGGTTATGGATGAGGCTCTCCGCGCCTTGGAGCGTCTCGCTCTCGGTCTCTTTCATCGCGTAGCGGAACGCCTGCGGATAGGCCGCGGCCAGGTCGGTTCGGCTCATCGCGATTTCGCCGTCCACTTCAGTGGCCTGCCCTTCTCCGAAGTACTCCAGGCCCTTGCGGAAGAATTTTGCGAAGGATTTGGCGACATAGGGAGCGAGGTCGTGGTCCAGCTTGCTGCCGGATACGCCGCCGTACTGGGCGTTCTGCTGGGACTGGAAAATAATCGCCGTCAGCGCCATCGCCGTCATGATCGAATTCGGCGGGCGGACGCTGCCGTTGCCCGTATTGAAGCCCTCGCGGAGCAGCCGTTCAAAAGGGATGAAGATGCAGTTGGTCGTGCCGATCACATACTGGTCCAGGTCATGGACATAGACGATGTTCTCCTGAACCGCATGGGTCAGGCGCGGAGGAAGCGTGAAGTGGCGGGCATACCATTTGGAATACTCGCTTCCGAGCTTGCTCATTTTGCCGGAGAAGCTCTCCCCGTTCAAATTCGCGTTCTCCCTCAGCAGATCGAGATCCCGGCTGTCGATAATATCGTCGCCGATGCCGATCGCTTCCTCCAGCAGCGCCTCTTGGCGGGTGTCCTGGCGTTGTTCCAGCAGTGTCATAGCCTAGCGTCCCCTTTCGTCCTGTATAAATAGAAAAAGCATTTTACGCTTCCAGCGAAAAATGCCCGTATGTACAGCCTGATCCGGCCGCAGATCGTTACGGACACCTTCCTGTTCCTCGCAGGCTGTGTAATTAGGGTGTCGAATCGATGCAGGCAGGTCTCCTGGCTTCCGGAACCGATAAGGCGCCTTCCCGTGAAATGACGGGCATTTCGCAGTGGCATGAGCCGAATCCGCTTGCAGCTTCCCGGGTAGGTCAGACTGCTTCCGGTTACAGTGGCGGGACCGCGCCGGAATTGCACCGGGCTTCCCTTTTAAGCCGAGTTCTCCTTGGAGGAGAAACGGCACCTGAATCTATGAATCTACTATATTTGGTTGTTGTTTAATAAAGATAACCCAATATGTTGTGTATGTAAACCGAATTTTGAATCCCGCGCCGGGCGCGGGCGGAGGGGGATTTTCCACAATTGCTCCACAGTTCATCCACAATCCGAGGGAAGGAAATCCACATTTCATCCACAGGTCCGGCCACAAAAAAGGCAAAATTTCGTGCCTGAATAGGGAACGAACCGGCGGTTTGCAGCAAGGGACAGGAAGGGGTACAATAGCAGCACACACAGTTGGGAGGGAATCCATGATGGCCATCGCCGAAATTACAGTCATTCCGATTGGCACAGGGAGTACAAGTCTCAGCGGGTACGTAGCGGACATGCAGCGGGCTCTGGAAGAAGTGAAGGGCATCACCTACGAACTGACCTCCATGGGCACCATTCTGGAAGGAAGCCTTCCGGCTATTCTGGAGGCCGTCCGTCTTCTGCACGAAACGCCGTTCCGCAGCGGCGCGCTCCGCGTCTCGACCTCGCTCAAGATCGACGACCGCCGGGATCGGGATTCCAGCAGCCGGCAGAAGCTGGAGTCGGTGGAACGGAAGCTCCGGGAGCAATGAGAAGATGCCAGCGCGGTACAGCTCTTGGCGAAGCCCTCACCCGGAGGCTTATTCGGGCACCGGGTTCCTTTGGGGAGACTGGCTTCAAAAAAAGGTTGCTTTTTTCTTCGATTCCGGTATAATAGTTTCTGTTGCGAAATTGAAGTTAACATGCTGGTGTAGCTCAGGGGTAGAGCAACGCACTCGTAATGCGTAGGCCGGGGGTTCAATTCCCTTCACCAGCATCTTGAAAGACCTGAACAGAGACGCGGTTCACCGTTGAATACGGAGAACCGCGTTTTTTTATATTCTCCATTTCGCTGTAAATTGTAGGTTTGTCTCTATACAAACGATGTATAACGTCGTATACTAAATTTAACTGAACTGATGATATCTGCCCATTCGGGAAGCTTCCGCCGTATAAGTCTAGGGGAAGCTTCCCTTTTTTGCTGGCCTTGCCAGAAAGGAGAAGCCATGTCGAATACCGAACGGATTCTCGACGGTTATAAGAATATAGAAAGCCGCATTCACGCCTTTATAATTGAACATTCCCGGGTAGAGTATTTGGAGGGCTCAAACGAAATCGTGCATGGGGGGGCGTTCTCGTGGACCCGCCTGTTGGGCGGCGATTCAGACCTTCAAGAAGTGCTGTGCCTGGATTATACCGAGCTGGGCCGAAAGGCGATAAATGTGCTGGAATCGGCGACCAGCCGGCATCTGGATGATTTCTGCCGCAGTTACGAGTCGGTTCTCAGCTATTTGCGCCAGGATTCGCTGGTATGGGTGCCAAGTCTGGAGCAACTGTTCCAGTCCATCAAGATCGAGCTGGATATTCAGCAGTTCTTTGTCGCTTCGCCCCATTATGTATAAATTTAACGCTAATGCCAGCAAAATTTAAGGAAATTTTCAGCTTGGCGTCAGGATTTTTTCAGGTTTCGGGGGTATGATAGGACTACCAAACACCCCCCAGTGTTGTGGTTATTCTTTTGAAGCCCGGCCGACTCCCACGGCCGGGCTTTTTGTGCGGCCGGAGGACGGGGACGCGCGCCCCGGTGCGGAGGCGCGTCTAGCGCACGGCCGGCGCCTCCAGGCCCATATAACGGCGCATCTGCGATACGGCCTGATCGGCGAGCTTCGCGTCGGTTACCGACATTTCCCCGTGGAAGCCCCGGCATTGATAGCGGACCCGAATGCCGTCCGCCAGACGCTCATTCTCGTAGACTCTCATCCCGGCGGCCCGCATGGCCAGACGGACCTTTCGCAGATCGCGCGCGGCCGCGGCTGCTGCGGCTTCCGCCATCTCGACATAGGGAGCCGGAGTCCGAAGAAGGCGCGCCAGCAGCCGTCCGTCCCGTTCCAGGGCCGTGATGACGAGCGGAAGCAGAATATAGGCCTGCAAAAGCCTCCGGTCGCTGTTCTCCTCATGTGGCATCCTTCTACCTCCCGATTACTATTACTAGGAACATATATTCGTATTTTATTCCCAACCCCGGCATGATTCAAGAGGTGCAGGAAAGGAAATCAGAAAAAGAAGCAAAATCGAGAGTATTATGTGATTTATTTCACAATAAATGCCCGGCGCTGCGTATATATTGAATTTATAAGGTTAAAATTAAATTTAAAATTTGGAATGGAAAAGAGGAATCGCCATGCACGCACAGACACGGATGCTGCGGGGGCTTGTCTTTGGGGTATTGATTAGTGTGCCGCTCTGGATGTCGTTGATCGGCTGGATGCAGCTGCTGTAAACTCCGAAGGCGGGTGATAGGCGTTGGTCTGGATTGGAATTGCGGGAATTGCGGCTGTGTGTGCGGCGCTTACGGTGTACGCCGGGCTGCTGGTCTACAACGTGGCTGTCCGGCGCGCGCCCAAGACGGTTTATATCGCCAAAAGCGGCGGAAAAGGCGGTCCGCCCCCTGTAGCGGGCGCCTCGTGGGGGGAAGGCCAGCGCTGGATCGCCGGCCGGAACTTCACGAACTGGGAGCTGACGGCCCCGGACGGGCTGAAGCTCCGCGGCTACTGGCTGCCGTCGGACCGCGCAGAGGGGCGGACAGCGATTATTGCCCACGGCTATTCGGGCAAGGCCAAGGATATGGGCGCCTATGCCCGCATTTACCATGAGGTGCTTGGCTTCCATGTGCTGCTGCCCGATGCCAGAGGGCACGGGGAGAGCGGCGGCGATTACATCGGGTTCGGCTGGCAGGAGCGTCTTGATTATGCCGGCTGGATCCGGAGAGTGCTGGAGGAGACGGGACCGGAGTCGGAAGTGGTGCTGCACGGCGTATCCATGGGCGCAGCTACCGTGCTGATGGCAGCCGGCGAGGAACTCCCTCCGCAGGTCAAAGCGGTCGTAGCCGACTGCGCTTATACGTCGGCGGCTGCGGAGCTGGCTTATCAGATGCGCCGGCTCTACCGGCTGCCGTCCTTCTTCCCGGTCCTGGACGGCGCGGGGCTGGTTACCCGCATCCGAGCCGGGTACAGCCTGCGCGAAGCTTCGGCGCTGCGCCAGGTAGCGAAGGCGAAGACGCCGATTCTGTTCATACACGGCGAAGCGGATACGTTCGTTCCCGTCGGGATGATGGAGGAACTGTATGCCGCCTGCCGAAGCGAGAAGGAACGCTGGTCCGTGCCCGGAGCCGGCCACGGTAAATCCTACGATCAAGACCCGGAGGCATACGTGCGGCGGGTCTGCGATTTTGTGCTTCGCCATTTGCGCGGAAGAGCGCAGAAGCCCTGAAAATTGGACGACGCCCGGCTATCCGCTTCTATGCGGACGGCCGGGCGTCTTGGTGTATGCGTACATAGACTATGCTATACGCTGTATTTAATTTCCTTGTCTATTTTCAGCAGCCGTTAAGCGAGAAGCATTCTTTTCCAAAACGACAAAAGCCCTACCTCTCTCTTGCCCTTGCGGCTCCAATGACCGCGCCAGTATGAATCGGAATGCGATGGTAAAATGATTCTCGTATAAAAATAAGGTTTTCAGCAAGAAAACGTAAGGTTTTGTACCGGGGATTCCGATAAAGAAGAGATACGTCCTATTCTTGAAGAAGAATTACGAGGAAACTAAATATCTTACTATTGTACCAGATATTGCGAGAATACGCAAGCAACAAAAACCGCTGGAGGATGAACACCATTATGAAAGTGTATCGGGCCTTTTTGCGGCAATCGGTCTACAATTATTTGCTTGGCTCCGTTATGGCCGTGATCGCGACGGGGAGTCTGCTCATGCTGTCTACTCTGGAAGTATCCACAAGGGAATATATGAGGCTGCTGCTGGTGTTGGCCGTCTCCTTCTGCATTATGGCAGGGGCCGAGCTGTTCGCGTTCTACCGGCATATCCGGCCTGTTTACCGCAGCTTCGCAGGCGCAAGCGAACTGGAGGATCTGCGGGCCGCCTATGATCGGACGCACCGTCTGCCGGGCCTGTCGGTCCGGCGGATTATGGGGCCGCATCTGCTTGGACTAAGCCTGCCGGCCGTCGGCATGGCGCATTGGATGATTCATGTGAAGCTTCTGGATATGCCTTATTATTATCCGTTTCTCGCGCTGGCCGGAGCGGTGCTGATTGCCTGCATGCATGCGCTGATCGAGTTTTTTCAGACCGGAGCCACCATTGTGCCGCTGCTGCGGCATCTGCGCAATGAAGCGCTCCGTCTATATGGAGAGGATTTCTCGCTGGAAGAGCATAATCTGATCTCTATCCGCCCGAAGTTTCTGATCAGCTGCACGCTGATCGGTACGTTTCCGCTGTTTCTGTTCAGTCTGATGACGCATGTGCGCATCCGCGACCTTGGCGGCGGCGCTCTCTTGAGCTACTGGGGATGGGCGGCCGTCGTGCTGATCATGGGCACGGTGTTCTCGCTGATCGCGGCCTGGCTGCTGACCCGCAGCGTGCAGCAGCCGATCGGGCAGCTCTACGAATCCATGAAGAAGGTCAAGGAAGGGCGGCTGGAACAGACCCAGGACTATTATTCGGATGAATTCTCCCGTCTGGTCGCAGGCTTCAATGTGATGGTCCGCGGGCTTCAGATCCGGGAGGAGCAGAATCAGCAGCTGCTGGACAGTCTGTTCACTTCGCTTGCCGTGGCGCTGGACGCCCGCGACCCGTACACGGCGGGGCATTCCATCCGGGTCGCCGAGTATTCGGTCATCATCGGGCAGCTCGCCGGACTGAAAGGGGAAGAGCTCGACAATCTGCGAAAATCGGCGCTGCTGCACGATATTGGCAAGATCGGCGTCCGGGATGCGGTGCTCTTCAAGGAAGGCTGGCTGACGGAAGAAGAGTTCGATCAGATCAAGAGCCATCCGGTGCTGGGCGAGAATATTCTCCGGCAGATTGAGCCGCAGGAGAAGATGCTCCCTTATCTCGGCGGCGTCCGCTCGCATCACGAACGGTATGACGGCAAGGGGTACCCCGACGGGCTTGCAGGCGGAGACATTCCGCTGTTTGGCCGGATCATTGCGGTGGCCGACGCCTACGATGCGATGACCTCCGACCGTCCCTACCGGAAGGGAATGGAGCACGGCAAGGCGCTGAAGATTCTGAGTGAAGGCCGGGGAACCCAGTGGGACCCGGTATTTGCGGGTCTGCTGCTGGGCTACTTCGAGCAGAACCGGAGCCGCGGAATTCCGGAGGCGGAGAGCGGCTATGCAGGCGATTATCCGATAAGCGGATAATCGCTTTTTTTTAACAAAATTCAAAGAAATAGGAGAGTCTGTAGAAGCATCCTGTTTATCCCTGGAGAATTCGTGATCGATTTCGTGAACTTTCTCACAATCTCCCGAAAACGCTTCGGGTTTCATTGATGGAACGGGATGGGACCGTTATAATTAATTAGTCTGGTTTTTATATAATTAAAAAATAAGGGAGAATTTTATGAAACGCGCTGATGTGTGGCTGATTGGCCTCGTTGTGGTGGTGGCGCTTGCGCTGATCCTTCCCCGCTGGCTGTCGGACCATAACGATAAAGGCGGGGAGAACCGGGTGGCCCGGGTAACCGTTGACGGCAAGCTGTTCAAGACGGTCCAGCTTACCAAGGAAGAGCAGATCGTCGAAATCCGCACAGAACGCGGTTACAATATTCTGAAGGTGCATGATTACGGCGTGGAGATGTACGACGCCGATTGCCCGGACAAGGTCTGCCTGGAGTTCGGCTTTATCCGCCATCCGAAGCAGACGATTGTATGCCTGCCGCACCGGGTGCTCGTCGAGATTGCCAGCGCGGGCGGAGAGGACGGGGTAGACGCTTATGTCCAGTAGAGATTCGGCTCTGGCGCTCAAACGGACGGTGATTATCGCGATCTTTGCGGCGGTCGCCGTCGTGCTGGGCATTGTAGAGGCGCAGATTCCGCTGAGCAGCGTGGGTCTGATGCCGGGGGCCAAGCTGGGGCTGGCCAACATTATGGTGCTGACGTGCATTTATTTCCTGCGGGCGCGCGATGCGCTCACGCTGGTTATTCTCAAGACGCTTCTGACGGCATTTCTGCTGGGCACATTCTCCAGCCTGCTGTTCAGCCTGTTCGGCTCGCTGCTGAGCTTCGCGGTGATGCTTCTGCTGATGCGGATGGGCAAGAACCGGCTGAGTCTCGTCGGCGTCAGCGTTGCGGGCGGCGTCGCGCACAACGTCGGCCAGCTCGTCGCCGCTTCGATTGTCATGAACGCATCCAGCATCATGTATTATCTGCCGGTGCTGCTGATCTTCGGACTGGTGACCGGCGTTGTCGTCGGCATCGCGGTTCGTTATTTGACGGAATCGCTGTCCGAGATTTCATTGTTCGAGGATTTTCTGCACTAGGTATCGAGGGGAGGCGGCCTAAGAGATGGACCACATGAACGCCAAAAGTACAGCGGGCTCGGCCGGAGCCGCGGCCGTGTCCTTGAGAGAGGTCTCCTTCGGCTACACGCCGGAGCAGCCGCTTCTGAGCGGAATCAGCCTTGAGATACCGGCCGGGCAGTGGGTGGCCCTCGTCGGACCGAACGGCTGCGGCAAATCAACGCTGGTGAAGCTGCTGAACGGGCTGCTGCCCGCAGCTTCCGGCCAGATTGAAATCTGCGGCACTCCGCTTGAAGACAAGCACGTCGCCGAGGTTCGCCGCCGCATCGGCATGGTTTTCCAGAATCCCGACAACCAGTTCGTCGGCGAGACGGTTGAAGAGGACATTCTCTTCGGTCTGGAGGGGCTGTGTCTGTCCCGGCCGGAGATGGAAGCGCGTCTTATGCGCGTTACGGCTGAATTTGAACTTGCGCCGCTGCTCGGCAAGCACCCGGGGGAGCTGTCCGGGGGGCAGAAGCAGCGCGTTGCGATTGCGTCGATACTTGCCATGGAGCCAGGCATCGTCATTATGGACGAGGCCTCTTCGATGTTGGATGAAGCGGGGCGGAATGCCCTGCTGGCCGTGCTGCGGAAGCTGCACGGGGAAGGCTATACGGTGCTGATGATTACGCATGACGCCGAGGAGATCCGGGCCGCCGAGCGCGTCATCGCGCTGGGCGGCGGCGGCGTGGCGGCGGACCGGAAGCCGGAGGAGCTGTTCGCGGATGAGGGCCTGCTGGCAGCCTGCCATCTGCGCGCGCCTTACGGCTGGCGGCTCGCCGCCGAACTGAAGCGGCTGGGCATTGATGCCGGATCGGCAGCCGGCGGAGAGGAGCTGGCAGAGAAGCTATGGCCATCGAACTGAAAGAGGTCAGCTACACGTATGCCGACCGCACGCTCTGGAAGCAGACGGCGCTGCACGATATTGATCTGAAGATTCCGGCCGGATCGCTCGTCGGCATCGCCGGGACGACGGGTTCGGGCAAATCGACACTGCTCCAGCTGTTCAACGGCATTCTGAGGCCGTCCAGCGGCTCGGTAACCGTGCTGGACGTTACGCTTCAGGCAGGCGCCAAGCCGCCCCGGCTGCTGCCGCTCCGGCGGCGGGTCGGCTTGGTCTTCCAGTTCCCGGAGCACCAGATGTTCGCCGAGACGGTGGAGAAGGATCTGCTGTTCGGGCCGCTGAATTTCGGCATGGACCGGGAGGAAGCGGGGGTCCGCATCCGGCAGGCGATGAACGATATGGGGCTGCCGGAGGAGCTCCTGGCGCGCAGTCCGTTCCGCCTGAGCGGCGGCCAGATGCGCAAGGCGGCGATCGCCTCGGTGCTTGCCGCCGACCCGGAGATTGTCATTCTGGACGAGCCGACGGCTACGCTCGATCCCGTCAGCCGGGATGAGCTGGTGGTGCTGCTCGTCCGGCTGTGCCGGGAGCAGGGCAAGACGGTCGTGGTTGTGACGCACCGGATGGACGAGCTGCTGCCGTATGCGGATCAGTGGGTCCTGCTCGGCGAAGGCCGGGTGCGGTATCAAGGGGATGCCGCAGGTCTTGCCGCCGAACCCGGGATTCTGACCGGCTGCGGACTGGCTGTGCCGCAGTCGCTGCTGTACTGGCGGGCTGTGGCCGGAAAGCTCGGCCTGCACGGGGAAACGCCGCGGCTGACGCCCGAGAGTCTGGCGGCGCTGATTGCGGAGAAGCTGGGCCGGAATGCGGCGGAAGCGGCCGGCTCCGGGCCGGACGCTCCGGCAGGAACGGAGGCCGGCGATGAATGAACGGCTGCTCCTGGGAAGGAGCATTGAGACCGGGTCCTGGGTTCACCGTCTGGACCCCCGCTCGAAACTGCTCGGAATGCTGCTGTATGTAGCGGTTATCCTGCTCTGCCGATCGTGGACGGATATGGCGCTGCTGGCCGTCTTCTCGGTTTTGGTCATGGCGTCCACCCGGATATCACTGAACTATTATCTCAAGGCGGCCAAACCGCTGAAGTATTTGATGCTCTTCATCTTCGTCGTTCAGACCCTTACGGTCAAGACCGGAGAGGTCTGGCTGAGCCTCGGGGCGCTGGAGCTGCACGAGGGCGGTCTCCGGCTGGGGGCCTTCTCGGTCATCCGCACGTTCTTCCTGATTACCTTCACGGCGCTGCTGACGTTCACCACGCGGCCGAGCCGGCTGAATCAAGGGCTGGACGGGCTGCTGAAGCCGCTCGGGAAGCTCGGGGTACCAACGGAACGGCTGACGCTGATGATGAGCCTTGCGCTGCGCTTCATTCCCACCATTCTGGATGAAGCGCAGGTGATTCTGAAGGCGCAGGCTTCGCGGGGAGCGGATTTGTCGGAGCTGAAGCTTGCCGACAAGGCCCGGATGCTGATGACGCTGCTTGTTCCGGTTATCACCGGGGCGTTCCGCCGGGCACAGGATCTGATCTATTCCATGGAAGCGCGCGGGTTCGTGCTGGATGCGCCCCGCACGTATTATCACCGTCTGCGTTGGGGAGCCGCCGATACGCTGTTCATTGTCCTGTTTCTTGCCGCGGGTACCGCCGCGGCGCTGCTGTGAGCGGGACGGAAGCAGGAAGGAACGGATTTGAGCCGATGACATGCAGGTCCCGCCGGACGGCCGCGGTAAATTGGCGAGCTGCGGGGATTTGGCATTTCGCGGGAAGTAGGAGGAATACGAAGTGGCGCGTTATTTTAATGGTAAAGAAGTGGAGCTGCTGGCCCCGGCCGGCACCTTCGAGATCTTCAAGGAGGTCATCGAAGCCAATTGCGACGCCGTCTATCTCGGCGGGCCGGTTCTCAACATGCGCATGATGCGCAAAGGGTATAATCTGTCGCATGCCGAGATGGAAGAGGCGGTAGAGACCGCGCACGGTCTGGGCAAGAAGCTCTATGTGACCGTCAATAATCTGTTCAGCGAAGCCGACGTGGAAGAAGCCCGGACGTATCTGCGGTTCCTCGACCGCATCGGGCCGGATGCCTTGATCGTTCAGGATATGGCCGTGCTGTCGCTGATCCGCGAAATGGGACTCGGTCTTCCGGTGCACGCCTCCGTCATGATGAATGTGCATAATCTGGAGATGATCCGCGCCCTGGGCGAGCTCGGCGTGACGCGGACGGTGCTGTCCCGCGAGATGGATCTCGCCGCGGCGAAGCTGCTGCACGGGCTGACGGGGATGGAGCTGGAATATTTCGTCCACGGCGATATGTGCTCCGTCCATGGCGCGAACTGCTACTTCAGTTCCCATGTGTTCGGCATGAGCAGCAACCGGGGCAAATGCATGAAGCCCTGCCGCTGGGACTACCGGGTGAAGAAGGACGGCCGCGTCTACCCCGCGGAGTATCCGCTGGCGGTCAAGGATATGTATATGTACGAGCACCTGCCGGAGCTGATCGACTCGGGGATTACCTCTTTCAAAATCGAGGGCCGGATGCGCGACAAGGATTTCATGGTCATGCTGGTCAATGCTTATGGCGACGCCATCGACCGCTACATCGACGATCCGGCGGGCTTCGACCGCGCGCTGGAGGCCAAGCTGCTGTACGACAACCGCAAGCGGGATTTCTCGACCGGCTACGCTTTCGGCAAGCCGGGCCTTGCCAACATCAACCGCCGCTACGAAGGAACCGGCAAATTCTACAGTACCGGCAAGATGTTCAGCACACCGACCGCCGAGCGGGAGTTGAGCGGGAAACGGGTGGACGAGCTGCGGCAGGCCCTGGTCGAAGCGGCCGCTTCCCGGATGGCAAGACGCGGCGCTGATGCGGGCGCGGGCGCGGTTGGGGTCCGTGTGAACAACATGGAGCAGGCGCGGACCGCTCTCCGGCACGGAGCGGATTATTTGTACTTGTCCGGGGATGTGTATGAACCGGACCGTCCGTTCACGAAGCGGGATATTCTGGAGCTTGGCGCCGCCAAGGGCGGAACGAAGCTGGTGCTCGGTCTGCCCCGGATGATGACCGAGCTGCATTTTGACCAATATGACCAGCTGCTGATCCGCGGCGATCGTCTGCCGATCGACGGCATTCTGGTTACGAACCTGGGCGCGCTGCGGCGGTACCGTCAGGCCGGTTATCCGCTCATCGGCGATACGAGTCTCAATATCTATAATCATGTGGCGGCCGCCCAGTATGCGGAATGGGGCCTGGAACGGATTGCGGTGTCGCAGGAGATGACGCTGGAGCATTATGCTTCGTTCGTGTCCGGAACCGACGTTCCGATGGAGATGGTCGTGCACGGAACGCCGGCGCTGATGTATATGGAGCATGATCTCTATGCGAACGCCGACGGAGCGGAGCCGATCGCCGAAGAAGACAACCGGTTCGTGCCGAACCGCGTGCTGGTGCTGAAGACCGACCAGGGCGAGAATCCGGTCTACCGGGACCAGCACGGACGCTGCCATCTGCTGATGGCCAAGGAGCTGAATTATCTGCCGCTGGTTCCGGAGATCCGGGCGCTTGGCGTCTCGGTATTCCGGATTGAGGGAGCGACGTACCGGCCCGAAGAACTGGGCATCATTCTGGATGCGTACCGGCAGGCGCTGAGCGGCGGCGGACAGCATGCCGCCGAAGCGGCGGGGATGCTTGAACCGCTGTATGCGGGCTATACGCTCGGCTCGCTGCAATTCAATTAAGACCGGATTGTGCCGGTGTTCACATAAGGAGGAACCGCGATATGGAGGATTACACGATCGGCCGCGAAGCGGTCGCAGCGAAACGGCGTCGGTATTTCTATCCGTGCACACAGCATTTCTACCGAAACGCACCCCAGATTGTCCAGGGGGAGATGCAGTATTTGTACGATGAGAACGGCAAGAAATACACCGATTTCTTCGCCGGCGTCTCGGTGGTGGCCTGCGGGCACTGCAACCCGGCCATTACCTCGGCGACCATTGCCCAGCTCCAGCGGCTTCAGCATACAACGACGATCTATCTGACCCAGCCGAATGTGGACCTGGCGGAACGGCTGGCCGAGATTCTGCCGGGGAATCTGCGGCGGAGCTTCTTCGTCAACAGCGGTTCGGAGGCGAACGAAGGCGCGATGCTGCTCGCCCGGCGGCATACCGGGCGCAAGGGCTTCATTGCCCTGGAGAGCGGGCTTCACGGCCGCACGAATCTGACGATGAGCGTAACGGGGCTGCCGATGTGGCGGACGGACCCTTATCTGGACCCGGATGTCCACTTCATCCGGCGTCCGTACGATTCGGAGCTGAGCACCGGGGAGGCAGCCGCACGCTCGCTGGCGGATCTGGAGCGGGTGCTGGCGGAGCACGGGGATTCCATTGCCGCGATGATCGCGGAGCCGATTCAGGGCAACGGCGGCATGATTATGCCGCATGAATCCTATTTCCGCGAAGCCGCCGAGCTGTTGAGACGCCGCGGCGCGCTGCTGATCTTCGACGAAATCCAGACCGGCTTCGGCCGGACCGGGCGCATGTTCGCCATGGAGCATTTCGGGGTGGTTCCCGATATCGTCAGCATGGCCAAGGCGCTGGGCAACGGCGTTCCGGTGGCTGCGTTCGCGGCCTCGGACGAGGTCGCCGCATCGCTGAACTCGCCGTCGGCCTCCACCTTCGGCGGCAATCCGGTCTCGGCGATTACCGCGCTGGCCGTGCTCGACTATATGGCCGACCAGCGGCTTCCCGAACGCGCGGAACGGCTGGGGGCGAAGCTGAAGGAAGGACTGGCCGGGCTGAAGGAGCGCTATCCCGGATTGATCCGCGACGTCCGGGGCGCCGGTCTTATGCTTGGGGCCGAGCTGGGCGGAGCGGAGGCCGGCGAAGCGGCAGAGCTGACGGACGAAGTGCTGGAGCGGATGAAAGACCGCGGCTTCATCATCGGGAAGAATGGAACCGGCCGCAATGTGCTGGCCTTCCAGCCGCCGCTGATTCTGGCCGAGGCGGATATTCAGGACATGCTGAAGACGCTGGACAGTGTGCTGGCCGAGCTGGCATGACGCACCGCCATGTCCACCTCCGGCGGGAGGATGTGCCAACACACGGAAAGAAGGGACTCATTTGGCCGTAATTCATCTGTTCAAAACCACCACGACAAAGCTGAGAATGTTCGGCGAACTGGTCATGTTCTCGCATACCCTGTTCTCGCTGCCCTTTGCGATCATCTCGATGGTCTGGGCGGCGGGCGGCTGGCCGTCCGGCCGTGTCATGCTGTGGGGGCTGATTGCCCTGATCGGGGCCCGCAACGGCGCCAACGCCTTCAACCGGCTGGCCGACCGCGAATTCGACGAGTGGAATCCGCGGACGGCCCATCGCCATCTCCCCCAGCGGCTGCTGCGGAAGAAAGAGGTCGCCCTGTTCATTGCAATCAATTATTTGATTCTGATTATTGCGGCCGGGATGCTGAATCCGCTCTGTCTGGTGCTCTCGCCGGTCGCTGTTCTGCTGGTGACGGTGTATTCCTACACCAAACGCTTCACCTATCTGAGCCACTTGTACCTGGGATTTGTGATTGCTTCCGCGCCGATCGGCGCCTGGTTCGCCGTAACGGGACGGTTCGCCTTCACGCCGTTCGTCATTGGAACGATCGTCATGCTCTGGATCGCCGGATTCGATATTATCTACGGCACCCAGGATATTGATTTTGACCGCAAGCACGGGCTCTTCTCCATCCCGAGCTACTTCGGACTGAAGAACGCGCTCCGCATTGCCCAGGGCCTGCATCTGATTATGGTGCTGCTGCTGCTGTTCCTGTACGCCTACCGGGATCTCGGCTGGCTCTACTTGACGGGAATCGGGATCGCAACGCTGCTGCTGATGACGGAACACCGGATCATCCGTCCGCATAACCGCCGGCTTATGAAGCTGGCCTCCTATAATCTCAATCAAGTCATCAGCATGGTCATTCTGGGGTTCGCCCTGGCGGATTTCTTTATCGCATAAAAGGAGGAGCCCGGTGCTCCTGCCCATAGAGAAACGACGAACCGGAAGCGGAAGCTTCCGGTTTTTTGCGCTCTGCGAACAAGGGAGAACACAGCCTTAACCAAAAATTAAAATTTAATAAAAAAAATTGCGGCAAATTAATTCAGGATATAAATAATTCAAATTTTCTGCCCGATGATAATACATGGGATTAGAGTGAGGGGAGGCGGCGCAGAAGGGCCGGGCCCGGAGGGGGCCTGTAGTTAAACACATCGTTGAATGAACTGGGGGAACGTTTACATTGCGGAATAAGAAGTACGCTACACGGTTGACGGCAGTCAGTCTGATTGTCTGTCTGCTGTTTTCATTGATTCCGGAATCCTGGAACGGCACCGCAAAAGCGGCTGCGGAAGATTTGGAAGTCATGTTCAGCACGGGAGCGCATGTCGGCAATTTGAGTTATAAAGCTGAAAATGCGTTCATGAATTTTTATAACAATCAAGTACCCGGTTTTGTTCAAACCCAGACAGCCTCGAACTCGACGATCGACTGGTCGGGCGGGGATGTTTTTGCGGGTACCGGCGGCTGGGACAGCCCGGCCACGGTCTCTTTCCAGGTAAGAGTGGCGGATAATCCGATTCTGCGCGAAATGGCGCTCGGGGGAGAAGCGGAAATGGTTGCCGGCTTCGCCGTGCTTCGCCGCCACTCGAAATTTTTGAAGGACACGATTCATTCGTGGATCGACATGAAGCTCGATGGGCAGACGATTATGTCCTACAAGACGGGCGACAGTCAGGTCTATAACAAGAGTGTTACGGCGAAGTTCACGCCGACTTCTGTACTTACATTCTCCATCCACGGAGATGGAGCCGATAGTGGCGAAGGTGCCGGTATCCGCGGCTTCTACCTGAAGTTCCAGGATATGCAGCGTCCCGTGATCGACAGCTATACCTTCACCGGCAACGGGAACCAGCGGGACAATACGACCCTTGGCCAGAAGGAGCTGTACGTCAAGGAGAATGAAAATATAACGTTGGCTTACAATTTCAGCGAGCCGGTCCGGCCCCATTATCTGAATGCGTCGAACAGCGACTTCTTCCTGAAGCATCCGCTGTTTACGAATCCCGAGGGAAGCGGGCTTCCGGCGGCCGGGCAGACCCAGTACATGCAGAATATTACGTACGGCACTTCCAATCTGGAATCGTATCAGAGCAATCTGGCCTTCCAGTACACGGGTGTCCGCTATCATAACAGCGGCAATCTGCCGCTGGAGCCGCGCATCACAGGAACTACGCCAGGCAACACGCCGATGGAGCAGACGCTGCAGGAGAAGATGGAGAACGCGGTCCTGTCCGACGGCGCCGGCAACGTGCTGCATCCGAACCTGTCGGCGGTGAAGACCGGAAGCGGGAGCCTGAGCTATCTCAAGGAGAGCGACGGCAAAACCGGGAACCCGTTCGATTACAATACGAAAGGCTTCCGTGTCATTGTGGACGCCGTGCGTCCCAAATATCAAGACGGGAAGAACGGCATCCAGCCGAATATTCTGACAGGCGTTACGCTCAACAAAGGCGACATTGTTGATTTTACCGTTCAGCTCTCGGAAGAGAGTATTATCAGCAGAAGCCTGGTGGAAGGACAATCCTTCCTCTACTTCAACAATGGAATGAAGGCGTACTACCTTAAAGGGGCGGGCAAGAAAAACTTGGTCTTCCGCGCCACTATCGGCGCAGACACTGCGGTGGAGACGCCGCTGCTGAAGGTTATCGCGCTGACCAACGACGGCAAGGGCAACAACTCGGATACCAATGTGGTCTCCGACTATGCGGGCAATCTGCTGAACCAGCCGGCCAACTACGCCGGCAAGCATACGGATGGAAATGAAACGCTCGTCAATTCCAAAATCGACTGGGCGAACCTGTCGATCGACAATACGAAGCCGATTATCGGCTACCATTATGAGCTTGGCGGCGCCGACAACAACACGTACCGGCAGAAAGGCAAAATCATCATCGACGCCAATGATCCCGGTATTGTCGTGCCTTCGCTCGATCCGGACCCTGCCCAGCGCGGCGTGGAGCGTCCGAGCAAGGGCATCTACCGCCCGACGAACATGACCGCCGAAGCTTCGCCTTCGGTCGGCCTGGTGTACTACTGGTGGAGCAAGAGTCCGGCCGATCCGTTCGCCGGGCATGAGGAAGACCACAACGCCGCCTTGAAGCGCTATGCGTTGTCGGCCAAGCAGCCTTCCGAGGACCTGTACACGACCGGCTTCGAGAACGTCAAGCTGTCGGTGGCGAACAACAAGACGAATCTGATTGCGCCGCCTCCGGAAGCGTATCTTCCCGAGAACAGCGGCGAATGGTATCTGCACACCTGGACGGCCGATATGACCTGGGATTCGGCCCGCGAGCTGATGCAGTACGAGAAGATGACCCGATATATTGATACCCATGAGGAGCAGTACAACGCCTGGATGGCGGAAGCGACAGGCTCTCCTACTGACAAGGAAGTCTACGCCAAGAACAAGGCGCTGGTTGCGGTAGGCCAGTATGGCGACACCTCGGTATGGGAATTGAACGATTTCAAACAGGATGATTCCAACTGGACGCACAATGTCGGCGTTCTGCGCCTGGACAATCAGGGTCCGGCTGTCGTAGGCGGCGATGTGTACGGCGACAACACGGCGGGAGTCCAGATCAGCGCTCTGGTTAAAGACGATCTCAGCGGAGTCGACCGGGTCAGCTACCAGTGGGTGAAGGACGGAGAGACGCCGTCGGACATCAACTGGGTAACGGCTGAACTGAAGAACGGCGTCGTAACCGAGACGACGCTGAATGAAGTCTATGAATACGGGAAGTTCTGGCTCTATCTGAAATCGGCCGATAAGGCCGGGAATGAATCCGTCCAGCGGGTGGAAGCTCCGGCTAATGTCGGTTCCCAATCCGCGCTGCCCGGGCAGTTCGAGACGGAAGCTGAACCGAAGTTTGTGCGAAGCCACGATGTGGACTTCAAGCTGACCGGCTTCGATCCGGATTATGTCGGATATGTAATCAGCGCAAGCTCGATCCATCCGGAGGAGACGGCCTTTACAGCCCTTCAGTCGGAGCCGGTTCCTTCGCCTTCGGCCACGCCGACTATGACGGCGGACCCGAATGCTTCGGCAGCGCCGGCGCCGTCTGGATCGGCGGACCCGAACGCTTCGGCAGCGCCGGCGCCGTCTGGATCGGCGGACCCGAACGCTTCGGCAGCGCCGGCGCCGTCTGGATCGGCGGACCCGAACGCTTCGGCAGCGCCGGCGCCGTCTGGATCGGCGGACCCGAACGCTTCGGCAGCGCCGGCGCCGTCTGGATCGGCGGACCCGAATGCTTCGGCAACGCCGGCGCCGTCTGGATCGGCGGACCCGAATGCTTCGGCAACGCCGGCGCCGTCTGAAGCTCCGGAGAAATCGTATTCCTATACGATTCCGGCCGATGCGGCCCATAGCGGCGTTCAATATGTGCACGTTCTGGTGAAGAAGGATGGCGAGAGCTACTTCTACGCCAAAGCCTATTATTGGGATAACGAGCCGTCGCAAATTACCTTCAGCAAGAACGGGGTTCCGTATCCGCTGGATGTACAGGACGTGACGGTGAGTATCAGCGAACGCTACAGCCGCGAGCCGATGACGTCGAAGTACCAGTGGGTACGGGTATCCGATCCGGCAACGGAGGTTGCACCGGACGCCGCTTCCGCAGCCTGGACAGCACTACCGGCGGGAGGTGCCGTATCCATCAAGGGCAAGGATGTGCTGAAGCCCGGAGAGACGGACAGCTTCCGGCTCTATGTCTGGAATACCGACGGGGCCGGGAACAGTTCGATTGAGCGGACGCCGGAATTGTTCAAAGTTACTTATACGGGCGACGAAACGACTCCTCCGGCAGATACAGAATCCAAGCTGATCTATCTCTATGGAGACGAACAGGACGGGTACACCGCCATTCTGAAGCTGAATCTGGATACGGAGAGCAAGGCCGGATACGAATATTCGGTATCCCCGGACAACGGCGAGAGCTGGACGCGGTGGCGGTCCTACACGAACTTCGTATCGCTTGAGGTTCCAAGCAATGACCCTGCGCAGCTTCAGGTCATGGTCAAATACCGGACGCCGGGAGGCGCGATGAGCGAACCGTTCCCGATCGACAGCTCGAACGCTTCCTTTGATGAAGCGCCTGTCTATGCGCTGGCTTCGGTCAACAGCAATGTCATGGTTCGCCCCGACAAGGGAGCCGATATTCAAATCGAGGTTCCCGCGGGTCTCAAGGTGATTCCGGCGGCGGTCAACCCGTCGAAGCCGGTGCGAAGCGGCAATACCTTCAATGTGAAAGAGAACGGATTTTATGCTTTTGACATTGTGGACCTGAATGATTCGGCCCGGACCGACACGCTGTACATGGTCGTCAAGAATGTGGACGGCACGCCGCCTGTCGGCTGGATTGATTACAAGACAACGGCGTGGACCAACGGCAATGTAACGGTCAAGCTGAACGCGTCAGAGCCGGTTACGGTAATGAACAACGGCGGAAGCAATGTGTACACCTTTACCGAGAACGGAAGCTTCACCTTTGAATTCAAAGACCAGGCAGGCAATACCGCCACTATAACCGCGGAAGTCCATAATATCCGCAAAGGCGCGCCGAAGGTAACCGTTGTGCGCTCCTATGACGGATACAAGACGGTTCCCGACGGCAAGGGCGGCGTCTATGCCTCGGGCGTATCGCTTGAAGTGCAGAGCGCCGACAGCCCGGCTTCTCCGCTCTTTGTCACCGTCGGCTCCAATCCGCAGACCTTGACCAAGAACGGGACGGTATCCTTCACGGTGCAGGATGAATTCGGCAATACGGCTGTCGTCAAGGAGACGGTCGGCAATCTGATCGCCGAAGGGCCTTCGCCGGACAAGATCGACTACATCTTCGTGGACGACAACGGCCAGGCCGTTCCGGACAGCAGGATCGTAACGATCGGCGGCAAGAAATATGCCAAAGGCAAGATGAAAGTGGTCATCAGCGGCACAACGGCTGCGGGCAACCCGGTCTTCTCCGGAATGGCTCCGGCGCCGAATTCCGCCAGCGGCACGTACAGCAACCAAATTAGCGACGGCTCCGGCCATTTCGTCTATACGCGCTCCTACGAGAGCAACGGCACGACGCAGGCCGGCCTGTCCGATCTGCTCGGCCATTCTACCCGCGTGCCGCTGACAATCCAGGGACTGGACAATGCGGCTCCGGTACTGACGCTGAAGCAGACCGCGGTAGGGGTTGTGCAGAACAAGGAGAACTTCAAGCCGGAGACGGACCTGGGCGGCTATACCGTTACCGATAACGTATCGGCCCGCGACAAAATCAAGGTAACCGTCACCGGACTTGACATTAAGAAGCTGGGCCGCCAGACCGTTACCTACACGGCAGAGGACCAGGTCGGCAACAAGACGGTCGTTACTCAGGAAGTCCTCGTCGTCAAGAACGGCGGTCTGCTGATCTTCGGCAACGACGCCTTTATTTCGGCTTCTTCCGGCGAGACGGCGCTGTTCGATACGAATACGATCACGTTCCGGATCTCCGGCTACAACCTGCTGAAGGTCGGCGGCAAGGATCTGACCAACGAGTGGGGCACGTATGATCTGTACTATCAATCCGGTCTGTACCGTGAAGGACAGATGAAAGCCATCGCCACCCGGATCACCTACGATCAGATGGTGAAAGGCGAATTCAAGGTAACTTTCCCGAAAGCGGGCTGGTATACCAT
Source organism: Paenibacillus glufosinatiresistens (assembly GCF_031470375.1). Lineage (NCBI taxonomy): Bacteria > Bacillati > Bacillota > Bacilli > Caryophanales > Paenibacillaceae > Paenibacillus > Paenibacillus glufosinatiresistens. The sequence goes on from NZ_JAVFHT010000004.1 coordinate 147,311, forward strand.
CATTGTCAGAACGCAGGAGAGGGACCGGGAATTTGCGACCTTCTTCATCGGAAGCACGAAGTAGACATCAACTGTACATCCGCTGTCCTCAGCAAGGAAGGAAAAGGGTCCGGGAGAGGCCCCTTTTCCCTCCCGGCGGCGGAAGACAGTCTGAATTTTGATCGGGGGGAACCACGTGAGCGTCAAGCTTTTCAATAAGGCCTTATCCGTATTGCTATCCTTCATCCTGGTATTTCTGGCATCCTCGGAGAGCCTGCAAGCCATTGCGGAAGCCGCTGCGAGCAAGAGTACAACGGTGATCCAGAATGACTTCATCAAGGTTACGGTGGACAACGCATCCGGCCGCTACGGCATCCGTACGGTTGAGGGCCAGCCGATCCGCAAGAAAGACCAGAACGTGAATCTGAACTTTGGCGGAGATGATCCCGAAACGTCATTTACTACCTTCAAGATCGACGGAACGGACTATATCTTCGGCAACCGCTACAAGCTGAGCGACGGTACGCAGTCCTCGACAACAGCGCCCAAGGTCGTGAACAATCCGAACGGGACGCAGCAGATCGAGACCGTCTGGAGCATGAAGGGCGTCGAGATCAAGCAGATCCTGATGCTGTACACCGATACGGCCGATAAGGTCAATTCGGGCAATGTCAACATCCGTTACGAAGTTAAAAACAACGGCAGCGCCGCAGTCGCGGTCGGCAGCCGGATTCTCCTGGACACGATGGTCGGCGGCAACGACGGCCCGCAGTTCCAGGTCGGCACTTCCTACAAGGCGCCGCTTAGCGTTGAACGCAAGCTCGTGCATGATCCCGAGAGCATCGGCATCCCGAAGGAGAACAGCGCGCTCTACAAGCTGCCTGCTTACTGGGTAATGCGGGACAAGCTGGATCTGGAGAACCCGCTGGCCACGAATGTGGCGGCTTACGGCTTCAATAATTATGCCGAGCAGAATATCAATATTGTCGACGAAATGATCGTCGGCCACTGGGCCGGCATGGCCAACACGAAATGGAATTACACGCCGAACCCGAACCTGGATTTCACCACGGATACCAACGATTACGGTTCGGCCGACTCTGCGGTTGCCTTCTATTGGAACCCGGACCCAATCGCACCGAAGGGCTTCCAGTCGTTCGAGACCGTCTACGGACTGGGCGAACTGACCCAGCCGGATAAAGTGTTCTCCATCCGGTACATGGACCCGATCCAGACGATGGCCGTCAAGCCGGACGGCAGCGGCTATGAGAACGAGGGCATCTTCGACATTACGGCCGAGGTCGAGAACCTGGCCCAGTACAACATGGAGCATTCCCGCATCAATCTGGAGATGACGCTGCAGAGCGGCCTGAATTTCGTCAAGCTGGACGACCAGGGGGACATCGTCAGAGATGCCCAGGGGCGGGCTGTGACGGAATCTTCCCGCAGCAAGCTGATCGAATACCGGAAGCAGGCCACGCCTGCGGAAGCGGAGCAGGGCATTCAGCCGAAGTACAAGCCCGGCGACACCGTAACGGTAACGTTCAAGGTTCAGGCCAAAGGCAAAGCTTGGCCGACGACGCGCGAATACATGCTGACCGTTAAGAGCCCGGAGACGCAAGCCAAGCTGGAGGGCGTATCCGATGAAGGGATCAAGGCCCAGTATGAATCGAACAAGTCGAACTTTATCCTGCTGCCTGCAGTGGGCGAAGCGACGCCGACTTATGTATACGGCGTATCGCCCAAAGAGCTGTACAGCACGGATACGAAGTATGTAACGGTCAATCTCTCCAACATCGAAGCTTACAACACGGGCGATGCCAAGAACGCCCCGAATTTCGATTTGTATTTCCGCAACCAAGCGACGGGTGACCGTTACAAGGTACCGGTACTGAGCTCGGTGCTTCTGCAGCCGACCGATGACGGATCGTCGGGCGATATGCGGATTACCTACAACGGCGGCGACAAGGTCGCGCCGGACGGTTCCGTGCTTCAGAGCGGGCTCGGGCCGGAACTGCCGCTGGGCGAATACCAGGTGCAGATCGACTACAAAGGCGATGCCGGCGGAGACGAAGAGGCCGCTTCGCTGTATGACATCACCGCTCCCCAGGCAATCATGGTGACCAACAACGATGAGAACCGGGTGCGGGAAGCACACATTCTGGCCGTCTACAAGGAGACCTTCGACCTGAAGGGCGCATCCATCGGCCAGACGCTGGAAGATATGGACGAGCTGAACGGCATGTTCGCCTCGGCCCCTTTTGCCAACCGAAGCGATCTGAAGAATGCGCTGGATAATTTCAAGGCAGCCAAGACGAAGATCGCCGAGATCAGCAAAACGCTGGACCCGTCCTTCAAAACCGCCGAGTTCCTAGATGATGAGAGTCTGGAGAACGTGCCGTTCTACAGCTACAAGACGTTCGGCTCGGAGAAGGAACTTCAAGCTTTTGAGAAAGAGAGCAAGGAACGGGAAGTGCTCGCGGTCGTCCGCGGCATGGTGAAGACGGTAGGCAAGGGCAAGGACGCCCAGGTCATCGTGGAGACACAGACCGAGCCGGCTGTCATCAACGAATCGGTGGCCTACCGGGGCAAGGATCTGGTCATCGTCCGCGGCCAGCTGGATATTATGGGCATTCAATCCATGATTCCGGGCTTCGCCAACAACCCGCTGTTCGCCTCGACCTTCGTCAAGGGAGACGGCACTCTGAGCGTAGCCGGGAGCGGCTTCGTCTTCCACAGCGGAGAATGGACGCTCGATTTCTTCAACGGCTTCAGCAAGCGGCTGGGCAGCGGCCCGCTCTCCCCGGCGGAGAAGGCGGACAACGACGACAACCCGGAAGATACGTCGATCAACGGCAGCCTGAAATGGGCCTCCGGTCCGATCGGCGACCGGATCAACCCGCTGCGCCAATTGATGGTATCGAATGTGTACTTCAACCGGCAATCGCTGTTCGCGGTGCCGACGTTCAATATTTCGGGCTTTGACTTGTCCTTCAACGACTTCATTCTGCGGGAAGGCGGCATTTCGTTCGGCGGCATGATTTCAATGAAGGTCGTGGACGCCGAGGTCAACAATGTGATCTTCAACAACAAGGGCTTCGTCGGCATCGACGCCGCGCTCAAGTTCGGCCTCAACAAGAATCTCGGCCTGTTCGGTCCGATGGACGACGAGAAGAAGGGCGAAGGCACCAGCGGCGAAATCTTCATCTCGCATTATGTCCAGCAGGTGGAGGGCGCCTATAAGCCAAGCAAATATGGCATGCGGTTCCAGGCGGACCTGAAGGGCATGCTGGGCGTTCAGATGGAATTGGCCTTCAAAAAGGTCCAGGACGGCCGTATTCTTCCCGACGTCATCGCCTTCGGCGCAGAACTGCCGCAGCCGGGCATTCTCATTACGGGCGGAACCTTCCTGACCGACATTCGCGGCGCGGTCCGCGAACTGGCGGATACCATTGCGGGCGGCACCTCTGCCGATCCGTTCCCGCTGACGGTGCAGGCCGGCGTCGGCGTACGCTTCGGCATCGCGCCGGCGTACTTCTTCGGACAGACAGACCTGACCGTGAAGCGGACAGGCCTCAAGATTGAAGGCAAGATGGACTATGCCATGTCTCCCACGGCGGATGACGATGAACGGCTGCCGATGCTGACCAAGGCGCTTCTGGAAGCGCAGTGGGTAACCCCTTGGTTCGTCCGGGTGCAGGCGGAAGTCGACATCGGCGGATGGGATGTCATTGTCGGCAAGGCAGGCATCTTTGTCGGCCAGAATCTGGAGAAGAACCGCATTGATTTTGAAGGTTATGTCGGCTCCCGTATCCAGATTCCGTCGAAGGTACCGGTGGTCGGCGGCAAGCCGCTGTCCAGCGTGTTCCTGGGCGTCAATAACGACAAGGTGTGGGGAAGCTTCAGTCTCCTGCTGATTACGCTCGGCGTCACCTATTACTGGGGCGGAGGCGTCGAATTCGGCACTTCCAGCGAGCAGATGCCGGACGGTCTGGTGCATATAGTCATCAATGATCCCGAACAGGGACCCCGCCTGATGGTGATCGGCCAGGGGATCGAGACAGTGGCCACTTCCTGGGTCGATACCGAGGAAGCAAGCCAGGAGATTGTGTATCGCGACGTAGCGAAGGGTGTGCAGGTGCTGGAGAGCGACGCCATGAATCTGGGTGTCGGCGGCATCACGGCCAAGAACAACGGACGCGAGCATTCGATTCCGATGAGCGGGGTCAACGGCAATGCGATTCTTGAGGTGGACTATGACACCAAGACGATGCCGAAGCTGCTGCTCAAGGATGCAAGCAAGAAAGAATACAGCCTGGTCTTCGACAACACGAACAGCAATCCGAAGGCGAATGCCTTCACCCAGATTATACCGGCGGCGGAGAACACGGAAGATCATGTCGATATCCGCAGAGCGTATATCCTCATTCCGGATGCCGAAGTCAAGAATGGCGGAACCTGGACCCTGACGGCCGACGCTCCGGTGGATACGAAGCTGATGAGCGTTCCGGTTCTGCCGCAGCTCAATGAAGTCAATCTGGCAAAGAGCAGCGATCCGAACAAATTCACCGCGACCTGGAACGTATCCAACGCCAAGGCGGGCGATACGGTCAATCTGTATCTGACCCAGGATGCGGTAAGCAGCCAGACCACGAAGCTGGCGAGCGGCGATTCTGTACTGGAAGCCGGCGATCCCGGTATGCTGATTGCCAAGGATCTTCCGGCCGACAGCGGCAGTGCGGTCATTGACGTGACCCGAGTAGCGATGCTGGGCGGAACCGAGGATATCCGGGGACTGCTGAGACAGGGGAACTACTACCTGCGCGCCGAGCTGAAATCTTCCGCTACGTTCGGAACGATGACCTCGCCGCAGAAATTTGAGATTGTCGATCCGCTTGCGCCGTCGAATGTCAGCGGTGTGACGATTGAACCGGCGGGCAACGGGTTCTTCTCGCTCTCGTTCAAGCCGGGAGCGGTCAAGACCGGCCAGCAGAACATTGAGCGGAGCTACATTATCGAAGCGCTCCGCCAGCAGAACGGCGGTCTGGAATCGTATGACAACTATGGAGAAGTGCTGATGACGGAAGAGGAACTCAAGCCTTACTGGAACGCTTCCTCCGGCCGTTACGAAGGGATTCCGGTTGGGGGCTGGAGCGCCACCACGACCTCGGATGCCGTTAATCAGGACAGTACGTCGGGTACGACGGTAGTCGATCTCAAGGATGTGAAATATACCGGTCTGGAAGTCGGACACTCGTATGTGATCGGGGTCTCGGCAGCCAACAAGCCGGGTGCAGCGCTCGACAAGAACGAGAATTACCATTATGCGGACCGGGTCGACAGCACCAATGAACTGCTGCCGGTTCCGGTGAAACCGAAGCTGTCTGTTGCGACGGATGCCGGCACGGTCGGCGTATCCGCCGAAACGGGAACGGCTCCGAACCTGATGACAAACCGGACGGCCCAGACGCTGAAGCTGACCTCCAACCAGGCGAATATCCAGGTAGAGGCCCGTTATGCCGGACAATCGGTCGGCAAGACGACGCTTGCCGCCAGCGGCAGCGCGGGTACGCTCGCGCTGGACGATTTTAAGACAGACGGACGCTATGCCATCGAGCTGGTAGCGACCAACACGAAGACCAAGGATATCTCGGTTACGATGCTCTACCTTACCGTTGATACCATTGCGCCGATGCTCTATATCGACGAACCGACGACGGGAGAACGAACCGAAGCGGCTGTGGTTGACGGCCGTACGGTGAATCGCATCCGCGTGGCGGGAACGACTTCGGTCGGAACGAAGCTGGTCGCCAACGGCAATACGCCGATTCCGGTTGCGGAAGACGGTACTTTTGCCGGAGATGTGGTGATCAACTCTTCAGAGCCTACGGCTGATCTGCAGCTGGTGGCGAAGGATGAGGCAGGCAATGCCAACTCCGCAACCGTCAGCGTAACGAACGACGGCTTCGCCGTTCCGGCAGCGCTGGTGCTGAAGCCGCTGCCCGCACTCGCTCCGGGTGAGAGCGGTCGGATTGAAGCCTACCTGAAAGTCGAAGACGGACGGGATGCCCAGGGCAAGCCGAAATACAAGGAAGTGGCAATTTCCGAAGCGGATGCCAGGGAACGTCTCAGCTACACGCTGACGATGGGCGATGCGGTCGATCTGACTGTCGGCGATGCGGTCGGCACCGGGGCGCCGGCCAAGGGAACGGTGACCGGTCTGGCCGAAGGGGCCAGTCTGATTGAGGCCGAATACCGGATTTCGGACGATGTGAAGCTGACGGCCATGGTGGCCGCCGAAGTGGCCGTTCCGGAGCCGACTGTGCTCGGAATGCTCGAGGCTTCGGCCAAGCAGGCCGATAATAAAGGGACATCGGCCCTTGTAACGGTAGCGAACACCGGAGAGATGACGGGACGGCAGCTGGCTTATAAAGTCTTCCCGGCTGGAGCCGGTGCAGCCAAGCCTGCTTTGAATCAGGATATCTCTGATTGGAGCCTGCTTCCGGCGGACGGCAACATCAAAGCGCGTCCTTACGATCTGATCGTCGTCGCGGCCCGAACTTCGCTGGATAAGAAGGCTGTAGCCTCCAGTGAATTGTTCAATTACGACTTAACGGGCAGCTCGGATTCGTCCGGCCAGACGGGCGGCGGAACGGGCGGCTTTGGCGGCGGAGGCGGCGGAGCAGGAGCAGGCGCTCCGGAACCATCCGCTGCTCCGGCCAAGGCTCCGGCGGTGACGCTGAACGGAGCTCCGGTCAAGACGGTTCTGTCCGGTTCCACCGCAGTATCCACCGTCGGCAAGGCGGACTTCGCCGCTAACAGCGGGGATCTGGTACTGACGGCCAAGGATGCCGCTGTGAGCGACTATGAATTCCGCATCGACCGCGAGGTTGCCGGACAGCTCGCCGCATCGGGCAAGCGTCTGGTTATCGAGCTGGCATCCGGACAGTTGATTCTGACCGGGCAGCAGCTGACCGGTGCAAGTGGAGAGGAACTCATTATCCGCACCGGCGCGAATTCGGCGGCTGACGCGGCTGCCATGCAGTCCATCGCAGCCTCCCAGAAAGCAACCCTTCTCGCCGCAGGCCAGGGTCTTGCGCTTCAGGCCAATCTGACGGAAGCGGCCTGGAACAGTCCGGTTACCGCAGAATTGGCCGTACCGGCCGGTCTGAAGGCAGACCAGGTGACCGCCATTGTCCTGAAGGATGAGAAAGGCAGCTGGACAACGGTTCCGTGGAGGCGCACAGATGCCGGATTCCGAATCAAGCTTACGGGCGAAGGCCATGTGTTCCTGCTCGGGAACTCGAAGAGCTTCTCCGACGTGAAGAACGGATACTGGGGCCGCGAGGCCATTCAGGAAGCCGCTGCCAAGATGTTCGTACAAGGCAAGAGCGGCAGCCTGTTCGATCCGGAGAGCCGGATCACACGGGCGGAATACCCGACGCTGCTGCTTCGGGTAGGCGGCCTCATGAACCGTGAAGCTGCGGCCTCCTTCCGGGATGTGCCGTCCGGCAGCTGGTTCAGCCGGAGCGTTGCCATTGCGTCCAAGCTGGGACTGGCGACAGGCTTCCAGGGCGGCAGCTTCAAGCCGCAGGAGACGCTGTCCCGCGTAGAGGCCATGACGATGGCGGGCCGTCTGCTGGAGATGACGGGCAGTGCAGAGAAATTGAGCGCTGGCGAGGTCGACAAGCTGCTCGGCGGTTTTGCCGACAAGGGTTCAATTCCGGCCTGGGCCAAGGAACAGGTGGCACTCAGCATCAAGTACGGCATCATAGAGGGTGAGAACCAGTACATCCGTCCTCAGAACGCATTGACCCGGGCGCAAGCTGCGGCCATTGCCATGAGGCTGGATCGGTTGATCGCCGGCGAATAAGCGGGAATACCCCGGCAGAGGCCGTTCGTCCGAAGAGGGCGGCGGCCTTGGGACCGGGCGCAGGAAACTTTTTAAGGCGGTGTCCAACAACATGGCATTCAAATATAAGTCAATGATCGGGGTGGGCGTAGCGGCTCTGCTGGTGGCCATCTTCACGATAGCGGGAGGATTCATGGCCAAGGCCGACCCGCAGACGTGGGATTCCGCAGCGGATACCAGCTGGTATAATCCGATTTATTCTACCTTTACGATCGACTCGCCCGCGAAGCTGGCCGGCGCAGCCAAGCTGGTCAATGAAGACCCGGACGGGAGCATCAACGGTCTCCGGGGCAAAATTCTGGAGGTTGACCGTACCCTCGATCTCTCGGAGTACGAGTGGCTTCCGATCGGTACCGCGGAGCATCCCTTCAAAGGGACGCTGATTGCAGCGGCCGGCGGCAAGTTCGACATTATCGGGATGAAGATTCCGGACAGCTTCGGCTACCGGGGGCTGGTCGGCAACATGGAGGGCGGAACTGTCGGCGGCTTCACGTTTGAAGCGAGCGGCCGTCTGAGCGCCGCATCCGTAACCTCCGACGTGTACGCAGGCTCGGCCGTCGCCAAGATGAGCGGCAGCAGTCTGGTCTACAATATTACGAACCATATCGATGTGCAGCTTACCGTATCCGAATCGGTCTACCGGATCTACGCCGGCGGGATTGTCGGAATGGGCGAAGGCACCATCGCGGATGTCGCCAATACGAAGTCGATCACAGCCAGCGGCAGCTCCTATGCCGGCGGTATCGTCGGCTACGGCGGCGCTTACGGCCTGCGCATCAAGCAGGCCTCCAACGGGGCTTCGGTCTCGCTGGACGGACAAGGCGGCGAGATAGCAGCCGGCGGCATCGCCGGTTATGTGGAAGGTCTGCTGGAGCTGGAGGATCAGGATACGCCGGTCGTCAATTCGGGCAGCATTGACGCTAATGGCGGAGCGGTCAGCTATGCGGGCGGCATTGCCGGACGCGTAGGCGGACGCCTGTCGATCTCGGCGCTGACCTCGAATACCGGCAGCGTGACTATTCAGGCACCCGGCGGCACGGCCTCCTATGCCGGCGGATTTGTCGGCGCAGCGATGGCTCCGGCCGCCAAGTCGGTGCTGGACGGAGCGTTCAGCAATACCGGCCTGCTGGTCAACCACGGCGGGAGCAACGTCTACACGGGCGGCGCAGCCGGCTATTTCGGCGATGACTATGCCTGGTCCGGGGTATTCAAGAACACGGTCGCCATCGAGGCGGACGGGACGGATCATATTTATACCGGCGGCTTTGCCGGTTACTCCGTCGGCGGAACGGTGACGAATGTCGCCTTTGACGCGAATATCGAAGCCGGCGGCTCCCAGGCCTTCACCGGTGGCATTGTCGGGTATGCCCGGGGCGGCTCTATCGGAGACGCGGTCGGAGTGGCGGGCGCAGACGGCACAAAGAGTTACAGCACGATTGTATCCGGCGGAAGCGCCGATCGCTATGCGTCGATTGCGGCGGACGGCACGGTCGGCGGAATCGGCGGCTACATCGACGGAGAAGTGAACCATGTCTCCGTGAAGTACCTGTCGCTCAAGACCCGCACCGTCAACAGTGCGGTCGGCGGCGTGGCCGGCAGCCTGCAGGGCGCCGTATTCGGCGCAAGCGTCGGCGACCCTGCCTACAGCGGCTATGACAGCGTCAAGCTGTCGGCCGATACGGGGCTTGCCAGCGGAGCCGACGAATGGAAGGCCGGCGGCATCGCCGGTCTCAACGAGAAGGCGCTGACCGTAACCGGAAGTCAGGTGGCCCGGGTCGGGATTGAAGCCGGCAGCGGCAAGAGCCGTTACACAGCCGGCGGCATCGCCGGAGTTCTGACGGCGGAAGCCCGGATCGGAACGGAAGAGGACCCGGTTCAGGTGCAGGACTTCCGTCTGGATACGGGAGCCTCGGACAGCAGCTTCGGCGGAGCCGTCGGCGTGAACCGGGCCCCGGTCATGATCGTCCGGATCGAACGGGTGCAGCTGACCTCCTCGGGTGCGGACAACCGTCTCGGCGGGGTATTCGGCGAGAACCACGGCGTCTCGGCCGGCAGTCAGGCCAAGAACCTGACGATCGCCTTCACGGGCGACGACAATGCGGCCGGCGGCATCGCCGGTCTCAACCGGGGATCAATCAGCGACTCCCGCGCCGAAGCGGTAGCCATTGATGCTGCGGGCGCCCGGGCGGCGGCCGGCGGCATCGTCGGTCTTTCGGAAGGACCGGACGGAGCGCGGGCCAGCCTGAGCCGCGTCAACGTGGTCGGCGGCGAGCTGCCGACGGTAACGGTGCGCGCGGCGGGCGTGAACGCCGGGGGCATCGCGGGACTTGCGCGCAGCACCGACATTGCGCTGCCGCAGGCAGCGGCAGAAGCGCCGAATTATGTGGAGTTGTCCCTAAAAGGAACGCAGGCGGCGGCCGGCGGCATCGCCGGGCGAATCGTGGACGGCAGCATCGTCGGCGACGCCTCGATGATGAATGCGGACGATGTGCTGATCTCCACCGGTCCGGCTTCCGCCGACCCGCTGATCGGCGGCATCGCCGGCTACGCGGAAGGAACGCGGATTGAGAAGCTGCTGGCTTCCGGTCTCAACCTGAACATCAACAATCCGTCCACCGCGGTCGGCGGTCTGGTCGGATACAACCTGGGAACCGGCAGCGCCGTGATCGCAGACAGCTCGATTGAGAAGCTGAGCCTGAAGGTCAATGCGGCGGCCGTACAGTCCAAGGCCGGCGGTCTGATCGGCATCAATGCGGCCCGCTCTGGAGATCCGGCAGTGAATCCGGGCAGCGCGCCGAGCACCCTGCGCAACAGCCGGGCGATGGGCACGGTCTCGGTCACGGCGCCGTCCGCTCTGGTGGGCGGCATGGTCGGAGAGAACCATGCTCTGATCGCCAATAACAGCGTCACGGATAAGCTTCCGGTGATTTCCCGGGGAGCGGACGCCATCGTCGGCGGTCTCGCCGGCGTCAACCGGGCGACCGGCACGCTCTACTATACGTATTCCAATGCCAATCTGACGGTAGAGGGCTCCCATGCCCTGGCCGGCGGTCTTGTCGGTCTGAATGAAGGAGCCGTACAGGGTTCGTATGTGGATATTGCGGTTACAGGCAAAGCGACCGGCACCTCTTCCGCGCCCGCCTTCCTCGGCGGCCTGGCGGGACGCAACAGCGGCAAGATCGAGCTGTCCTACTTCGCAGGCACTTTGACGGCAACCGGGAGCTACAATGTCGCGGGCGGTCTGGTCGGAGATCAGACTTCCGGCAGCATCCGCAATGCGTATTCTGCGCAGAAGGCATCGGCGACCGCGGATCACTCCTATGTCGGCGGCCTTGCCGGCCGGATTGCCGGCGGCAAACTGTCCTACACGTATTCGGCTGCACAGGTGCTGGCTTCGGGCGGCGCAGCGGCCGGCGCTTATGCCGGGCGCTATGACAGTTCCGATCTGGAACTGCTGTACAAGAACTATGTGGTCAAGGACGCGGCGGCTGCGCTGAATGCCTCGCTGCCGGACTTCGCGGCCGGCGCGGCCCTCGATGAGCCGCTTCGGCTGGACACCGTAAGCGTGGCGGTCCTTCAGGACCGCAGCCAATTCCCGGCGCTGTCCGGATGGGATTTCTCCCGCGCATGGCGGTATGGCTCCCTTAATGCGCTGTACAAGTATCCGGAACTGAACCGGACGGCCAACACGGGCGACCAGACCGGTTCCGGCGTCAACGCCAACATCAACTGGTACATGAAAGACAAAGGCGCGATGCAGTTCGAGATTTCGAGCGAAGCCGAGCTTGCCGGTCTGGCGGGCATCGTCAACGGAACGATTGCCGGCGTGGACCGCTTTGACTTCACGGACCGCATCATCCGCATCACCGGACCGATTCATATCCAGTCCAGACAATGGACGCCGATCGGCGACAAGCCGGAGAATCCGTTCCGAGGCCGCCTGGACGGCGGGGACTACCTGATCGACGGTCTGTATCAGCAGCCGGCCTACACGTACTCGGGCCTGTTCGGGGTTATCGCCAAGGAAGGCCGCGTGGAGAACGTGAAGCTGGAGCCGCTGGCTGTAGCGGGTCTGGAATATACGGGCACACTGGCAGGGCTGAACGAAGGCAGCGTCAGCGGCATTGAAGTCCGTCTGACGGATGGGGTCAAGGTAGGCGGACGGGTAGTCGGCGCGATGATCGGCCGGAACGCCGGCTCCATCGGGCAGCTCCACCTGATTCTCCAGAACGGGGGCGTGGAAGCCGCCTATAACAGCGCCGTGGTCGGCGCCTTTATCGGCGACAACGCTTCTGCGATTGATGGGCAGCTCGAGCTGATCTCCGTCGGCGGCACTGTATCGGCCTTTACCGAAGATGCTGTAATCGGCGGAGCGATCGGCCAGCAGGCCGGCAATATTACCGGGTTCACCATGACCCTCTCGCCGGACTTCCGGATTCTCTCCACCGGCGACCGCAATATCGTCGGCGGGGTAGCCGGACGGTATGCGGCGGGTGAAGCCAAGGACATGAGTATGATCTTCGCCGGAGCCAGTCTTCAGACCGGCGGGCCGGACTCGACGCTCGGAGGAATCTTCGGACGCGCCGAGGCCGGTACGGTACTTCGCAACCTGGAAGTCCGCGCGGAAGTTCCGGGCATTCACCTTCTGGGGAACGGAACGGTCGGCGGTGCAGTCGGGGTCAAAGAAGGCCAAGGCACAGCCGGATTCGATATCGACGGCGTAACGATCGGCGATCTCAATATTGCCTCCTCGGGCGACAGCCTGAAAGGTCTGGCCGGCGGGGTAGCCGCCCAGACGAACCGGGCCGCCATTCGCGGCGCCGCTTCTTCCGCGGCGGTCCGGGGCGCAGGCGTTGCGGTAACGGCCGGCGGCATCGTCGGTTCGGCGCGGGACTCGGTGCTCTACCTTGTCTCCGGCGAAGGCGAAGTCAGCGCGACTTCCCGCAGCGGCAACAACTTTGCCGGCGGCATCGTCGGCGAGATGAGCGCAGCCGACCGGGACCGGGCGCTGGACTTCGGTCTGATGACCCCGCTCTATCCGGGCGTCTACCAGGCCGACATGCAGGGAAGCGCCGTTACGGCGTCCAGCCTGAATTATCAAGGACTGCAGTATGCGGGCGGCATCGCCGGCAAGAATGACAATGCTTCGATTTATCAGTCCCATGCGAAGACCGCCTTGTCGGTCAGCGGGGGCAAGACTCAATACGCGGGCGGACTCGCCGGCTACAGCAGCGGCATCATCGTCGGTTCCGGCTCGGAGAGCGGACTGCGTCTCTCCAACGGCGTCTCCTATGAAGCCGGCGGTGCTGTCGGCCAAGCCGTAGGCGGAGGCATCTATTATACGCAGATTACCTCTTCCGGTGGTGAGCAGCTGGTCATCGGAAGTTCCGTCTCGGCCGCCGGCGAGTCGCCGACGACCCATGCCGGCGGATTTGCAGGAAGCGCGTCCGGCACGGACATGACGAATGATTCGGCGGATCTTCCGCTGACGGTTACGGAAGCCAACACGTACAACACGCCGACAGCCGGCGGGTTCGCGGGGCAACTGAAGGGTACCGGTCCGGCCAACGGACAGATCCGGGATGCCTGGGCCCAGGGAAGCGTGACGGTTACCGCCAAAACCGCTTCCGTCGCCGGCGGCTTCGCCGGTGCGGTGGACCATTACAACGTTGCCCATGTCTATGCGAAGGGCAATGTGCAGAACACCGGCCTTGACCTCCGGACCGGCGGTCTCGCCGGATCGGTGGAAGCCTCGGGAACAATCAGCGGCTCCTACGCGCTGCAGAGCAAGGTCGCTTCGCTCTCGGCCAAGCCCGTCACCCGGGCTTACACTGGCGGCATCGCCGGCATGAACGCAGGCCGCATCGAGTTCTCGGCCGCCGACAACCGCGATCTCGCGGCTCCGGCTTCCGGCAGCTCGATCTATACGGGCTCCGTAGCCGGCTATGAGGCGGCGGGCGGTCTGTTAAACGGGACCGTCTACACCAACGCGCTGGCTCCGTTCGGCCGCGGCGGTTCGGCGGCGGATGCCGTCCGGACGAGCACGGTTGACCCGCTTGCCCGCGGCGCATGGCTCATTGATGTCGATACCGTCTTCCTGAGCGAGCCGGACCAAGGCCGGGTAGCCATCGACAGTATTCCGGTCCTCCAGGGGACCGTGCTGCTCAAGAATGCAACAGGCGCAGCGTACTACAGCCTCTTCAACCGGACAGCAGCGGCGGCTCCCGAGCTTCCGAAGCTGACGCTGGAGGCGGATCTGGATTTAACGAATGTTGCTTTTACTCCGTATGAGAACTTTACGGGCGTATTCGACGGCGGCAACCACCGTCTGACCGGTCTGAAGCTGAACGGCGCAGGCACCACCGCCTTCACCCTGGTGAACCGCGGCGTGCTGGAGCATCTGGTCTTCGACCGCCCGGTCATCCTTTCGTCCGGCGATTCCGCGGTTGCCGCGGGAATCAATGAGACCGGAGCGGTGATCCGGGACGTAGCCGTCCGCGATGCGGCGGTTACCGCAGCCGGACGCGCCGGCGGTATCGCTGCCATCAACCGCGGCGCCATCGAAGCGTCCTACAGCACCGGCAGCGTCCGGTCGCTGGCTCCGGCACAGCGCGCCATCGCCGGCGGTCTGGCCGGAGAGAACGCAGCCGGCGGCCGGATTGCCGAATCGTTCTCCTCGGCCGATATTCGGACCGAGGGTCAGGAAGCGTTGGCCGGCGGCATTGCGGGAATGCAGGCCGGACAGATCGAGAACGGCTATGCAGCCGGCCGGGTTCTGGCCGAAGGAACCGCCAAAGCCTGGGCCGGCGGCATCGCCGCCCTGGCGCAGGATGGCCGGGTGCAGCATGCGCTGAGCACCGGCGAGACGGCTGCGGCAGTCGGCGGCAAAATCGTTCCCGGCAAGGCGTTCTTCGGCGGATTGGCCGGTCAGCTGACCGGCAGTGCCGCGGTTGAAGAATCGCAGTACAACCTTCAGGCGCTGAAACGCAGCACCGCCTACTACAACGGCGAGGGCAAGCCGGTCAGCGGCTATGAACCGGATGCAGCGGGAATGACTGCTGCCGAACTGACGGCCGGGACACTGCCGCAGGGTCTGGACGCCTCTGTCTGGGAAGCCAAGACCGGTTTCTATCCGGGTCTCAAGGCGTTCAGCCGGACGCCGGATGGCCTGCTGGCCACAGCGGCTGTTATTCCGGGCCGCACCGACACGATCAACCATTTGTCGGAAGCTTTTGGACTCTCGAAGACGGAATCTCTGCTCTGGTCGTCTGCAAGCTCTGCGGCCGTGCTGAGGGCGGGTGAAGGAACCTGGACAGGAAGTCTGGCTCCGGCCCGCACAGCGGTGCTGACAGCCTCGTATGAGGGAGCGGTGCGCACGATTGCCATCGGCACACCGGCTTATGCCTACACCGGGCAGACGGCCAAGCCGTCGGCTGTATCCGGCAGCAGAGTCTTCTCGGAGAAGACTGCGGTAGAGCTGTCCGGCGAAGCCGGAGCGAAGATCTACTACACGCTCGACGGTTCGCAGCCGGATATGTTCTCGGCGCTGTATACCGGACCGGTCGAACTGACCAAGACCACGACGCTTACAGCGATCGCCGTCGCCGATGACAAAGAAGCGAGCGAAGCCTTCAGCGCTGTCTGGACCCAGCAGTACGTCTCCTCCGGCGGAAGCGGCGGTGGCGGCGGAACGCCAGGCGGAGGGGGAGGCGGCGGTGCCGCTCCGGCTCCGGCCGAAGAGACGTCTGCCGAGCCGGCCGTATCTGCGGTGATCGGCGGGCATCCGGTGGAAGCCGGCAAGACCGACGCTCCGTTGACGGTAGCGAAGAACAGCAAGCTGGAGCTCACCGCTCCGGAAGGCCAGATTATCTACTATACGACAGACGGTTCCGAGCCTACGGCAAGCAGCCCGCGGTATACCGGACCCATCGTGATCCGCGCAGGCATGACGCTCAAGATCAAGACCGACAAGGATGACCGGGTCATCACGATGAACTACGAAGTGAAGAATGCGGAATTCGAGCTGAAGCCGGATGCCAAAGACGTCCATTATATGGCAGGCTATGCCGACGGCAGCTTCAAGCCGAATCGGGCCATTACGCGCTATGAGCTGATTGCCGCGCTGTCTCCGCTGCTGAATCAAGAAGAAGTCAGCGTGGAGAATCTGTTCGGCGATGTCAAGACGGAGTACGCCGATACGGTCGCGTTCTTCTCGGCGGCCGGTATTATCGACGGCTACCCGGGCGGAGGCTTCGGCGGGGACAAAGGATTGACGCGTGCGGAATTCACCGCCGTGCTGAGCCGGGTGCTCCATTTAGAGCCGGCGCAGAGTACGGCGGCGGGGATGAAGGATGTGAAGGGGCACTGGGCAGAGAAGTATATTGCCGCGCTGACCAAGGCGGGATATATCAAGGGCTTCCCGGACGGCACCTTCCGGCCGCAGAGCGAGATTACCCGCGCGCAGGCTGTAGCCCTGATTAACCGGATTATCGGCGTGCGTACGGAAGCTCTGCCGGTTCGCTTCAATGATCTGCCGGCGACGCACTGGGCGTACAAAGATATTATGTCTGTGGCAAAATAATTCGGAGACCGGCGGCGGGCAACCCCCGCCGGTTCATCCTTGGAAGCAGCCGGCCGGGAGCCGGCGGACAACAGGAGGAATAATACATGACTACGAAACGACGGCTCCTTGGCCTTATCCTGCTGCTGGCAATAGCGGCCTTCG
This sequence comes from Paenibacillus glufosinatiresistens, assembly GCF_031470375.1. NCBI lineage: Bacteria > Bacillati > Bacillota > Bacilli > Caryophanales > Paenibacillaceae > Paenibacillus > Paenibacillus glufosinatiresistens. Next base: position 163,927 of record NZ_JAVFHT010000004.1, read on the forward strand.
GTTATGCCGGTACAGGCAGCGCCGATCAAGAGGAAATCCGCAGCGCGGTCCAGAGCTACGACCAGGCCAACAGCGCAACGCTGTATCTGCGGGTTCTGGGAAGTGACGGCAAGCTTCAGGCTGCCGGCTCCGGCGCCATTATCTCGGCAGGCGGTTCGGCACTGACGGCGTACCACGTCGTTAAGGGCGGAAGCCGGGTGGAGGCGGTTATGAACGACGGACGGTCCGTCGGCCCGGTCAAGGTCGCAAGCTATGACGAGACCGAAGACATTGCGGTGCTGGAGCTTCCGGACCCGCAGTCGGCGAAGCTGCCAAGCGGCGCTTACCCGTACCTGACGGTTCGGACGGAAGCGCTGAAGTTCGGAGAGACGGTCTATGCGCTCGGCTATCCGCTCAAGAGCACGCCGATCATTACCCAGGGGATTATCAATAATCCGCGCGCCAAAATCAACGGCAGAGACCGCATTCTTACCTCGGCCCAGATTGTCAGCGGAATGTCCGGCGGCCCGTTGATCGACGGCTCCGGCAAGCTGGCCGGGACGATCTCCGGATCGCTGCGGACGATGGATAATATCCATCTTGTCGTCGACACGGAAGCGATCCGCAAGCGGCTTCCCGCCAAACTAAAATAACACCAAAAAAGCAGCCGGTCCCGGTTCCCCGGGCGGCTGCTTTTTTGTGCATAGATTCGTATTCGGCTGCTAACGGTCGCGAACCGCGAAATAACGCAGCAGCGTGACCAGATCGGACTGCGCCGGATGGGACTTCAACCGTTCGGCGATGGCGGCGGCCCGGTCCAGATATGACTGGCTGACCGCCTCCGTCCGGCGCAGCGCGCTGCTTCGTCCGATGCCTTCCAGCACCCCGGCCAGTTCCGATTCGCTCGAATGCGGCCCGATGCGCCTAATCTGCGGCGCAAGAGCCGGGTCCTCCAGCGCGAAGAGGACCGGCAGCGTGACCTGTCCGTGCCGCAGATCGCTTCCGGCCGGCTTGCCGAGCGCGTCCGAGGACTGGGTGAAATCCAAGAGATCGTCCTGAATCTGAAAGGAAATCCCCAGCGCCTCCCCGAAAGCGTAGAGCTCGTCGGCCGTCTCATTGGAACATCCCGAGGAGAGCGCGCCTACCCGAAGGCAGGTTGCCATCAGCATGGCGGTTTTGTTGATCGACTTCTCCAGGTACTGCTCCAGCGTCAGGTTGTAGTCAAAAGCGTGCTCCATCTGCTGGTATTCGCCGAGGCACAGCTGCGCGGTAGCTACCGCCGACAGGTCGTGCACATAACGCTGCTCGTTGTCGGCATAACGCGCCAGCAGCTCAATTACACGGGCCGACATGTAATTCCCGATATGAACGGCCGGAGCAATTCCGGTCCGCATGTGAAGCGCGGGCTCGCCCCGGCGGAGCTCGGCGCCGTCGATGATGTCGTCGTGAATGAGTGAAGCGACATGGATGAATTCCGCGGCTGCGGCAAGCTGCAGCGTCCGCCGGCCGGCCGGCTTCGGACCGAAACGGCTGCCGACGACGACAAGCAGCGGGCGGAGCCGCTTGCCGCCCGAGCGGACCAGTTCCAGAATGCCCTGCGACAGGGGCGAACGGGCTGCTACATCCCGGTCCTTGAGGACGAGATTCTCGATCTCGCGATTAATCTCGTCCAGATTGATATCCAGAGCTTCGTGCAGCTTGAGGGGCATTGTCTAAACCACCTGTCCGATTGCATGATTCGCAAGCTTGGGCGGAGCCGCCTTGCTCTCCTTCTCCAGATAGCGGGAGAAGAGAGAAGCCCAGTCCGGCTCTTCCAGCTCGCCGGCGGCTCGCCGGATTTGCAGCTTCTTGACATGGGGGGCCAGGTAGGCGACCAGATCAAGCTCCTGATATTTAAGCGCATATTGGAGATAGAAGCTGTAGAGATAGTCGCCGTCCAGAATAGCCCGCACCAGTTCGGGATGGCCTTGGGCGCATTCCTGGTGCCGCCTTGCGGCCTGGATCAGGATGGTCTGAATCGCCAGCAGGGAGACCCTGCGGTCGTAAGCCAGATGATGGCGTTCCATAACCGGGAACAGCCGCTCGCATTCCGCCGGAGAGAGAGAAAGCCGGATTCCGGCGACAGGGGACAGTTCGTCCTGAAGACGCCGGAATGTATCTTCCATAAGCTTTTGGTGCATAGAGAATCTCTCCTTACCTTCGGTTTTGCGGAAGCAGCGTCGTCCCTGTCCATCCCCACAAAACCGCTTGTCATAATCTTGTTACCGTATTTTACGAAGCCGCGCTTCAAAGGTCGCATTCTCCGGGACCTCGGAAGGAGCGGACAAAAAAAGGGGCTGAAATAAGCAGAGTAATGTGCCTCTAAGGACACATTACTCTGATGATGATGCATATGAGAACTAATAATGAACGGGATCAGTCCGTATACAGATACCAGCGACGTACAATAGGCAGGCGTTTCCACCGCTTCTTGAGCCAAGGCAATACGTAGTAGTCCAGACCGAAGACGCTGCCCGAACCGCCGATGCAGGCGATGGCGGCGCCCACGTACCAGAGCATTTCCGTGGATGCCATTTTGGTCGTCCAGATCATAACCGCCATTCCGATCGTAGCGATCGAGGACAGGGCGGTGAACAGACCGACGATCAGCATAACGCCAAGTACAATCTCGGCGCAGACCATGCCGAGCTGGAACCATTTGGCCAGGAACGTGTAGTTGCCGTCCGGCTTGTAGAACATCAGATCCATGAACCAGTTCGTAATGTTGTAGATGAACTTTGGAACCGGCAGCGCGGAGACGGCTTCGGAAGCCGACTGTACCGTGGATGCCGCCGATTGGGCGTCGACCGTATCCTTGACATTATCAACCGCCTGGCTGGCCGCCGAAGTAGCGTCCTTCAGGTACGGAGCGGCGGGGATCAGGAAGATCTTGTGCCAGCCCTGGTCGATAATCTTCTTCAGCTTGTCGATCCCTTCATAGAGCCACATGCTGCCGAGCAGAATGCGGAGGGGCACCAGCCAGAAGTTCGGGGAACGCTTGGAGAAGTGTCCGCCAACGAAGCTTCTGCGGTTCTCCACATGGAAGAACTCGTGCATCATGTAGGTCCAGACCTTGTTGAAGCCAACGACGCCGGACAGGTAATAAATATTGATCATGTGCTTGGCGAACATGGCCATGAAGCCGGTCAGCATGAACATTTTGTTCGGAAGACCGACATTGGCTACGCCGTAGCGGCTTCCGATCGAAACCATGGTTCCGTGGAAAGCCGGTTTGTAGGCCTTCTTCGGCGTTCCGTTCATATCGGCAACAATGTTGTTGGCGATCACCGGAGCCGCCAGTTCGGCATTCTCAACCATCTGCGGCACCGGACGCTGCTCGCCTTCCGGAATGTAGAAGATGTTGTCGCCGACTACATAGACGTTCTTGTGATCGACGCTCTCGAGATGCGCGTCTGTAACGATGCGCTTGCGGCCCTGCTGCTGGATATCATCCAGCGTGCCGACCAGCTCGGAGCCTTCGACACCTGCTGTCCATACGATCGTGTTGGCGCTGACGAGGTTCTTCTCGCCGAGAGCAACCGAGCCCTTGCCGACTTCCGTAATCTTCGCGCCGGTAACGATCTCGACGTTCAGCTTGCGGAGGTGCTGTTCGGCCTTCTGAATCAGCTTGTCAGGCAGAATCGGCAGGATCTTCGGCGCCATATCGGCGACGATCAGCCGTACTTCGGACGGATCAATGTAGAATTCCTTGCACAGTTCATCACGGTACTCGGCCATTTCGCCAACCAGCTCCACGCCGGTAAAGCCTGCGCCGATGATAACGAAGGTGAGCATCGAACGGCGAACCGCCGCATTCTTCTCCTTGGCGCCAGCGGTGAACATGTCGCGGATCTGGCGTTTCAGAGCGACGGCATCGTCGTAGGACCAGAAGGAGAACGTGTTTTCTTCGGCACCCGGGATTCCGAAGTACGTCGGCTTGCTGCCTGTACCGATGACCAGATAGTCGTATTCATAGGTCGCTTTGTCCGACTTCAGGCTCTTGCCTTTGAAGTCAATGTTGGAGATCTCGTCGAGGACGACATCAACCTTGAGACCGGCGAATATCTTCTTCAGGTCAATCTTGATGGAATCTTCCGGAGCGCGGCTGGCGGAAACCTCATGCAGTTCGGTCAGAAGCGTGTGGTAGGGATTCCGGTCAATCAGTGTGATTTGTACATCTGGGTTGTTCTTTAATTTCTTTGCCAGTTTCTTGGCCGTCAGCACGCCGCCGTAACCGCCGCCCAAAACAACTATTCTCTTCAACTGAAATTCACCTCGTTCATCGGATTAGCCTGCGAGTGTGCGAGTGATGGAACCGGGAATTACTGTTTGGCGCTTTCGAGGGCTTTGTCAGCCAGCGTCCAGAAGTTGCCTACATGGATGGATACGCCGGAGATAGCGTCTGTCTTGCCTTCAGCGTCAAAAGTAGGGGCTTTGCCCAGGTTGGCCATGTAGTATTCTTCAGCCTTGGCGATTTCTTCATGCCATTCGCCCTGTGCCTTAGGATTCTTCTCCTTCATGCCGTACTTGCCGGCCTTGGAGAATTCCTGCTTGTCGTTGCCGTCTTTGTCAACGCCTGTGAACTTCACAGCCGAAATCTGGCCGTTGGTAACGGTTACCACTGCTTTGTCGGCCCAGCCGGATTCAGCGTCCATTTCGCCGGTAGCTTCATAAGTGCCGTCTTTGTACTCGCCGGCAGGCGCTACGGAAGCGGCAGGAGCCGTCGATGCGGCCGGTGCGGCGGAAGCCGGAGCTACGGAAGCCGCAGGAGCGGTTGTCGGAGCGGCCGAGCTGGCAGCGTTGTTGTTGTCGTTATTGTTGCCGCAACCTGCGGCGAGCAGACCGAGAAGAAGAGCGCTTGTAGCTACTGCTGTTACTTTTTTCATGATTTGATGACCTCCAAAAGATTAGTTTAAAATATATATATTAAAATGTAAAACATTTTAATAACAAATGGAAGTGATATTAATCACTTTATAAATGATTTTTGTCACTTTGAATCTAGGGCTAATGGCCTTAATTCGACGAATTGCCGAATCATGTCACCCTAATATTACCCAAATTTTAAGAAATAGCTTTGAGGCCCGATGGTACTTTAACATCTTGACAAAAGAAATCATGTGAATATTATCACATATCCCCGCAACTTCCCGATTCGCATCTTGAATTATATCAAATTTTTAATGAAAATAGAATGCTCTTCCTCCATGATTATGTGACAAAATGCGACTTATTTCAGCATCGTCTCTCTTTTCAACGCGGATTCACTCCAGAGGGGGACGGGTAATGTTAGGTATGATCGACATCAACTGAAGGAGTGATCGAAATGGACAGCCATGTATTCAAAGGAAAATGGAATCAGCTGAAGGGCGAAGCTAAGAAGCAGTGGGGCAAACTGACCGATGACGATCTCGATGTCATTGACGGCGAGAAGGACAAGCTGGTCGGCAAGCTTCAAGAACGTTACGGACACACTAAAGAAGCTGCGGAAGAAGAATATACTTCCTGGGGACGTTCCTATCGCGATTAACCGGATCTTCATGAATCAGGCCGGCCCGGCCGGATGGATTCTTTCATATCTAAATGTCTAAATGAAGAGGCGATGTCCATGTACCGATCGCACGTTATATCGGGCAGAATCCTTGAAATTCAAGGAGACCGGGTAATGACGCAGCAGGGAGACCTGATCTCGACGTATCATACCCGGTATTATATACTCCCCGAGACAGGGGTAGAGACGGAGCCTGAACATGCGGTGGACGCCGCCTCTCTCTACGAAGTCCTTCCGGCAGCCGGTTCTTCCGGAAGCGCAGTGCAGCGGCGAATGCGGCTGAATCCGTTCAAGCCGTGGCTGATGTTCACGGGAAGAAGCGCAAATCGAGCCTGATTTGCGCTTCTTTTTCTTTTGGCCGGAGAACCTTCTGTTCCCATGCTTAATCTTCCGGCCTATGATAAGATAAATACTGGATATGAATAGGCTGTATAAATATGGAGGAACCGGCAGGAGTGAACCCATGGAATATATCAAGGTATTTCTAATTAATACGGCGGTTCTGATTACCGTAGCATACATAGGCAATGTGATTTATAAACATGTGCTCGGCAGAGCTCCGGTTCACCTGAAGACGGCGGGCTGGGTGCTTATCGCCATCTTTGCCGGATGGACGAGCTCGTTCTTCGGATACAAGCTCGACGAGAACGTCATCTTTGATCTGCGCATCGTGCCGCTTATCATCTCCGCCGTAGCCTATCCGCAGCCGCTTCTGCTGATTGTGATCGGTATCGGCACCGGACTGATGCGCCTTACCTTCGGGCTCACCCCCGCCGCTTATGTCGGGGTGCTCAACCTTTCTCTCTTGGGGCTGGCGGCTGCGGCAATGACTCCCTGGCTCCGGCGTTCCCGGACTTCGGTCCTTGTGAAGGGCTTGATTGTCATTCTCGTCATCAATATCCTGAACACGGTGAACATCGCGGTCTTCGGCGTGATCCCTTTCGGCCGATATATGACCGATATTATGCCGGCTACGCTGCCTGGCGGTGTTGTGCTCAGTATCCTGTTCGGCCTTATCGCCCGGGACTTCCATCTGGAGCATATGCGTTCGCAGCAGATCCAGCAGGCCAACCGTCTGCTCTCCGAACAGACGGAAGAGCTGCACAAGAACAAGATCGTTCTGGAGGAGCGGGCCAAGCAGCTGATGATTGCCTCCCAGTATAAATCGGAATTTCTGGCCAATATGTCGCACGAGCTGCGCACCCCGCTCAACAGCATCATCAATCTCTCGCAGATGGTCGAGGAGCATGAAGGTTCGCTGACCGGGGAAGAGATTTCGGTCTACGGCTCCATCATTCACCGTTCGGGCCAGGATCTGCTGCTGCTTATCAATGATATTCTTGATCTCTCCAAAGTTGAGGCGGGCAAGCTGGAAGTCGCCAATGAAATTATCAGCGTCAGTGAGATTCCGGTTCTTGTCTGGCAGCAATTCGATGTTATCGCCCGGCAGAAGGGCCTTCAGTTCGAACTGGTAGAGCAGGAGGGCCTGCCTGACTTTATCGTCTCCGATCCCCAGCGCATCCAGCAGATTCTCCGGAACCTGCTCTCCAATGCCTTCAAGTTCACCCACAGCGGCGGAGTCAGCCTGACGATCAGAACCGAACGCCGCCGGGACGGCAAGCGGGAGACGGAATGGATCGCCTTCGATGTCCGGGATACCGGAATCGGAATAGCGAAGAACAAGCATGTCCGCATATTTGAGGCGTTCCAGCAAGCCGACGGCACGATCAGCCGCCAGTACGGCGGTACGGGTCTGGGACTGTCAATCAGCCGGGACCTGGCTCGCCTGCTGGGCGGGTTTATTGTACTGAACAGCGAGGAGGGCAAGGGCAGCACGTTCTCCCTGTATTTGCCGATTTCTCCGGGAGGAAGATAAACCTCCAAACGTTTTTGGAATTCTCTCGTATTGACGCCCTGCGACGGTCGGGTAGAATGAGGCCATACGTCCGCGTCAAAGGAGTGTCAAGACACCATGAATATCAAGCTCGGCCGGTCCGGGAATCCTGTTCCCGCCAGAAAGGGACCCTCCGTTCACCGCAAAAATTTATACATGGCTACCTGGGAGGGAGTTCCCTCCACGATCTTCCAGGTGCTGCTTCAGGGTCAGTTTCTGACCGGCTTTCTGCTCTATCTCGGGGCGACATCCGGCCAAATCGGCTTCGTGCTGGCAATTACGACACTGGCGAATATCGGCCAGATCGCCGTCGCCTTCTTCATCCAGAAGCTGCCGAGCCGCAAATGGGCGCTCGTCACCTTTATCGGTCTGCATCGGGTTCTCTGGATATCCACCGGACTGATCCCGCTTCTTCTTCCTCAGTCCTATTGGGTTGCCGCCTTTATTCTTCTGTATTCGGTTGCAGCGTTCTTCGGAACGGCAGGCGGAGTACTCTGGAGTTCCGTCATCGGAGACCTTGTCCCGGCGCGCGTGCGCGGACGTTATTTCGGCATCCGCAATACGCTTCTGAACGCGCTGGGGAGCCTGGCGATGTTCGGAGGCGGCATCCTGCTCGACCGCTATCCGGGCGGGCACGGGTTTCTGATTCTGTATATCGTGGTCTGGGTCTTTGCGCTGTCGAATGTGGTCATCTTCTTCTTCTACCCGGATGTGGAATTCGAGAAGTCGGAGGAGAACCGCTTCTGGCCGATGTTCAAAAAACCGCTGAACGACGCCGGCTTCATGCGTTCCACCCTGTTCCTGGCGGCATGGCTGCTGCTGCAGAATCTGGTCATTCCACTCTACTCCTATGTCATGCTCGAACTGCTGGACATCAACTACAAGACGCTGTCTCTGCTGAATGTCACCCAGACCGTCTGCATGATGGCGGGCTTCTACTTCTGGGGGAATCTGAATGCCCGGCACAGCAATAAGAAGCTGCTCTTCTGGACGCTGCCGGTCATCGCCCTGTCCTCGCTGACCTGGGGGCTGCTGTCCGCGCTGCCGATGCTGGCCGTGCTTCTGGCGGCGCATATGATCTATGGGATCGGCATCGGCGGCTTCAACCAGCTCGCCTTCAACTATATGATCGGGGATACGCCGAAGAAGGAGCGGCCGATGTACATGGCCGTCTACTCTTCTCTGACCGGTCTGGCAGCGTTCTTCGGGCCGCTTGTCGGCGGGCAGATCTACGAATGGATCAAGGATTGGCCGCATTGGACCCAAGTCTACGGCATGCAGCTTGTGGTCGGAGGATTCATGATTGTGCTCATGGCCGCCGTCGGCCGCCGGGTGCTTCTGAGAGAGCGCTAGGCCGGCTGCGGCGGAATATAGAGAGGAGGAAGGGCCAATGGCCAGAACCGCATTGGTGCTGGGAGCCACCGGCCTCGTAGGCCGGGCCTTGACGAAGGAGCTGCTGCTTCGGGAGAGCTGGGGCGAGGTGCGGGTGCTGGTTCGCCGCAGCACGGGGCTGCAGCATGACAAGCTGACCGAGTACCCGGTCGATTGGGACAGACTCGACCTTCAGACGGCTCTGTTCGAAGGCGTGGATGCGGTCTTCAGCTGCCTGGGAACAACAATTAAGAAGGCGGGATCGCAGCCGGCTTTTGAGAAAGTGGACCTTCATTATCCGCTTGCGGCCGCGAGACTGGCCCGGCAGGCCGGAGTTGGCCAATACCTGGCCATATCGTCGCTGGGAGCGCATGCGCATTCCAAGAACTTCTACCTCCGGACCAAAGGCCGGATGGAAGAAGGCGTGCTGGGCTCGGGAATTCCCGGCATTCACCTGTTCCGGCCGTCGCTGCTGCTTGGAACCCGCGAGGAGTTCCGGTTCGGCGAACGGCTGGCAGGAGCCGCCATGCGAGCGTTCGGCGGTCTGATGGTGGGCCGCGCGGCCGTCTACCGGGCCGTAACCGGAGATACGGTGGCCCGGGCGATGGCGGCTGTCGCAGAGTCCGGGGCGCACGGCTCCCATATTTACACCAATGATGTCATTCAGGTGCTGGGAAGCCGGCAGGAACCGGCAGGAAGATGAAGGGCCGGATTGCGCCGCATTGGAGAGCCGTCGTACAATGGGACCATTCCAGCCAGGCGCTGATGAGAAGGAGAGATGGACAGTGAGCAAGAAACAGGTAGCAACGAAGCAGGCCCCGGGAGCAATCGGGCCTTACAGCCAGGCGGTAATTGCAGGGCATTGGGTCTACACCTCGGGCCAGTTAGGTCTTGATCCGGCTACCGGGGAACTCGCCGAGGGTGTCGAAGCGCAGGCCCGCCAGTCGCTGAATAATCTGAAGGCCATTCTGGAGGAAGCCGGCGCATCGCTCGACCAGGTCGTGAAGACGACGGTCTTCCTCAAGGATATGAACGACTTTGCGGCAGTGAACGCGGTGTACAGCAGCTTCTTCAGCGAGCCGTACCCGGCGCGCAGCGCCGTGGAGGTCGCCCGGCTGCCAAAGGACGGACTGCTGGAGATCGAGGCCGTGGCCCGGGCGAAGTAAATCGGAGGCATAGGGATACGTTTGCGGCAGCCGCCCTGCCGGCAATCGGATTTTGAAGAAGGCGGGCAACCGAAAGCGGACAACCGGAGATTGAACATGAGAGCCCGAGGCGCATGAATTGCGCCCCGGGCTTTCGCTTCTGAAGAGCCGCAGCTAAATCCGGTAACGGCCATCCCGGCCCCGCCGGAAGAACACCCAGGCAGATAGGGCGAGCAGGACTCCGGCGGCAATCCAAGCGGTCAGATAGACCGCCCGGACGTCATCATGCTCCAATCCAATGGCGATGTAGGCCCAGACAAAGACAAGGGGCAGCACCGCATCGCTCCGGGTCCAGGCGATATAGGCCGCCAGCAGGGCGCCTGCGGTCAGTACGGCAGCGGCCCAGAAGCTGTCCGGCTGCCCCCAGCCGCTCCACCCGTTCTTCTCCAGAACAACCGCTGTGTTGACAATCGTCGCGACGCACAGCCAGCCCAGATAGATGCTGAACGGCAGCTTGACCAGCCAGCGCTCTCCGGCGGTCGGGTATTCAATAACCCGGGTCTTGTTATAGATCACAATCAGGGAGACGAGCAGCAGGACAATAGCGATCCAGGCAAGTTCGATCTTGAGCGCATGCCAGAGCAGCAGCCAGGTCATGTTGAAGGCGCAGCTTGCGATGAACCAGCCGCCGATCCGCTCGGCGGGAGAGGGCCTTCCCTCCGCGGGACGGAAGGCGTACAGAACGAAGCCTCCAAGCAGGAGGTAGATCACGCTCCAGATGGAGAAAGCATATCCGGCCGGAGTGACCAGCGTGTAGTACCGGTCGGAGATTTCGCCGGTGGTGCGGCCTCCGAGCGGAAGGGCGACGGACAGAATATTGACGGTCAATACGCCCAGATAGAACAGCAGATTCCACCATTTGTAGGACGAATTGCGGGACATGTGCTGCGGAGCGGTATTCATGGTCTGCGGCCTCCTTTCAAAAAGTTTCTATCATTCTATACCCGCTGGCGGCAAAAATGACCGGATGGTCATCCTTTTTTATACAGGCTTTCGGTCCTTCGCGGGGTCCGAAAGTTCATGAGGGGTTTTTAAAAAAGACGATTTTCGTATAAGATGGTGGATGAATGCGATTGAAGGATATTCGGCTGGGCACGGCTAGAGAAGACGGGAGATTACGATGACGAAGCACCTGTATGCAGTGTGGTTGGGAGATGTGTGGTTCTGCTTCTCCGGAGAGACCTCGGAACCGAAAGTGGATGCCTGGACCGGCGCGGTCAAAAGGCTGGAGTTCGGCGCGGGGCAGCGCCCCTTTGCAGGGGCCGCTCTGCGTCTGGCCGAAGTAAAGGTGCCGGGCGCGCGCGCCGAGGGCAGAAGCGGCAGACGCTCACTGCCGGGCCGCACACTGGAGGGCTTGGCGCTGCAGCCGCGCGAGGCGTTCGAGCTTCTCCTGTCCTGGGACGAATCCGTTCCGCTGCGCGCGGGTATCGAGCCGGGCGGCGAGCTCGCCTACTGGGCGGCGGCGGCCCGCTTCGCGCTGGAGCTGCTCGGAACGGGCGGCTTCGGCCCGGGAGCGCAGCCTCCCGGCGCGGCTTCGACGCGCCGGAGAGGCGGCGAGCAGGCCGCCGGGGCCAGCTGGATTCCCGTGCTGCGCACCGGCGAGCAGCGGGAAGCCTTTCTGCAGCTGGCCGCGTCCATGCCGGCGATCGGGCTCGGCACGGATGCCGCACCGGGAGAAGGGACGTTCGTCCGCGAAGAGGCGGCGGCTTCGGTGCTCTATTCCTTCCTGCAAGCGGTCATCCAGTCCGAGGTAAAGCGGGTTGTCGCCGGCATGGAAGGCCAGCTGGCCCCTTACCGGGCGGATTACCGGCGGGGCCGTTCGCCGCTCGCGGAGCTGTGGTGGAACAGTCTGCTGACCGGCAGCCGCGACATTCCCGTGCAGGGGACGGCGGCCGAGGTCGCCGACCTGCTGGAGACGGTGGGACTGGCGGCGGAAGACGGCATTCCCCGGGTGGAAGGGGCCGGAGAGCCTTCCGGCGGAACGCTCTCCGCGGGACTGCGGCTTGAACCGCCCGGCAGCGAAGAGGGCAGCTGGCGGCTGTCATTCTGGGCCGAGAGCCGCGAGGAACAGGGCTTCTGGCTGCCGGCGGCGGCCATCTGGAACAGCGCCGAACGGGACTTCACTCTGTGGGGCCGCAAGTACCGCAACATTCAGGAGCAGCTTCTGAACGGGCTGGGCGAAGCGGCGGAGCTGTCGGCCGACATCGCCCGCGCGCTCGAGGATCCGGCTCCGACGGGCGCCGAACTGACGCCTGAACGGCTGTACGTCTTTCTGAAAGAGGCGGTGCCGCGGCTGTCCGAACGCCGGATTACCGTGCAGCTTCCGTCCCGCTGGAGCCGGGAAGGGCGGCGGCGGATCGGCCTGAAGCTGAACATGCAGCCGCCGGAGCCGGCCGGCGAGGAGGCCCGGGCGCTCTCGCTCGGGCTGGAAGAGCTCGTTCGCTTCCGGATCGAGGCTTCGCTCGGCGACACGGCGATCAGCGCGGAGGAGCTGAACGAGCTGCTGGAAGCGGGCGTTCCGTTCGTCCGCTTCCGGGGAGAGTGGGTCGAGGTGGACCCGCGCGAGATCCGCCAGGTGCTGCGCTACATGAAGCGCCACGAGAACGGCGAAATGACGGCGGCGGAATGGATGCGCTTGTCGGCCGAGGACAGCGAAGACCGGCTGTGGAAGGGCGTTGCCGTCGCCGGCATGGAGACGACGGGCCTGCTCGCCTCGCTGATGCGGGGCGAGCTTCGCCGGGAAATGCCGGCCCTGCTCGCGCCGGGCAGCCTGCACGGCACGCTGCGCCCTTATCAGGAGCGCGGCTTCCAGTGGTTGTCGGCGATGACCGATATGGGCTTCGGGGTCTGTCTGGCAGACGATATGGGCCTCGGCAAAACGATTCAGGTCATCGCCTGCCTGCTCGACCGGGCCTCCCGGGGACCTGCGGCCGAAGACAAGGGCCCGGTGCTGATTCTGTGCCCGACTTCGCTTCTGGGCAACTGGCAGCGCGAGCTGCAACGATTCGCCCCGTCGCTCAGCATTCATATCCACCACGGCGTGCGCCGGCTGCGCGGCGAGGAGTTCCGCCGGGAAGCCGCAGCCAGGGATATCGTGCTGACAACCTACCATCTGGCGGGCCGGGACAGCGGCGATCTGGCGGGGATTATCTGGTCAACGGTGGTGCTGGACGAGGCGCAGTATATCAAGAACTACCGGACGAAGCAGGCGCAGAGCGTGATGAAGCTGTCGGCGCCCCACCGGATCGCGATGACCGGCACGCCGGTCGAGAACCGGCTCGGCGAGCTGTGGTCGATCTTCCACTTCCTGAATCCCGGCTATCTGGGCACGTTCCATGCTTTTCGCCAGCGGTACGGGAGCGGGGAGAACGGCAGGCTGAAAGAACTGAGCAAGCTCGTATCCCCCTTCCTGCTGCGCCGGCTCAAGAGCGACCCGGACATCTCGAAGGATCTGCCGGAGAAGCTGGAGATCAAATCGTATTGTCCGCTGACCGAGACGCAGGCGCTGATGTACCAGGGCGTCGTGGACGAGATGATGGGTTCGCTGGAGGACAGCACGGGCATGGCCCGCCGCGGTCTGGTCCTCTCTTCGCTGACGAAGCTGAAGCAGATCTGCGACCATCCGCTTCTCTACCGCAAGGAGGAGACGCGGCTTGCCCGGCAGGAGCAGTCCGGCAAGCTGGAGGCGATGTACGGCGTGCTCGACAGCATTGCCGAGCTGGGCGAGTCGGCGCTCATCTTCACTCAGTATGTGGAGATGGGCCAGCTGCTGGTCAGCCGGCTGGCGCGCCGGTACGGCCGCGCGCCGCTCTTCCTGCACGGCGGCGTGCCGAAGCGGGAGCGGGATGAAATGGTGCGCTCCTTCCAGGACGGCGAAGGCTCGGCGTTCTTCGTGCTCTCCCTGAAGGCGGGCGGCGTCGGGCTTAACCTGACGCGGGCGAACCACGTCATCCACTACGACCGGTGGTGGAATCCGGCGGTGGAGAACCAGGCGACAGACCGAGCCTTCCGCATCGGACAGATTCGGAACGTGCAGGTGCACAAGCTGATCTGCCAGGGGACGCTGGAAGAGCGGATCGACGAGCTGATCGAGCGCAAGAAGAGCCTCTCCGAGCAGGTCGTCGGCTCCGGCGAAGCCTGGCTGACCGAAATGTCGAACCGGGAACTCAAAGAATTGATCGAACTGCAAAATCAGGACTGGATGTGAAGCATTCCGTCCGGACGGAGGGGCTGAAGCCTGTGAATGCAAGGGGAACAATGACGGTCGACGCCGTCCCCGGCCGGCTTCGGCTGGGCGCAGGGGCCGGAACGGGCACGTCCGGCGAGCTGTCGCTGGAGGCGGCCGTCTGGAGTCCGGCGCGCCTGCGCGCAGCGGCCGAACGGCTGGGCAGCCGCCCCGGCGAGCTGTACGGCCTGATGCGCGGCCGAATTCCCGATTGGCTGCGCGAAGAGGGCCTGCTGCCGGACGAAGGGGAGCTGGCCGCCTGGGAAGGGCGGCTTGAAGCCGCAGCGTCCGAGGGCGCGCCGACCGCCGGGCAGCTCGTCCGGCTGCTGGAGAGCCGCCCGCATCTGGCGCTGGCGCTCCGCGGACTGCCGAAGCGGGAGCTGCTGGGCGGCGTCTTCGGCGCCTGGGCCGCCGCCGCGCCAGCTGCGGCCGAAGCCGGCGCGGGGAGCAAGGGCGCGGCGGCCGGAGGGCTGGCCGCCGAGCTTGCGCGCCTGGAGCGGCGCGGGCCGGGCGATCAGGCCGGCGAGTGGCTGTCGGAAGCGGCGGCGGAAGGGATGCTGCACCAGCCGGGACCGCAGTTCCGGGAGGTTCGCAGCCGGCCTTTCCCGGCCGATCCCGAGGTGGCGCCGCCATCCGGGGCCTGGGCGGCGCTGCTGCCCGGCGCGCCGGGCGTGGAAGAAGGGCTGTCGCGGATTGTGAAGGCGGTGGCCGAGGCCGCCGCCGAGCGGGCCAAACGGCTGCCGAAATAGCCAAGAAAGCGCCGGTCCGCCGTTCCGTCGTCGGCCGGGGCAGCAGAACAAGAGCCTCTCCATCCGCCCTTCGGGCTTCATGGAGAGGCTCTTTCGGTTATTACATAAGGTATACCGCCCGTGAGTGCGGATGCGTCAGACGCACGGCGCACGCGCGACGGACGCAAGCACCGCTCCGGTCAATCGGCCGGGTCCCCGGAAGAAGCGGAAGGGCCGGATTCGCTCTCCGCCGCAGCCAGCTCCAGAATTTCGCGGCGGAGCCGGAGCATCTTCTGATCCAGCTCGTCGGCGGCCCGGGCGGCTTCCCGCAGCTCGTCGGCGACATGGGCGGGAAGCTGCTTGTCGTATTTGTAGTACAGAATATGCTCCATGCTGGCCCAGAAATCCATGGCCAGCGTTCGAAGCTGAATCTCGGCCTTCACCCACCGCGTGCCTTCCAGCAGAATCAGCGGAACGGCGACAATCAGATGAAGACTCTGGTAGCCGTTGGGCTTGGGGCGGGCGATATAATCCTTGATCTCCAGCACGCGCAGGTCTTCCCGGGAGCCGAGATGGTCGGCGATCCGGTAGATATCCTTAACGAATGCGCACACGATCCGCATGCCTGCGATATCGTGAATGACGTCCTCCATGCGGCTCAGGCTGAATTCGCAGCCCTTCCGCTCCATTTTGCGCAGAATGCTCTTGGGCTCCTTGATCCGGGATTTCACATGTTCAATCGGGCTGTAGCCGTCGCGCATCTGCCATTCGGTCTTGATGGCCTCAATCTTGTTCTGCAGCTCGTTCAGCGCCAGGCGGTACAGGGCGGGAAGACGCTTGAACTCCTCCATCTCCCGGGTAACGGCTTCGTCCCATTCCCAATGCCGGAAATCCTGGACATGATGCTGAAGCTGGCTTAAGGCCAGATGTCTGCTCTCCTGTTCGTCCACGTTGGTTCTCCTGATCCTTGTATTTGGCTTCTTCATTGTACCTTATCGGCAGACCGCTCTGCAAAAAATAGCCTGATTCGCTCCGATAATGAATCTGCCCGTCAGTTTTGGTATGATAGAGTCAAGTTTGGCTCATTGGGGAGAAGGAGGAACGGACAATGAATCTATTGCAGCGCTTAAAGGACGGAGCCAACCGGGTAAGCGAGAAAGCAACGAACTCCGTCGAGATCGGCAAGCTGAACAGCCGGATCGCCGAGATCGAACGAGAGATGGATATGGAATTTTTGCGGATGGGGCGGATATTCTATGAAGGGTACCGCGGCCGCGATCTGACGCTGGCGGAGGGCCGGATGACCGAACTGGCCCGGACGTGCTCCAAGCATCAGGAGAAGATCGACGATCTGCGCGTGCGGATTGCGGAATTGAAGAATGAACGGCTTTGCGCCTGCGGATATGTGGCTTCCATGGACGCCCGTTTCTGTCCGCAGTGCGGACGCAAGCTGGAGAGCGCGGCCCCTGCGCCGGCTCCCGAAGCGCCGGAGTATCCGGCGGGAGGGGGCTCCGCTGCGGCCGGGCGGGATGCGGCTGTAATTCCCGAAGAGGGACGCGTGCTGCATGCCGACGATCTGCCCGTTATCCGCAAGGAGGCGCCGGCCCCGCAGGAACGGGGGACGGACGACTACGGGGACGAGGCATACGGCGATGAGGCTTACGGCGAACAGCCGGACTTCGAGGATTACGCCCTGCATGAGGGCGGCGACGAGCGGGAGCGCCGGCTGGCCGAGGAACTGGAGCGCGAGCGGGAGCGCCAACTGGAACTGGACCGCCGTATCCGCGAATGGAAGAGCGGCGGCGGCTACACGGAAGCGGACGATGACGGAGAGCCGGCGGGCCGGGATATGGTGAAATGCCAGATCTGCCGCGCCGACCTTCCCAAAGGCTCCATGTGGTGCCCGCGCTGCGGCTCGGAGCAGATCTAGATGGATCAATTGTTGCAGCACTTGCGCAGTCTCGGCTTCACGGAGATGGAATCGAAAATCATGGTCGAGCTGGCGGCCATCGGCCCTTCTTCGGGCTATGAAGTCGCCAAGCGGCTCGGCCTGTCGCGCTCGAACGTCTATGCGGCCCTGCAGCGTCTGACCCAGCAGGGATATCTCCGCTGCGGAGACGGGGAGCCGTCCCGCTACAGCGTGCTGGAGCCCGGCGAGCTGTCGCGCATGATCTCCGGACGGGTGGAAGCGTCGCTGCGTTACGTGGAGAGCGAGATGCCGCGCGGCGGTCCCGACGCCCGCACGTTCTACAACGTAGAAGGCGAGCGGAATGTGCTGGATACGCTGGTCCGCCGTCTGGACGGCGCTGTGCAGGAAATCGTGGTCGATGTATGGCGCGAGGAAGCTGCGCTGCTGCGGGGCGAGCTGGAACGCGCGGAAGAGCGCGGCGTCCGGCTGCTGTGGGCGATCGGCGGCGAAGCCGCAGCGCCCGCCGCCCTTCCCGTCTGGCCGCCTCTTGGCGGCGGGTATGGAGCGGAGGGAGCCGGCCCCGGACGGCGCTTCTCGTTCGTCATCGACCGGAGCTGGTGCATGCTCGGCATGCGCCAGGAAGACGGTTCGGCCCAGGCGGTGGTCACCGAGCACCGCGTGCTCGTGGAGCTGCTGCTGAGCCACTTCATGCAGGAATTGGTCCTGTTCGGATTGCAGCAGGATATGGGGGCGGAGCTTGAAGAGCGTTACGGCCCCAGGTACCGGAGCATCGCCGAGCCTTATATCGGCGGAGATCAATAGCGGCGCGTCCAAGGCCGCCATCACGAGGGCGGGAGGTGAGACAGAGATGGAATGTATCGTTCATTTTGAAGTCATGCATCCGGAAGGCCCGAAACCGCTTCGCGGTCTGATCTATCTGGGCGAGGGCGAGGCGCCTCAGGAGCAGCAGCTGATCGACATGTTCAAGGACATGAAGTTCGACGTGAGGCTGGCGGATCGCGAGCGTCTGATCTTCGAGCCGGTCAGCCCGAACGCCGGGTATTCGCAGATCCGGATAACGGATCTGGATACCGGCAAGCCGGATTCCGGGGAAGACCAGGAACTGAAACAGATTATCGGCCAGCTGCTGCCGAAGCGTCCGACCGGACTCTAGCGCGGCAGCCGGGCGCAACAAGAAGGAGGCGCTGCACATGCGGCTGCTGCGGGACAAGGTGATCCAGGAAGGTATTGTGCTGCCTTCGGGCGTGCTGAAGGTGGATTCCTTTCTGAACCACCAAATGGACCCGGTGCTGATGCGCGAGGTCGGGCGGGAATTCAGCCGCCGCTTCGAGGGGGAAGGGATAACGAAGGTGCTGACGATCGAGTCGTCGGGCATCGCCCCCGGCATTATGACGGCGCTGGAGCTCGGGGTGCCGCTGATTTTTGCCCGCAAGCAGAAATCGCTGACGCTGACCGAAGATATCTACGTCGAGCAGGTCTATTCCTTCACGAAACGGGTGACCAGCGATATTACGGTATCCCGCAAGTTCATTGCACCGGGCGAACGGGTGCTGATTGTGGATGACTTCCTTGCGAACGGCGAGGCCGCCTTCGGCCTGGCCCGGATCGTCGAGCAGGCAGGCGCAAGCGTCGCAGGCATCGGCATCGTGATCGAAAAAGCGTTTCAGCCCGGCGGGAGCCGGCTGCAGGAAGCCGGGTACCGCGTGGATTCGCTGGTACGGATTGCTTCGCTTGCGGACGGCCAGATCGTCTTTGCGGACGAGTCTTAAGACAACAACCGCCCGCCAACCGCTGGCGGAACCGGCGGGACAGCCGCGCAGGGGACAGAGGGCTTCACGGCCCTCGTCCGCACAGCATGCGCGGCTGTTTGCGCTGCCCGGATTTCCGGAATTCCGGCATCCGGTCCTTCTAAAGAAGGCCGGAATATTATACAATTTATGGAGCAAGAGTTGGGGATTCCGGTTAAAGAGGGGAATGTCGGTTGCCAAAAACACGGATTTTTCTGAGCTCGGCTTCTCAGGCGTCCTTCGCGGGACTCAGAGCCGACAGCTTCGAGCGAATCAACGCGCTGGGCCATGAAGCCCTGATGTACGAGAAGAACTTCGGCGCCTGGCAGAACGGAGAGGATTCCATAACCAAATGTCTCCGGATGGTAACGGAATGCGACGTCTTTGTTCTGTTCGTCGGCTACTATGCCGGCTCGGTGACGGAACACGGGCGCTCGGTGACCCATCTGGAGTTCGAGCAGGCGCTGGAGGACGGCAAGCCGATCCTGGTATTCGTCGAAGTGGACGTCAAGTCGGAGTATCTGCGGACCGTCAAATCGATCCTGTCCGGATATATCCGGGAATGCCGGGACCGGGGAGCGGGCCGGCCGTCTCCGCAGGACATGATCGCGAATCTGAAGCTTCATCAGGACCGGATCGGCCCATCGCTCAGCCATGTGGAACCCTACGTCTGGGTCTTCCTGCATGAAATCATGAACGAAGAGAAGATCTTCGTCGAGAATCTGACGCCCGGCGTGCAGATTCCGTGGGATTCGCTGCTGAGCGATATGTTTCGCAACGGCGTAGAGATGTTAAGAAACAAGAAGGATATTGAAACGAGTCTGGCCCAGACCCGAGAGCTGAGGCATTACAAAGGCTTCACCTCCCGCATCCTTCCTTATCTGAAG
Organism: Paenibacillus glufosinatiresistens; assembly: GCF_031470375.1. Lineage (NCBI taxonomy): Bacteria > Bacillati > Bacillota > Bacilli > Caryophanales > Paenibacillaceae > Paenibacillus > Paenibacillus glufosinatiresistens. Next base: position 183,523 of record NZ_JAVFHT010000004.1, read on the forward strand.
CTCGACCGGTCCGGGAACCTGAAGGCGCTGCTGGGCGAATTGAAGCGGTCCGCCCGGGGCAACCTGATTGTGAATGATTTCGGCTATGTCAAGCGCGAGATCGGACGCTTCCGCGACTGTACCGCCGTCACGGTGTACCGGTACGCAGACGGCCGGATGGCCTTCGTAGAATCGGCCGGGGAAGCGACCTCCAAGGATTACGAGCTGACCGATGAGTCTTCCTATGTCGTGCTGACCCAGAAGCACGGGTATGACAGCATCTTTTTCCGGGAGGACAACAACTGTCTCTATGTCTGCCTCAAAGGCGGCGGCTTTGTCCTGACGTTCCATTTCCCCTGCGGAGAAGGCTGGAATACCGAATTCTATGTGGACTACCGCAAAAACGTGGAAGATGGTATGATGAATACAAACAGCGAGTTGTTTGAACTCGCGATCTCGGTCCTGGAAGGGGTGATCTAGGGTGGCAGCCAAGGTGTTTGTGTCCATTGACGGAGATGTGAAGGAAGCGGTCAAAGGCGCGAGGTATCCGAAGAATGCCCTGGTCTTCTCGCCGATCGAACGCCCTTCGGGAGATTACCAGCGCAAGAAAGAGCTCGCTTACGAGGAGACTTCGGCTTCGATCGAGAAGATGATGGAGAAGCTGAACCGAAGAGCGTTGTCCTGATTGCAGATTAATTATGAATCATGAACAAGCGAAGAGACCCGCCGGCGGAAGCCGGCGGGTTATTTTGATGTGCGCAGAACCGGCGATGGGGGCCGGGACGGGAAACGCGCGCAAGGCGCTTCCTCCTGTGCCGACATTCTCCTAAGCCGGGACTCCCTCTAGCCGGCAGGCTGGCGCAGAAGCTTCTCCGAGCCCGGCGTGCGGGGGCTGTCCGTTGCGGACGCGGCCCGCGCCGCGGGCGGCGACAGCACCCGCAGCGCCCCGGGCTCGCAGCGTACGGCGAGGGGCCCTGCGGGCAGCGGCTCCCCGTCGCCGATGGCGGGCATCGGCCGCTCGAAGGCGATCTCCGCCTCGGCGCCGCGGAGCATGGTTACATACGGCAGCTTCACATGGTTGCCGCGGAGCAGCGTCGGGAACAGCCGGAGCAGCTTCCAGCGGCCGATCCCGTGCACGACGCAGACGTCGAGCAGGCCGTCGGCGCTGTCGGCCTGCGGCGCAATCCGCAGGCCCCCGCCGTAGGACGGCAGGTTGCAGACCGAGGCGAGCCAGACGTCCTCGAAGAACCGTTCTTCGCCGCCGCAGACGACGCGGGCCCGGCACGGCTTGAAGGTCGCGAGCGTATGCAGCACGCCGATGAGATAGGCCAGCCGTCCGGCGCGCAGGGCGTTGCAGACGGCCTTGTAGCGGCTGCGGTTGACGTTCACTGCGACCTGCGCGTCGAAGCCGCTGGCGACCGCCGTCACGGTGTTCCGGCTGCCGGCGCGAAGCATGTCGGCCGGAGCCGCGCATCCGGCCAGCGCGGCTTCCAGCGCCTTCGGCGCGTCCAGCGGCACGCCGAAGCCGCGGGCCGTGTCGTTCCCGGAGCCGGCGGGAACGATCCCCAGCGGCACGCCGTGCGCCGCGACAGCGCCGAGCGCGCTGTGCAGCGTGCCGTCGCCGCCGATGACGACGGCGGCGGTCCAGGCGCCGTCGCGGCGGCCCAGCGCCCGGGCGATCTCGGCGCCGGCGGTCTCCGCGCTGCCCGTAAGCAGCGCTTCGTAGGAGACGCCGCGCTCCCGCAGCGTCTCCTGCGCGGCCTGCCATACCTTGGCGGCCGCCCCGCCGCCCGCGCGGGGATTTATGATGAACAAATACATGGAAGCCTTCCTCCGATTAGAATGGCCCGGTGTTCCTTTAACTTTAAGGAGTTAGGCCGAATATAGTTTCAGAACTTAATCGTATACTTGGTACTTGTCTTTTAATCGGATTCGCTTGCGTTAATTATTATAAAGTAGTCTCGGACATAAAGGCACCTAAAGATAGCGAGTTTAAATATTAGGGAAGTCCCCCTATTATCCAGTAATTTACATATAGTAGTGCAGAGTGTATGATGGAATTAAGTGCAATAATTGTATTTGAGGGATTTGGTGTAGTTCTTTTTGGAACAAAATCGGATGAACAGGGACGATCTGAGTTTGATTAACTTCAATCGGAGGGAGCGCGTTTGCTCAGCAGGGTAATGAAATCAAAGTTATGGCCGGATCTTGAAATCCTAGAATCACAGAACAAAAATTGGAGCGACAAAAACAGGATCCATTTCTTAACCCTGAGCGGAACGGACTCTTTCAGTACGAAAGAGCTGGATCGATGGATTGATTATCGTATCGGTCATCAAGCTGCGGGAAAGGAAGAATAGGTTCTTAGGCAGCACAAAAAGAGGGGTTCCTGTAACGGCACAGGAATCCCTCTTCCGTTCTCACAACCCCCGCATCAGCCGGTCCGCCAGCGGCCCCGCCCAGGGGAGCTGGTACCAGTGGCCGCGCAGGCTGTGGAAGATCATGAAGAGCCACAGCCCCAGGCCCAGCAGCGAGAGCAGGGCGGCAATCGGCGGGCCGAGGATCGGGATGAAGCCAGCGACGATATGTCCGGCCATGAGCGCGCCGAAGGCAAGCAGCGATTGCAGGGCGTGGAACAGAACGAAGCGGCTGCGTTTCTCAAGGGCAAGGAAGACGACGGAACCGGCAAACGGAATCGCATAGCACAGGGCCGCCGCGGCGAAATCCGGGAGGCCGGTGGAGGATCGGAAGGGGGACAAGGCGTTCACGCTCCTTGGTTGGTCTGTCTGCATATGCTCAGACTATGCGGGAGCGGGACAACTTATGCCGGCGGGCAGGGACGGGTTCTAGGAACGGCTGGCGGCGCCGGTCATCGCCGGGATCAAATGCTGCTCCACAAGCTTGCGCGGATGCTTCCAGTGGCCGGTGCGGCTCTCCGCAGTGAACACGATGACCGCATCCAGGCGGGGAAGCAGCAGAATCTGCTGTCCGCCGTGTCCGTGCGCCAGAGTGAACGGCTGACCGGACATGACGCCTGTCCAGAACTGGTAGCCGTAGTCGCCGTAGGCGGGATAACCGGAGGTCTGGGCGGACAGCGCATCCTTCAGCCATTCGGCGGGCACAATCTGCTTCTGCCCGTACCGGCCGTCCGCCAGCAGGCAGATGCCGAGCTTGATGAGATCGCGCGAGGTCAGGTGCAGCCCGATATGGCCCATGCTGTGCCCCTCGGGGCTGGCGTTCCAGGCCGCGTGTTCAATGCCGAGCGGACCGAACAGATGCTCCCTGGCATAGCTGAAGGCGTCCAGCCCCGTGCATTCGGTCAGCGCCATGGAGAGAAGATGCGAGTCGGTGCTGCGGTACTGGAACGTTCCGATCTGCTCGCGGATAATGGGCAGGCTCATGGCAAAAGAGGCCCACCGCCGGGCGCGGTGGAACTTCGCGATGAGCGGCTCGCCGAGCCGCTTGCCGGTCTGCCAGCTGAAGCCCGCTGTCATGGTGAGCAGATGCCGGAGCGTAATCTCCGGCAGCTCTTCCGAGTGAAGGTAAGGCACATGGCGGCGGAGAATTCCGGCAGCGGGCGTTTCAATGCCGGGCAGGTCTCCCCGGCCGGCGGCGATTCCCACAAGCAGCGAAGTGACGCTCTTGGTGGCCGAGCGGAGATCGTTCAGCCGGGCCGGCGCGCCTTCGCCGTAATAGCGCTCGAAGATGAGGCGGCCTCCGCGTGCAACGAGCATGCTGTGCATTTTGCCGTACTCGCGCAGTACGGTGCGGTGCGCTTCCTCAAGCGGGTCCGGCGCGGTGCCGGTATCCTCGGGACGGGCAGCGGGCAGGAACGGGACGGCCCGCTGCGGAGACTGCAGAATGGGTACAGGTTGTTTCATGGAGCAGCTCCTCGCTAATGAAGGGATAAGGCGCAATGCCTGTCTATCCTTATTCTTACCCATTCTCGCATATAATCGTCTGGTCCCTGTACGAATGTTCGGGTTCCGGTATATAATAGAACAGGTATTCCCGTTTCCGGACAGGGAGAAATAAATTTTTTTGGCGGATGGTTGACAGGTAAGGTGGAACTTGGTCCGGAATATGTTACAATAAGGGGATAAGACCCGTACAATGATTCAGACCCCTGGGTTTCGGGTTATTATACGGTCAGGTGCGTAATTCGCCCCTGCATTTCTCAGACCCAAAATAGACGAACCTGCTTCACCGGCATGCTGGCCGGAGGCTCACGAGGGACTTCTTCGGAAGCCGCGCCGAGCCGAAGATGCGGCATGCGGCCCCAGGGCCGCGCAAGCCTGACGGCAGCCCGCATTTTCGAGAAGCAACGGCGGACTTTTCATCATGCATTCTCTACGACGGAGCATTCATTTCAATGTTTTGGGAGGGAACTGATCATGGCAAGCAAAGGTCACAATGAAGTCAAGGAAAGTCTGCGGGAGATGACACGGATTTTTCGGCCAAAGGACCCCAAGAAATTCGTCAAGGAATATGTCCGGAAATACCGGATTACGGGCGGCTATGAGGAAGAACTGACGATGGTGGTCGAGCATGAGCTCGGCAGAATGAATTCTTCCGTCTCCTGACCGAAGCGCATCTCGCGGCGCAGCAAGCGCGAACTTACATGATGAACTGGAATTCAACCGTACCGAAGCGGCAGGACCGCGGGTGCGGTTTTTTGTTGTTGGAGAACCGGACTTGGCTTTGTCCCGTATCAATGGTATAAACAAGAGAACGGGCAGACTGTGTAAACAGGAGCTGCCCGGTACAGGGAAGCTTCGAGGAGGATCGGAATGGACATATTCACCGTGTTTCCGACGATCAGCACATCCTTTATCGTAATCAGCGCGATACTGGTGGCGGTCGGCTGGCGACTCATTATTCAAGGCAAGCGCGAAGCGCACAAGAAGACTATGATCTGGGCCGCTGTGTTCGCGATTCTGTTCTTTCTGGTGTATGCGTCGCGGACGCTGTTTGTGGGCAACACCGACTGGAACGGCCCCCCGCATCTGTCGGGTCTGTACTACGTCTTCCTGATCTTTCATATTGTGTTGGCTTCGGTCGCCGCTGTCTTCGGGATTACGACGCTGGTGCTCGGCTTCCGGGAGAAGTATGCGAAGCATCGCAAATGGGGACGAGTAACGGCAGTCATTTGGTTCATTACGGCCATCACGGGAAGTACGGTCTATGTGCTGCTGTACCTGATGTATCCGGGCGGCCACACCAAGCCGGTATGGGAAATTATAATAGGAGCCTAAGCTCGCAAGTACAGGAACCGCCGGCCGTCAGGCCGGCGGTTCCGCTCGTTCCAAGGCTCTCTGCCAAAGGCGGCGTCCGGCAAAAAGAGACCTTCTTCCCAGATTGCCGTTCCGCCGGATGGGTATCACGAGGAGAGGCGGGAGTGAGGGCGGGACGAACTTCCCATTTGATGTGAAATCCGTTTGAATAACGGGCAGACGTTTAAATACAGAGTGTTGCCGCATGGCACACCCTACTACCACAAATTCAGAGGAGTGAGTTGGAAATGGCAAGAAACGATGAGAACAACAAGATGAGTCGCGAAGAAGCAGGTCGTCTGGGCGGAGAAGCTACATCCAAGAATCACGACAAAGAATTTTATCAAGAGATCGGTAAGAAGGGCGGAGAAGCAACCTCCGAGAACCATGACAAAGATTTCTATCAGGAAATCGGCAAAAAAGGCGGAGAAGCAACCTCCGACAGCCACGATAAAGAGTTCTATCAGGAAATCGGCCGCAAGGGCGGCGAAGCCCGCGGCAACGGCAATGAAGGCAACGGCAAGATGAGCCGCGAAGAAGCGGGCCGCAAAGGCGGACGGTCCTAATTGATCTCCCGATGATTCGGGTCCGGTCCCGGGAGCGGGTCTGCGCCAAGAACGCGCCGGTTCCGGAGGAGCCATAAATGAGGGAACGCCGGAGAACCCGGCCAGCCAAGAAGAGAAATCTTCGGACAGGCTGGCCGGGTTCTCTTTTTTTGCAGGAAAATATTGACGCCTATCTGCCTTGTGATTATACTGTGCATATAGATATATACAGTAAGCACACATGAGCGAGGTTGAAGAAATCAATGAGTACGATGAGAGAAGCCTGGTTTTTGCTTAAGAGCGAGATGATGGGTACCCGAATGCGGATCATCAAGGTCGTGGCGTTCTCCCTGGTGATGATGGGCTACTTCGGATTATTCACCGGAGTCATGCTTCAGGAGAGATTGAAGGACCAGGACCCGATGATTATTGCGGACTATCTGCTGTTGCTGACGGTGCCGATGTTGGGCTTTGTCTACTGCCGCCGGTCCCTGCGTTACTGGGGCAGCGATGTGTACACGAAGACGCTCTCCTATCTGCGTACGCTGCCGGTGCCGTCGAAGGCGGTTCTGTGCAAAAGACAGCTCCAGTCTCTGCTCGCCTTCTGCCTGAACGGCCTGATCTTCTTCGGCCTGCTGTATGCGCTCAGTCCCGATGCCCGGCATTCGCTGCCGCCGGCAGCCTATCTGGCCTTTGTGCTGGCCTGGATCGGCTACGGTCTGGTGATCACCTCGGTATTCATTCACTTCGAGATGGCTCACAGCGGCAGAATGTACTTTGTGGCCATGGTGGTGCTGGTGGCTCTGATTGCCGGGGTTGCCGGAGCGGTCGGCTTGTCCGGCGGGAATCTCCTGCTGTTCTCGGCCCGCTTATGCCGGGACCGGGGACTGGCTTCGCCGCTTCCGTGGGGCATGCTCTCAGCCGGAGCGGCCTCCCTGCTGCTGATGGGCCGGTGGACGCTGCAGCGGCTGAAGCGCCGGGACCTCGCTTGAGGCCGACAAGGAGGGTGGAACGATGTGATACCGATACAGATTGACGAGAACAGCGCGGAGCCGCTGTACCACCAGATCGAGAGTCAGCTGAGGTCACTGATTATCGGGGGCTCGATCACGGAAGGCACGCTGCTTCCCTCCATCCGCGAAATGGCCGGAAATCTCAAATGCAGCGTGATTACGGTCAGACGGGTGTATCAGGACCTGGAGAACGAAGGGCTGCTTCGAACCCGGCAGGGAACCGGAACCTTTGTCACCCATGTCGGCACTGAAGCCCGTGAAGAATACCGCACCGAGACGGTCCGCAAGGCGCTGGAGACTGCGGTCGAGGCCGCGCGTTCGGTGCAGATGGGCGCTGAAGAAGTAGAGAATCTGTTCCGGCAGACGCTGGAACGGCAATACGGAATGGACGGGGGAGACCATTCATGACAACGAATGCGGTAGAGATGCGCGGGGTGATCAAGCGGCGGCGGGGCAAAACGATCGGTCCGGTGAACCTGGCCCTGCCGGAAGGCTATATCGCCGCGCTTGTCGGCAAGAACGGATCCGGCAAATCCACGCTGCTGCGGCTGCTGTTGAAGCTGATTCAACCGGATGAAGGGGAGATTCTGTGGTACGGCTCGCCGTCGTCCGGCGAGCTGCCGCTGGAGCTGCGGCGCCGGATCGCCTACGTTCCCGAGCTTCCCGGAGAGGAGGAAGGGGACCTGCTGCCGGCCGAGGCGGCCCGGTTCCGAAGCCATTGGTACCCGGACTGGGACAGCGCGCTGTTCACGGAGCTGATGGAGAAGTTCGAGGTTCCGGCCGCTACCCGGCTCGGAAAGATGTCGAAGGGCGAGCGGCGCAAATACGAACTGGCCGCAGCGCTGGCGTCGTCGCCCCGCCTGCTGCTGCTCGATGAGCCGTCTTCGGGACTGGACCCTTTCGCCTGGAAGACGATGATTGAAGCGCTTCAGGCCTATATCGAGCGCCGGAGAGCAACCATCCTGATCTCCACCCATCTGGTGGAGGAGGTCAGACGGCTTGCCGATTATATCGTGCCGATGGACGGCGGCCGCCTGCTCGGCATGGCTGAGAAGGATGCGCTCTTTGCAGCCTGGGCCCGGATATGGGTGCAGGCGGACGGCCCGGAGGAACAGGCGGAGCTTGAGGCGGAGCTGCCCGGGCTGATGGAGCCGCAGATGGAAGGCGAGGGGATGGCCTCTTTTGTCGCAGCAAATTCTTCCGAAATTCGGAAACGTCTGGACGAACTTGGCGTAAAGGTAAAGGGGAGCCGAAGTCTGGAACTGGAAGAAATTTTGGGCTTGTGGATCAAGGGACATGAACCGGCTGGCTTGAACTCAGGGGAGGGGTTATCGTAATGGAAGCGTTGAGGCTGGAACAAGTGGTGAAGCAGTATGGAGACAAGACCGCAGTAGACCATATTGACTTGAAGGTGGAACGCGGCGAGATTTACGGCCTGCTGGGGGCGAACGGGGCCGGCAAAACGACAACGATGCGCATGGTGCTCGGGCTGATCTATCCGGACAACGGCCGGATTCTGTACAACGGCAAGCCGTACGGCAACGAGCTTCGCCAGCTGATGGGCTATCTGCCGGAAGAGCGGGGGCTCTATCCCAAGGTGAAGATCAGCGACCAGATCATTTATCTGGCCCGGCTGCGCGGGATGTCGGCTTCCGAGGCCGACAAGAGTCTGAAGTATTGGCTGGAGCGGTTCGAGGTGCCGGAATATTACGGCAAGAAGATCGAGGAGCTGTCCAAGGGCAACCAGCAGAAGATGGGATTCATCGCCGCAGTGGTACATAAGCCGCAGATCCTGATTCTCGACGAAGCGTTCAGCGGGCTGGACCCGGTCAATGTTGAACTGCTGAAGGCAACGGTCAAGGAGCTGCGGGATCAGGGAACGAGCATTCTGTTCTCGACGCACCGCATGGAGCATGTCGAGGAACTGTGCCGCCACATTACGATTCTCGACCGCTCGAAGACGGTGGTGCAGGGGGATCTGCGGGATATCAAGAAGAGCTATCCCCGGAACGAAGTGCAGCTTCGGACGCGGACAGAGCTTGCGGGTCTGGAAGGCATCGCCGGCGTAACGGGAGTTGCCAAGTCGGAGCAGGGCTACTTCATCAAGATTGCCGAACCGGCGGCAGCCCAGCGCATTTTGCAGCTGGCGGCGGCCGGGACGGAAGTGGAGCATTTTGAAATCAAGGAACCGACGTTGAACCAAATCTTCATTGAAGCGGTAGGTGAATCCCATGAATAATATGTCCACGGTGATCGGCTTTACCTTTCTGAACAAGATCCGGACGAAGGCTTTCCTGGTGACGACGCTTATTATGGTGATCCTGATCAGCATCGGGATGAATATCCCCTATATGGTCAAGGTGTTCAGCGGCGACGACGATACGGCCGGCATTCATATTGCCGTCGTGACCGGCACGGAGCAGGCAACCCGCTCGGCCGATCTGCTGCGCGACTATGCCCAGCGTTCCGGAACCGAGAACGGCTTCGTCGTGGATTCCTACCCGTCGGAGAACGATGCGGCGCTCCGCAAGGCGATGGATAACGGCGATCTGGACGGCTACCTGACGCTGGAGCAGGGAACCGGCAAGGGACTGCCGCCGGTCACCTTCCACAGCAAGGACGGAAGCATGGGCCAGGATTTTCAGCTGAAGCTCCAGGCGGCGCTGCAGCAGGTCCAAGCGCAGCTCATTGCCGGAGACCGGCTGACCCAGCAGGAGATCACCGCCATGAATACGCCGGTGCAGCTTGGCGAGGCCAAGATTGCAGACGGCGGCGGAGACGGCGCAGCAGGCGGCGAAGAAGACTCGCCGGCAGTCGTCGACTATGTAATCGTGTACGCCTTGATGATGCTCTTCTTCATCACGCTGACCACGACCGGGAACATGGTGTCCTCCGAGGTTACCTCGGAGAAGAGCTCGCGCATTATGGAGATTCTGATTACCAGCACATCGCCCCTGGCCCAAATGTTCGGCAAGGTGCTCGGCATCTTCTTTATCGGGCTTCTGCAGATCGGGATTATAGCGGGTACGGTGGCGGTCAACCTGATGCTGCCGAATAATGCCGGCATCCTCGACGATTTCGATATTGATCTGGGGCAGATGAGCATCAGCCTGCTGGTCTACGGCCTGATCTTCTATATTCTGGGCTACTTCCTGTATGCGATGATCTATGCGGCGCTCGGCTCGATCGTCAGCCGGACCGAGGACCTGGGCCAGGCGATGCTGCCGGTCATGCTGCTCGGCTTCGTCAACCTGTACGTGCCGATGTTCAGCATCTCCGCTCCGAACACGCTGCTCGTCAAAATTGCCAGCTTCGTGCCGTTCACTTCTCCGCTCAGCATGCTGCTGCGGATCGGCGTCGGCGAAGTGGCGACCTGGGAGATTATCGTCTCGCTGCTGATTCTCCTGGTCAGCAGCCTCGTGATGGGCTGGCTGGCTGCGAAGATTTACCGCACCGGCGTGCTCATGTACGGCAAGCGTCCGAGCTTCAAGGAGCTGCGCAAGGCGATGAAGGCGTACAAGATCTAGATTTGAATGTCCTCAAAGTAAATTTCATGCAACCAGTGAGGTCCCACCGGGCCTCACTGGTTTTTTGTGATTAATTGGAGAACTAGAAGTATTGCCTTGTCAGGAAGTGTTCAGGTTATTTATAATTTTGGAATAAATTAAGTTTTTCGTCATAAGAAGGGAGAACGGAGATGAAGCGAATAACGCTAACGTTTATTTGCTTTTCCTGTGTATGGTTGGTTCTAACAGGTTGCAAAAAAACGGTTACCCAAAATGAAATCGATCAGTTTATTAACTCTAAGAACTTAGAACAAGTTTCAATTCAAAAACTAAGTGACGATGAATACTATATTTTTAGTTCACCTTATGTTTATATTTATCGAGGCTCCTCTGGCTATGTGAAATCCAGTGGGCTTGTTAAAGAAAAGATTGTCATCGGAGGTTTACAGAAGGGCTCTATAGGACTCATCATTAATAATTTGCGAGTTTTGAGAGAGGCTAAGACGTATTCCATAATAATTGATGGTAAAACTCGCGAGTATGAGTACCACGGAGAGAAGTATCTCATTATTAAAGACCATCGAATATGGAACCCGACGGCGCAATTAAAAATTATCTTTTTAAGCGACCAAAATGAAAAGATATTTGAGACGGAATATTAAACGGGAGTGCTCGCAATGAGGAACCGATTCTTGGCGTTATCCCCGGGAACGCGCTATGCGTGGTTCCTGTTCGTCTATTTCTGGATCTACGGGTTCATCTGCTCCGTGAACCGCTTCGTGCAATCTTATTATCAGAACGATATTTCGCATTATCTGTCCACGGGAAGAAGCTTTCTCGGGACCACCTGGTCCGTCAATATTATAATCGGGGCGCTCTGTTCTCCCGTGGGAGGGTATCTGGCAGACCAGTACGGGTACCGCAGAGTCATGATGGCCAGCTCGCTTCTGACCTCGGCTTCGGTCGGTACGCTGCTGCTCTTTCCGTCCACCACCGGCTATTTCATCGGATTCGGCCTGTTGGCGGGACTTGTAGGCATTGCGGCGTCCGCCAACTATGTGTTTGTGGCCGACTGGTTCGCCTCCCACCGCGCCAAGGTGCTGGTGCTGCTGAACAGTTCAGGCTCGCTGGGGCTTGCCATTCTAAGTCCGGTCTTCATTATGAATGAGGACCGGTTGGGCTGGAGGCCGTTGTACGGGTTCAGCGTTGCGGCGGGCGTAATCTTCTGCGCGCTGACCTTTCTGGTCGTCCGACCCAATCCCAACCGCCTGCCGGAGCCTTCCGCTGTGCCTTCGGCACCCCGGCCGCGGCCGAGTCTCCGTTCGGCCGCGGACTTGGCGCGGAAGCTGCGGGACGGCCGCATAATCGCCGTAATGGCAGCCCTTTTTACCTGCGGGTTCAGCATGGGAACGGTGGAAATGCATCTGATGGCAATTTATCAGGTGGCCGGCGCAGACCGGATGGTCTTCTCTTCCTCGCTGACGCTCCTGGGTGTCCTTGAGCTTTCCGGGGGAATCGTATTCTCCTTCCTGCTGGACCGGATGAGAAGGGAACTGGCCCTGGCCAGTCTCTATGCCGTTCGGGTGGTTGCCTTTCTGATCCTGTTTCTTCATTTCCCGGCAAGTCCGCTCCTCTTCTCGCTGATCTTCGGCGCCAGCTATTTGGGCGCCCTGCCGGGAGGCATTCTGCTGGCCAACGAGGCGCTGGAGCAGCAAGGAATCTCCACCGGCCTCATCACAGGGTTCCTCATTCTGATTCACCAGGCAGGCGGGGCTCTGTCGGGTGTGGCCGGGGGCCTTAATTACGATTGGTTCCACAATTATCAGCTGCTGATCGCGTTCAATATCGGGCTGAGTATGGTCTCCGCAGCAGGCTACGCCGCCGTGTACCGCAGAACCTTGAACAAGACCGAGGAGAGGGCGGCATAAAGGTGGTTTCTTAAATCAGTCTCACGTATAATTCAAGTATTCGAGAATCGGAGTTCGGGGTGATCAGGGTGGTTTCTATTCATGAGGTAGCGAAGCAGGCAGGGGTATCTGTGGCCACCGTATCCAAAGTTATGAACAATTATTCGGATATAAGCAGCAAAACCAAAAATAAAGTGTATGAAGCAATCGAAAGGCTTAATTATCAGCCCAATGTGGTGGCACGAAGTCTTGTCAAGAAACGTTCCTGGACAGTAGGAATGTTCTTGCTGGATTATTTCACGAATCCTTTTATATCGGAACTGACCGATGGTTTGAGAAAATCGCTGGAGGACAGCGGCTACGATCTTCTCTTTCTGTCGCCGAATCTGAGCAACCCCGACTATACGTTCACGAAGCATTGCATCAGCCGAAATGTAGACGGCGTCATTATGTTCGGGGTTGAACGGACGAATCCGAATTTCCTGGATTTACTTCAAGCGGAGATGCCGACGATAATGATTGACACTGATCTGCTGGGACCGCGCACCGGATATGTGACGGCTGACAACAGCCGCGGAGTTGAGCTGGCGATCCGGCATTTGAAGGAGTGGGGACATACGCGGATCGCTTTTATCTCCGGGGAGCTTGGCTGCCTGGTCGGACAGACCCGCTTTGCCGGATATCAGAATGGCCTGAAACACTGCGATATTCCTTATTCTGCGCGGTATGTAGAGGTTGCGGATTACAGTATTGAGGGCGGCTATACAGCAATGAAACGTTTGCTGCAGCATCCCAAGCCGCCAACGGGGGTCATTTGTTCTTCCGATTATATGGCTGCGGGTGCTATACGTGCGATTCAGGAGTCGGGGCTTCAGGTCCCTCAGGATCTTTCTGTCATCGGGTTTGACAATACCTTCTATGCAGATCTGTCTGTACCAAGATTGACCACGGTCAATCAGAACATCGCTTCCATGGGAATGAAAGCAGGCGAGCATTTGATCCGAATGATTGAGCAGCCCGAGTATTCACCGCCTGCCGAGATTGTTGCAGTTGATTTGGTGGTGCGGCAATCGACAGGGCCCGCTCGACACACATTTGTCGAGGCGGACAACGAATTAAGGAATTGACAAAGCAAGGGAAAAACTGTATTTTAAACGTGAATGTAAGCGCTTATATCATCTTATCGCTTGCAGTAATTAGAAGAGGAGGTGAAATTTGTTCATTAACGAAAACGTTTTCGGTATTTTGGTTATTAATTTAGGTAATAGTCTTACAGTGTAGGGGGTTTTATCGGTAACAGGCGTAAATTTGAAGGCTTCCAGGAAAGAGACGAGAAGATATCTGCGTCTTTTTCTAGAAAAATCTAAAACGTTTTCGCCAAAAGGAGGATGTGAAATATATGATAAATCATTTTTGGTCCAAGTCTGTCATCGTGCTTCTTCTGTTGAGCTTTGTCCTGCTTCTTGTTCAAGCCGCTCTGCCTGTTAAGCCCGCAGCGGCGGTATCGGCCTCCAATCCGGTCAGCTATTACGGGGAAATGAAGGTCAAAGGCAACAAACTATACGGGTCCAAAACCAACAGGCCGATGATGGTGAAGGGCGGCAGCTTCTTTTGGAGCAACTGGTCCGGCTCTTTCTATAACGTATCTACTGTTGATCGAATGGTCAATGAGTTCCAGGCCGAAATCGTAAGAGCGGCTTATGGCGTAGATGAGTCGGGAACTCCCTATAATACGTCCGACGAATCCAAAATTCGGGCAGTGGCAGACGCCGCGATTGCGAAGGGAATCTATGTAATCATTGATTGGCACTCCAGCCGCGCACAAAATAATGTTGGCGCTGCCAAAGACTTTTTTAGCCGTATGGCGAAGCAGTATGGCAGCTACGATAACGTGATTTTTGAAATCTATAATGAGCCTGTCCAGACGTCTTGGGCCCAGGTCAAAAGCTATGCGGAACAGGTCATTCCGGTCATTCGCCAGCATTCCGACAATTTAATTGTGGTGGGTACGCCGAATTGGTCCCAGGACGTAGACCAGGCAGCCGACAGTCCCATCACTTCATCTGCCAATATCGCCTATACGCTGCATTTCTATGCAGGCACGCACTTTCAGGGGCTTCGGGACAAAGCCAACTATGCGATGAGCAAAGGCATTGCCTTGTTTGTTACCGAGATGGGCTTCATCAATGCGGACGGAGACGGTGCGATCAACTACAGTTCAACGAACCAATGGTTGGATTGGATGAATCAGAACCAACTTTCTTGGACCAATTGGGCCATCAATGACAAGGCCGAAAGCGCCAGCATTTTTAATACTGACGGGAGTCTTACTGCATCGGGCAATTATCTCAAGAGTATTCTTGCCGGCCACGCCCCTTATAGCGAGTGGAGGCAGTCGGGAAGCAACGGAGGAGGAAGCGGCTCTGCCCTGACGCTGTATGATTTTGAAGGAAGCACCCAAGGTTGGAGCGGAGCGAACGTCTCGGCCGGTCCCTGGAGTGTGGATGAATGGTCTTCCAAAGGCCGAAATGCCCTGAAAGCGGATATTGTGATGTCGCCTTATTCGCAGCATTATCTGATGCTGACACAGAACCGGAGTCTTACCGGCAAAACAAACCTGAGCGCGACGGTGAAGCATGCCTCCTGGGGGACTGTCGGCAGCGGGCTGTATGCCAAGCTTTATGTGAAGACAGGCAGCAGCTGGAACTGGTATGAAGGAGAGACTGTTAAATTGAACGCCGCAGGCGGGACGACGCTGTCGATTAATTTGTCCCCGGTAGCCAATTTGGGGGAGGTTCGTGAGATTGGAGTTCAGTTCGTTGCTTCGTCTAACAGTGTAGGACAAACTGCTGTATATGTGGATAACGTTACCTTGCAATAATTCAGCTGTAGGGTCCGGATGATTGGTTTTCTGGTTTCCGTTCATAAGCAGAATGAAATGCAAACTTGCCTTTTGCGCAAGTTTGCATTTTGTGCAATAATAGGCTTGCGGAACGGGTAATGAACGTTATGCTATTCATTCCGGGAAGGAGGGAGGATGAGGATTGCTGCATCCCAGACAGACTTTGCGGGACAAGAAGAAGGAAGCGACCTCGACCGCTTTGGCCGAGGCGGCGTATGAGCTTGCGCTGGAGCGCGGGCTGGACGGATTTCTAGTCGATGATGTGGCGGAGCGGGCGGGCGTATCCCGCAGAACGTTTGCCAACTATTTCTCCTGCAAGGAGGAAGCCGTCGCTACGGCTGCGGTAACGGTCAGCGGCGGCCAAGAGGAGTATGAAGAACTGATGGCAAGCCTGCCGCCGGATGCGGTGCCGCTGGATATTCTGCACCGCCTGCTGAGAATGCAACTGACCGCCGGGTTCCTGCAGCGCCTGCGCCGGTTCGTTGCGCTCTCGAAGCGCTACCCGGCTCTGGAGCCGTATACGCTGAGCGTGTTCCGGCGCGTGCAGCTGGCGGCTCAGGAGGTGCTCGAACAATTTGTGCGCGGCCGGTATCCGGCCTGGTACGTCCAGCTTCTCGTCGGAGCGGTATACGGGGCCTGTGTGCCCATTCTGGAAGGCAATCTGAACGTGCGGATGCCGGGAGAGAGCGAGAACGACAGTCCGGGAGCGCTGCCGTTCGATCAATTTCTGGAGACAACGTTCGCCTATTTGCGGACCGGGTTCTAAAGGCGGGCCGGAGGCCATGATTCAGAACAAAGAGAGGGAGATCATACCGAATGTCGACATTCTTATATAACTTGGGCAAAAAAGCCTTCAACAAGCCGTGGTATTTCCTCGGCGCTTGGATTATTGTCCTGGCAGTCGTGGGAGCGCTCATCGGAGTCAACGGAATTCACTCCAGCTCGGAGATGAAGATTGAGGGCACGGAAGCGCAGAAGGTGCTGGATCAGCTTGCGGAGGAGCTGCCGCAGGCGGCCGGCGGGCAGGGCAGCGTTGTCTTCACGGCTCCCAAGGGAGAGCGGCTGGATACGCCCGAACGGCTGAAGCAGATTCAGCAGGCCGTAGGCGAAGTCTACAAGCTGAACTATGTCATTAACCCGGCGGAGCTTGCGAAGCAGGCGGCCGCCGCAGCCGATCAGACGGATGCCGCAGGACAACAAGCCGCAACCGGTCAGATGGACGCCGCAGGACAACAGGCCGCGGCCGGTCAGGCAGACGCCTCCGGGCAGGACACTGCTGCTGCGCAGCAGAGCGCCGCTCAGGGAGCGGCTTCGGCTCCGTACGGCCCGCTGATGGCGGACGGCGCTCCGGTGCCGGGCGTCATGCTCTCGGCCGACGGAAGCGTAGCCCTGTTCCAGTTCCAGTTCACGGAGGCGCTGACGGCGCTGTCCGAATCGCAGCTGAACGCGGTCATTGACGCGGCGGAATCCGCCGAGCAGGGCGGAAGCGGCATTCAGGCGATTCCGAGCGAATCGCTGTCCAACCAGATCGCCATCGGCTCGACGGAAGCCGTGGGGATCGTGGTCGCCGCGGTCGTGCTGTTCCTGACGCTCGGCTCGGTCGTCGCTGCGGGTCTCCCGCTTCTGACCGGGATTCTGGGCGTCGCGATCAGCGTAGGCGCAGCTTTTGCCGTATCCAAGTTCATTCATCTCAATGACATCACGCCGATTCTGGCGGTCATGATCGGGCTTGCCGTCGGCATCGACTATGCGCTGTTCATCGTCAACCGGCAGCGCCGGCTCATTCTTGACCAGAAGCTGACCGCCCGCGAAGCGGCCGGACGGGCCATCGGGACAGCGGGCAGCGCGGTCTTCTTCGCCGGTCTGACGGTTATTATCGCCCTGTGCGGCATGCTGATTATCGGCATCGAGTTCCTGTCGACTATGGCTCTTGTCGCCGCAGCCAGCGTGTTCGTCAACGTGCTGCTGGCCCTGACTCTGCTTCCCGCCGTGCTCGGACTGGTCGGAGAACGCATCTGCTCCGCCAAAGCCCGGGAGAAGGCGAAGCCGGTCGGACACGGTGTCCGCCGCGGGTTCGCCCAGCGCTGGGCAAGCGGAACGGTGAAATACCGCTGGGTCATCGTGGTCGCCGTCATTGCCGTGCTTGGCACGGCCGCCATTCCGGTAGCCAAAATGGAACTCGGCATTCCTTCGGGCGCTTCGGCCAACCTGGATACGACGGCGAGACAGAGCTACGATGCCATTTCGCGCGGATTCGGGGAGGGCTTCAACGGTCCGCTCGTGCTGGTGGCCGAGCCGGCTGATCCTTCGGGCGCCGTTACCGCCGAGACGCTGGGCATTCTCGTCCAGGGCCTCCAGAAGCATGAGAATGTGGCGATGGTTACGCCGATGGGCGTAGGCGCAGGCGGCAAGCTGGCGATTATCAGCCTGATTCCGAAGACGGGCCCGACGGACACGGAGACAAAAGATCTGGTCCAGGATCTGCGGGCCGCCGATTCAGACCTTGCCAAGGCGAGCGGAGTAAAGATCGGAGTGACCGGCTTCACCGCCGTCAATATCGACATGTCCTCCAAGCTGGCGGATGCCTTCCCGCTGTATGTCGGCATCATTGTCGTTCTCTCGGTAATCATCCTGTTGCTCGTCTTCCGTTCCGTCATTGTGCCGATCAAGGCAACCGTCGGATTCGTTCTCAGCATTCTGGCAACCTTCGGCATTACAACGGCCGTCTACCAGTGGGGCTGGCTCCACAGCCTGTTCGGCTTCGATACCGGCGGACCGCTGCTGAGCTTCATGCCGATTCTGGTGACGGGCATTCTGTACGGCCTTGCTATGGACTACCAGGTCTTCCTCGTCAGTTCGATGCGGGAATCGTACGTTCACGGCCACCGCGGCACGGAGAGCGTCATCCACGGCTATGAGCTGGCCAGCCGCGTCGTGCTGGCCGCCGCCGTCATCATGGTCTCCGTCTTCGCGGGCTTCATCTTCGCGCCGGACGCCATGATTAAGCAGATCGGCTTCGCGCTGGCGTTCGGCATTCTGATCGACGCGTTCGTGATTCGCATGACGCTCGTACCCGCCGTCATGGCGATCTTCAAGGATAAAGCCTGGTGGCTGCCGAAGGGTCTGGACCGGCTGCTTCCGAATCTGGACGTTGAGGGCGACAAGCTGATTGCGAAGCTGAACGCCCGGGACGGAGAAGCCCACAGCAAGCATTAACCGGAGCTCTTCGATATTCCCGTCCGAATCCTTTATAATGGGTGGACAGTATAAGGCGAAAGCTATGTCTGACGGGAGGGAAAACAGTGAGGCGCACCCATACGCTCACGCTGGTCGGAGCTATTCTGCTGATTGTCATCAGCAGCCAGATCCCGCCAACCAGTCCGGGGCTCGGCATCCTCCAGCAGCTGCTGCTGGGAATCGGGCTGGTCGGATGTCTGCTGGCGGTATGGCGGTTTATAACCGGCGGCAAGAAGCGAAGCTAAGGTTATGCAAGGGCGGGAATCGCAGCATAAGATTCCGCTAAGAATAAGCTCCCCGCAATGCGGGCAGGCGAGGAATTGCCTGCCGCGGTGCGGGGAGCTTTTTTAGCGTGGGAACAGGTCGTCGATTCGGCGGTTGTCCAGCCCGGAGAGGATCTTGAAGGAACGGACCCGGTCTTTGGGGATATCCGAATCGACCGCATTTATAATCATGTAGCGATGGTCATAGAGGATAATTCCGGTTCGTCTGTAGTTGTCGCCCCGCAGCGTAATCCAGTAGACCGTTTGGTATTCACCGTGAGAAGAGCCGGATTTCCGCAGCTTGACCCCGTTGAACACCGCAAGCAGACGCTGAACTTGGGCAGAGCCGGTCAGGGTGACCGTCTGCTCGCCGCCGGAGTCCTGCCGGATGATCTCAACGCTCCTTACCTCGCGGAGATCGAGGGCATGATGACGGGTCGCAGCTTGGTCAAAGGTGGTCGGGAGATAGCTTCTGCAATTAATCCAAGCCAGTGCGATCAGGACCAGAGCGGCTGTAATCCGGATAAGCTTACGGCGGTGCTTCAGGTTCATCAATATCAGGCCTCCTGTGCCCGGATTTGAAGATTACCTGAACAGCATACCATATTTAGGAATCCGCGAAGAGATAGCCGGAAGCTAAAAAAGGCCCGGGCTGTTCATTCGGGCATAGTCCGGCCGCTTCTAGTCTTGCCGGACCGGGTCCGCGGCCTTCAAGGCGGCGCTGCTCTGCCGCCGGTGGTGCAGCAGGAAGTAGCTGGAGACCGACAGCATGGCAATCAGGCCGCCGGTCACGTACATGGTCCGGTAGCCGGTATGGGCGGCCTGAAGTCCGAGCAGAAAGGAGCCGAGGCCGAAGCCGAGGTCGAACAGCACGAAGTACGTGCTGGTGGCCAGAGCGCCCCGGTGGGGCGCCGCCGACTGGACGGCCAACGTCTGGAAGCTCGGCAGAATCGCGCCGTAGCCGAGACCGATTAGCGCCGCCGTCAGCAGGAAGCCGAACGCCGAATGAGCGGCGCTCAGCGCCAGCATCCCGGCGGCGAAGAGAACCGCGCCGGGATAGACGAGCAGATGCGCGCCGCGCCGGTCGTACAGCCGTCCGGTGAACGGCCGCGACAGCAGGACCATCGCCGCGAAGACGATGAAGAAATAGCTGGCGGCGCTGGTCAGGCCGATGGAAGCGGCGTACACCGAGATGAAGGTGGACAGCGCGCCGTAAGCGAAGGCCAGGAAGAAGCCGGCAAGCGAGATGGGCAGCGCCTTAGGCTCGAAGTAGCGGAGCAGACCGCGGCCAAGGTTCTCTCCCTGCGGCCGGGGGGCGCGGGGCGGAATCGGAATGAGCAGCCCGCAGAGCAGCGACAGCATTCCGGCCGCTCCGATGAAGACGAACAGCGGGCGGTAGCCCGCATGCTCGCTGATACTGAGGCCAAGGAACGGGCCGATAACCATGGCAAGGCTCATGAACAGCGTGAAGTAGCCGATGCCCTCGCCCTTGCGCCGGTTAGGAATGAGATCAAGGACGATGGCCGACGTCGAGGTGGCGGCTACGCCGAACGCGATGCCGTGCACAAAACGAAGCGCAAGCAGCGCCGTATAGCCGGGAACAAGCAGATAGAGCAGGGAACAGGCGCCGAACAGCGCCAGCGAAGCCAGGACCAGCTTCCGGCGGCTGATCTCATCGAGCCATCTGCCGGCGAGAGGCCGGAAGATGACGGCAGCGACGACGAAGACGGTGGTCACCAGCCCGACGCTGTTCTTGTCGCCGCCCAGTTCGTCCAGGGCGTAGGCGGGCAGGGTAACCGCCAGAATATAGAAAGTAATGAACACAAAAAAACTGCACAAACAGATGGACAGAAAGCTGCGGCTCCACAGCTTGTCCCCGTTCAGGTCAGAATGACTCATGGTGTAATCGCTTCTCTCTAAATTAGTTGTATTAGCAACTATATGGGAGAATTGAAAATTTGTCAATTTGATGACGGGTGCGGAGCCGGAATGAAAGCGTTATAATGGAAACGGCCCACACTGAAGACACAGAGGAGGGAACACCCATGACATCCATTGCCTGCGTAACCGGGGCCGGCCGCGGCCTGGGCCTGCATCTGACCCGTGAAATGCTGGAGAGAGGGTATGCCGTATTTGCCGGGGAGCATTGCCGGGAGAAGTCCGGCCTGGACGAGCTGGAAGAGCAGTATGCCGGGCTCCTGCACCGGGTTCCGCTGGATATCGGCGACGATGAGAGCGTCGCTGCCGCCGGGCGGCAGATTGCCGCGAAGACCGGGCATGTCGATATTCTGTACAACAATGCGGGCATCATCAAGCCGCAGGATTACGCCACCCTCCGGGAAGAGATGGATATGGAGGCTATGGCCGGGATCTTCAACGTCAACACGCTGGGGACGCTGCGCGTCACCCGGGCGATGCTGCCGCTGCTGCTGCAGGGGGAGGGGCGGCTGGTTGTGAATATTTCGTCGGAGGCGGGCAGCATTGCCCGCAACAGCCGCACTTCCATGTACGGCTACTGCATGTCCAAGGCGGCGCTCAATATGCAGTCCTCCCTGGTCCATCAGGAGCTGAAGCCGCAGGGGGGAGCGGTTATGGTGTTTCATCCTGGCTGGATGCGCACCTTCATGAACGGAGAGCCCGACCCGAATGCTCCCGTTCTGCCGGAGGAGGCGGCCTGCAAGATTGCGGCGCTGGTGGAACGCCGGGGCGGGGAGCGGCCGGAACAGCCGCTGTATCTGGACCTTGAGGGCGAAGCCTGGCCGTGGTAAGCGGAGAATCCTGGGGCAAAAAGAAGGGAAGAGCGGCAATATCGCTCTTCCCTTCTTCCATTCTGCTGCGGCCCGAAAGTCCGCGAGCGGATGGATTCCTGCGCCTGGCGGATGCAGGCTCAGATCTCCGCCGGGGCCTTGGCGGCCGGAATCGGAACGATGCCGTTGCCGGCCAGCGCTTCGCCCAGCTCGCTGCGCAGCCCGGCGGTCAGCCGGTCCCAGGCTTTGCGCGGGATATCCAGCTCCTGACGCAGCGGCTCATCCAGCCGCTCCAGCCAGACCCGCTTGTCGTTGATGGCGCCCAGCTTGTCGGAGATGTCCCGGTAGAGGGCTTCATAGGACTGGAACTTGCGGTCCAGCGCGAAGGAAGCGGCCCCTGCGGTATAGCGGATCTTCTTGGCGGCAATCCTTAGCTGATGCAGAGCGTCCAGCGCTTCCCGGGAGGTCGCGTTCTCCTGCCGGAAGAGATCCTTGCAGATCTTCTTCTGCTGCTCGTAGGCAACCTCCAGCTCGCGGAGCAGCACATTGACATTCCGCTGCTCTGCAAGTCCGGGCAGGTCCTGCCCGATGAAGGCGCTCCACCGCTTATCCAGGCCGGCCGCCGCAGCCGGCAGCTTCCTGCCCAGCTTCCGGCGAAGCTTGGCGCGGTGCTGCTTCTCATGCTCGGCTACGGCCTTCAGCGCTTTGACCGCCTTCTTGCCGTCCGTTCGCTTGGCGCGCTGCCGCCGGGCCTTCAGCTCTTTAATGAAGACATCGGCGTCCCGGACTTTGCCGAGCGCCTTCTGGGCCTTCCGGAATTCGGCGTGAAGGCCGGAGCGGTCCTCCGGGTCCAGTACGGACAGCAGCGTCATGAGCCGGCGGCAGTGTGTGCGCGCCTGGTGCACCGCCTCGCGGTCGTAAGCGGCCAGCGCCTGCCGGCTGTGCTTAAGGAAGCCGTCGTAGAGCTGGTTCAGTTCCTGCTCCCACTGCCGGCTCCGGGCCGTTCGGGTCTGGGCCGGCTGAGGGCTTGCGTTCGTGGACATGGAGAATCCCTCCTGCTTCGCAAAGGTTCGGTCCGGCGGCCTTGGACGCCGCCTCTTACCTACAAGGATAGCGCCCGGAGGACGGGATTACAAATAACCGGACGGCCGGGGCCATCCTGATTTTGCCTTCCGGCGGAAATCGGCTACAATAGGCGTGAACTGGAACACAGGGAGAGATGCGGAAGATGGAACGGGAATGGGAGAGCATGGCGCTGCATGAGCATTGGCGCGGGGAAGGGCGGGGTGAAGACCGGGGAGAGAGCGGCTGCCTGGAAGACGGCGATCTGCTGCTGCCGTTCGCCTTCGAGGAGACGCTCTGCCGGGATGTCGGGTCCGGCGCATCGCCGCCCGCCGTCCATATCTGGAGCCATCCCGGCGGGCTGGCTCTCGGGCTGCGCGACAGCAAGCTGCCTTTCGCCCGGGAGGCGATGGAGGAGCTTGAAGCGGCGGGCGTCCGGACAGCCGTCCGGCATTCGGGCGGAGCGGCCGTCCCGCTGGACCGGGGCGTGTTGAACGTGGCGCTGCTTCTGCCCAAGAGCCGGGCCGCGCTCGACTTCCACCGCGACTTCCGGCTGCTCGCGTCGATCATCGTCAGCGCCGTCGCCGTCTCCCACCCGGAGACGGCCGCCCGAATCGAGGCGGGGGAGATCGCCGGGTCCTACTGTCCCGGCGAATACGATCTGGCCGTCGCAGGCCGGAAGTTCTGCGGCATTGCCCAGCGGCGTCAGAACGACGCCTATTTCGTCCACGCCTTCATCATTGTCTCCGGCTCCGGCCGGGAGCGCGGCGAACAGGTGCGCCGCTTCTATGAGCGCGCGGCCGGCGGAGCCGAGGGGCTGAGCTATCCGGCGGTTCGGCCGGAGACGATGGCCTCGCTCGCCGAGCTCGGCGGCCCGGGAAGCCCCGGGCTGCTGGCCGAGGGGCTGCGCCGGGCGCTGACGGCGCAGGGCGTGGAGCTGCTCCCCGGAAGAGACGCGGGCTATGCCGACCAACGGGTCCGGGCCGCGGCCGAAATCCTGCGCGAGCGTTACGGACGGCGGGAGAGCTGAAGCGCGCAGCGGGTGGAGCCGGCGGCCGGCCCGAAGCCGAAAAACCGATCGCCAAAGAGGTACTTGACGGGTCAATGAAATAGGCCTATACTAGGTTACGTCAAACCGGATTTTGCACAATTAATTATAGGGCGGCTGTATCTCTGGCAGGCCCGGAAGAGGAGGAGCTGCCATGACGGAGACAGAGACCGGACGGGAACGCATCCTGGAGTCCATGCAGGCGCTGAATAAGCGGATCAGCCCGGTATTTGAACGCTGCGCCGGCATTACGCCGGCCCGCCTGAAGCTGCTCTGTCTGCTCTCCCGGACGGAGGAAGCCGGACAGTCGCTGATTCAGAAGGAGCTTGGCATCGACGGAGCGGCGGTTACCCGCCACCTTCAGGCGCTGGAGGAAGCGGGCCTTGTTGTCCGCTGGTCCAGCAAGACCGACCAGCGGGCGGCGCTGGCGGCGCTGACGGAGCAGGGGCGGTCACGGATGGCCGCTTACCGCAAGGAGCGGGAACGCTTTGTCGATGAACTGCTGGCCGGGTTCGGCCCGGAGGAGCAGAAGCTTTTGCTGGAAATGCTGGAACGTCTGGAGTCGAACCTGAGAACCATCCAGGACGCCGCCTATACGAAGTGAAGAAGCAACGCCAATTTATATACGAAGGAGATTATTAACATGAATCAAGCACAGCGCAGCAACGATTATCAGGCTATTGTGGCGGGTCGCCGGTCGATCCGCAAATATGATCCGAGCGTGAAGATCAGCAAGGAAGAAATGACGGAAATTCTGACCGAAGCCACACTGGCTCCGTCGTCGGTCAATCTGCAGCCATGGCGCTTCCTGGTTATTGAGAGCGAAGAAGGCAAGCGCAAGCTGGCGCCTCTGGCCAAGTTCAACCAGCTGCAGGTAGAGACCTCGGCGGCTGTCATCGCGATCTTCGGCGATATGAACAGCATCGAGTATATTGAAGAGATCTACGGAACGGCGGTTGCCAAAGGCTTGATGCCGCAGGAAGTCAAGGACCGCCAGGTAACCTCGATCTCGGCCTACTACTCGAACACCTCGGAGCAGGTGAACCGGGAGACCGTTCTGATCGACGCGGGCCTTGTCTCCATGCAGCTCATGCTCGCCGCTCGCGCCCACGGCTATGACACCAACCCGATCGGCGGCTACGAGAAGGATCAGATCGCCGAAGCCTTCGGCATGGACAAAGACCGCTATGTTCCGGTTATGCTGCTGTCGATGGGCAAGGCCGCCGAAGAAGGCTATGCGTCGGTTCGTCTGCCGATCGAGCGCATTGCGGATTGGAAATAACCCATCGTTCCCGAAGAAAAGGAGGATAACAGCCCATGTTCATTATTCATGCACGCATGACGGTTAAGCCGGAAGCCCAGGCTGAATTTCTGGAGGCGGTACGCACCCTGCTGACGGCGACCCGCGCGGAAGAAGGCAACCTTTCCTACGATCTCTATGAGAATGCGGAACGTCCGGGAGACTTCGTGATGGTGGAAGTATGGAAGGACGGAGCCGCCGTTCAGGCTCATAACGCCAGCCCGCATTTCCAGGCTTTTGCCGGCCAGGCGTCCTCGTATCTGACGGCCCCGCTGGATGTGAAGGTCTACCAGGCCGAGCAGGCGCAGATGTAAGCTGTTCATGGCAAGCCCCCGCGGAGTTCTCCGTGCGGGGCTTTTTTGACATTCGGTTAAGAAAATGAAACGTATCTGCTAACAAATTGAGACCCTCCTCTTCATCTTTCTCTGTACAATAAGGAAGAGTGCATACATATAAGCAAAAAAGAACAAAAAGAGTAAATTCTGTGGAAGGGATCGGTGAAGGTGAACGAGAACGGGAACAGGCCGATTATCGAAATTACCGATCTGCGCAAGGTCTATCGGATCGGCGGGGAGCGCGTGGTCGCCCTGGGCGGCATCAATCTGACCATCGGCCGGGGCGAGTTCTGCTGTCTGCTCGGCACCTCGGGGTCCGGCAAGTCCACTCTGCTGAATCTCATGGCGGGGCTGGAGAAGCCGACGCGGGGTACGGTCCGGATCCGCGGACAGGCCGTCAGCGGCATGTCGGAGAAGCGGCTCGCCCGGTTCCGGCAGGAGCATCTGGGATTTATTTTTCAGTCGTACAACCTGCTTCCGGCGCTCAGCGCGCTGGAGAATGTGGCGCTGCCGCTGACCTTCAAGGGGATCTCGCGTTCGGCCCGGGAGAAGCGGGCGCGGAAGCTGCTGGCGGCCGTCGGCCTCGCCTCGCACGAGAAGCACAAGCCGTCGCAGATGAGCGGCGGGCAGCAGCAACGGGTCGGAATCGCGCGGGCATTCGCGGCGAAGCCGGAAATTATTTTTGCCGATGAGCCGACCGGCAATCTGGATTCCAAGACAACGCTGGAGGTGCTGGAGCTGATGAAATCGCTGGCTCGCCGAAACCGGCAGACGATTGTCATGGTCACGCACGACAACGAGATTGCCCGGTACGCAGACCGCGTCGTCCGCATCATCGACGGCGGCATCCGGGAGATTATTGTCCAAAACGAAGCATTCGGGGGTTAGAGAATTATGAAATTCAAGCTGACGGCTGCGGCACTTATTCTGGTGATGCTGGCGGCGCTGTTCCCGGCGGGGCGGCAGACGGCACAAGCCGAGACGGCAAGTCCGGGGCCGGTATATGACCTTACCGGGTACAAAATTTACAAGGGAAACACCGCCCAGATCAATCCGGCGGATGAAGTGACGCTCCGGCTGAGCGTGAATCAGAAGGGCGGCGCGCCGAAGGAGCTGTCTCTGCAAATCGACGATTCCAGCTCGTTCTACGGCAAGGAGGGCAATGTGCTGGATTTGAATAAAGCGGGCGTCGATTACTCGGGAGCGTCTTTCACAGTGGATCTTCCGGTAGTCTACAGCGGCAGCGGGCAAAAGCTTACCGTCAGCTTCCTGCCTGACGGGGGCAGCCCCGAGACCCAGAGCCTGACGATTACGCAGGCGGTTCCGGTCAAGCCGGCGGCGACGCCGACGCCGACCCCGGTGGACACGACAAAGTTCGTGCCCAAGCTGGCGGTGGCCGGAGGCGGAGACGTCCCCTCCGGGGAAGCGGGCGGCATGCTCACGCTGGCGCTGCCGATCAAGAACGGGTCCAGCAATGCGGCCCGGTCGGTGACGGTCACGCTGGAGCCGGGCGATGCGGCGAAGATTCCTTTTGAGGCGGGAGTGGTCAATCTCTCCCAGACAATCGACCAGATCAATCCCGGCGAGACGCGCGCGGCCGCCTTCAATCTGAAGCTGCGCAGTGACGCGGCCGCCGGCGTCTATGCGCTGAAGCTGAATTATGCCTTCACCAATGCGGCGGGCGACCCGTTCACCTCCAGTGAAGGGCTCTATATCAAGGTCACCAACAGCAGCGTGCCGGCCCGGATCTCGCTCGTCTCCGTCAGCCAGACGCCGGCTGAGGCCGTACCCGGCCAGAAGGTGAAGCTGGCGGTACGCATCGCCAACGACGGCACGGTTCCTTCCGGCAATGTCCGGGTTACCTTGACCGGCCTCAAGGCCGACGGCTTCGCCCTGAGCGGCGATACCGGCTCGCGCCGCATCGCTTCCATCGCCGGAGGCGGGACGCAGGAAGCGGTCTTCAGCCTGACGGCAGCCGCAGGGCTTGCCGGCGGCAGCCAGCCGCTCGGCGTGCGGCTGGATTACAAGGATGAGAGCGGAGCGGCCGTCAGCGACGAGAGCCCGATCTTCATTCCGGTCCGGCAGACGGAAGGGGCCGCGCCGGCTGCGGTCGTGATCGACAAGCTGATCTCCCCGGAATCCGTGATGCTGCCGGGCGACAGGTTCAACGTCGGCTTCCGGCTTGTCAACAGCGGGGGCGTGAAGGCGCAGAACGTGAAGGTCTCCGTGACATCCGACAAGGAACTGATTCCGGTGACGCTGAGCAACGTCATTGTGCCTTCGCTTGCTCCGGGCGCGTCGAAGGCGCTCAGCTTCAAGCTGGCCGTCGCTCCCGACGCGGCGACCCGCAATTATCCGGTGTCGATTGCGGTGGAATACGATGTCGTCCAAGCCGGCCAGACGGTGAAGAACACGCTTCAGCAGTATGTCGGCGTCTATGTGCAGGGCAAGGGAGCCGTGACCGCTTCTCCTGAAGCGCTCAAGACGGTTCCGCGCATTATTGTCAGCCGCTATGCGGTTCAGCCCGCTCAGGTGGCGGCCGGGAAGGAAGCGGCGGTGGAGCTGGCGCTGCTTAACACCAGCAGCCTGATGGGCGTCAGCAACATCAAGCTGACGGTCACCTCGGACGACGGCACGTTCACCATTGACGGCAGCAACACGCTGTTCATTGAATCGCTGCCCTCCCGGGGGACGGTGCAGCGGGCCTTGAAAGTCCGGGCCAAGCCGGACGCCGAACCGAAGGTCTATTCGCTGACGCTGAACCTCGACTACGAAGACGCCAAGGGCAATCCGTATACGTCCAAGGAGACCGTGAGCCTGCCGGTCGTGCAGGAGAACCGGCTGAATGCGGGGGAAGTGGCCGTTGGCGGAGAGGCTTATCCGGGCCAGCCGGTTCCGCTCTCTATGGAGTTCTATAACATGGGCAAAGCGGTGCTCTACAATCTGATGGTGACCGTTGAGGGCGAAGGCTTCCAGAGCGCCAACGGCAGCTATTATGTCGGCAACTTCGCCTCGGGCCGCAGCGACACCTTCCAGCCGACGATCACCGCGAACGCGCCGGGCGAACTGAAGGGCGAAGTGGTGTTCGCCTTCGAAGATGCCGCCGGAACGCGCAGCGAGATCCGCAAGCCGTTCAAGGTAACGGTGATGGAGGCGCCTCCGGCCCCGGATATGTCCGGCGCGCAGCCGGAGCAGCCGCTGGAGGCGGGAGGGAAGAGCGCCCTGCGCAAATATCTGCCGTACGGGCTGGCCGCTCTGGCGGTTCTGGCCGGGGCCGTAACGGCCCTGGTGCTGCGGAGAAGACGCCGGAGACGAAAGGAAATGGAACTGGATGACGATTTCTGATTCCGTCCGGCTGGCGCTGATTAATTTCTGGCGGAGCAAGGTGCGCTCGTTCCTGACGATTCTCGGCGTCGTCATCGGCACGGCGGCGATCGTCGTCATGCTGTCGCTTGGCATCGGCATGAATGAGAGCTTCAAGCGGCAGGTCAGCCAGATGGGCAGCCTGACCCTGATCAATGTCTATCTGGATGGAAGCGTCGCTCCGGTCGGCGGGGCGGGAGGAGCGGGGACGGCCAAGCTCGACGACCGCTCCATCCGCGCCATGTCCGAGCTGAAGGGCGTGACGGTGGCGACGCCGCTCGTTCAGACCTCCGCCAAGCTGATCTCCGGCAAGCTGATCAGCTACGTCTCGCTGGTGGGCATTCGTCCGGAGGCTATGGCGAAGCTGGACTTCCCGCTGGCAGAGGGCCGGCTGCTGAACGAAGGCGACGCGATGGATCTGGTCTTCGGTTCCCAGACGTCGATGAATTTCTACAACCCGAAGGCTGTCGTCTACACCCAGCCTCCCCAGATTGATCCGATGACGGCCAAGCTGGAGATGACCTTCGACATGATGTACGGCGAGAAGCAGGCGAATACCGGCGGAGACATGAGCGCTGCGGACAGCGGCAATGGCGACGGCAACGGCGGAAACGGCGGCGGAAGCGGCGGAAACGGCGGAAACGGCGGTGCCAAGTCGGCCGGGCTGTACAAGATCAAAGCCGCCGGTGTGCTGGCCCAGACGCAGAATGAGAAGGACTGGTCGGTCTACATCAATCTGGAGCATCTCCAGAAGCTGATCCGCGAGAATGCGAAGACCGAGAACAGCTCGCTGGCCGGCTTCTCGCAGCAGCAGGGCTACCAGACAGCGATTGTGCAGGTAGCGAACCTCAAGGATGTGGAGCGTGTCCGCGACGCCATCAAGAAAATGGGCTTCGGGACGAGCGCGCTCACCGATGTGCTCAAGGGAATGCAGGAGACGTCGAAGACGCTGCAAATGATCCTCGGCGGCATTGGCGCCATCTCGCTGCTCGTCGCCGCCATCGGCATTACCAATACGATGGTCATGTCCATCTACGAGCGGACCCGGGAGATCGGGATTATGAAGGTGCTCGGCTGCGAGCTGGGCGATATCCGCAGGCTGTTCCTGCTGGAAGCCGGCTTTCTCGGCTTCCTCGGCGGTCTGCTGGGCGTCGGGTTCAGCCTGACCGCCTCCTATGTGCTGAATAAGTTCGGCGCGGGCTCGCTGGGCTCGCTCGGAGGCGGAGGCGGCATGGGCATGGGCGATCCGTCGGCTGCCGCCGCCGGCCAGATTTCGGTCGTTCCGCTCTGGCTGATGGGGTCGGCCGTGCTGTTCGCGACCGTAGTCGGTCTCGTATCCGGCTTCTATCCCGCCCGGCGGGCGATGCGGCTGAGCGCGCTGGAAGCGATCAAAACCGAATAGTTCCGGCACATCAGGCGGCTGCTGCCGCCTGATCCTCCGAAGCGGCGCAAGGCCCGGGTACGCGGAACCCGGGCCTTGCGCCGTCATCGGGCGCGGGAGCCCTCCACGCCATAGGCGGCGATGTCCTGCTCCATCCTTGACAACGTCCCGCCCGGGCGGTACAAATGGGGGAAAGAACGATTGGAGGAACTTGCAGTGGAGATTACGATTGTGTCCCCGGCGGGTCCGGGCGGGCTGCTGACCTTCTCGGCGGCTTGGGGAGAAGGAAGAGGACAGTGGATGGGCCCGCCGCTGCCGCTCCCCGGTGAGCGGTTCGATGTGGAGATGGAGGTGCCGGGCCTGTTCATCCGCTGGGTAAATGCGGTTCCGGCACCGGGGGCGACGTCTCCTTCCATCTCCATTGAAGGGGATGGAACGACGGCGGTGACCGGTGTGCTGGAAGAGCTGGAGGAGGACGGAACCGCCTGGCTCCGGCTCGGCGACCTGGAGCTGACCTTTGAATGCCTCGGCGAGCCGATGGGCATCGGCGGATTCATCACGCTTCGGGCAGACCGGCTTCAGCTCTATCCGAAGGTATAGGAAGCCTGCCTGCCGGGACGCCCGTCCCGGAAGTCTTGAATCGCCGAAGCGTCAAGGGTATGCTAAGCTGTGAGTACAACGGAAGCAGAGGGGTCGGAGCAATGAATTATGAAGTGCAGCAGTTCAAGAGTGAATTCTTCAAGGCGCTGGCCCACCCGATGCGCATCCGCATTCTGGAGCTGCTCAGCGAAGGCGAGAAGAATGTGAACGAGCTCCAGGCTATTCTGGGATCGGAGGGCTCCGCCGTCTCGCAGCAGCTTGCGGTGCTGCGGGCCAAGAATGTAGTGAACAGCGTCAAGGAAGGAACGACGGTCATCTACTCGCTTCGCGATCCGCTCATCAAGGAGCTGCTCGGAGTGGCGAAGCGGATTTTTGACAATCATCTGGTCAGCGCCATCACCATGCTGGAGAATATGCGCAGCGGGGACTAAGCCCGTTCTTCGCTGCGCGGCTTCGGTGGCGACGGCGGCAGTGACAGCGATAGTGACGGCGGCCGTGGCAGCAGGCGGCGGTCGTGAGCGACAGGGACAGCGACAGCCTCAGCGACAGCCGGAAGACCGCCCGCTTGCGAGGCAGAACGGCAGACAGCACCGGGGTGAAGCAGAACGCATTGACAGCGCGGCGGGGCAGGAGTAGTCTTGGCTTTATATTCAAATTATCAGATATTTAAAGAAAAGAAGGTTAGGAAATGAAAAGAGAAAGCCGGTTCGAGGGCTACAATCTGGCGAGCCTGCGCAAGGATCTGATTGCCGGAATTCTGGTTGGCGTCATTGCCATACCGCTTGGCATGGCGTTCGCGATTGCTTCGGGGGTGAAGCCGGAATACGGGATTTACACGACAATTGTGGCGGGTACGCTGATCTCGCTGCTGGGCGGATCGAAGTTCCAGATCGGAGGGCCGACAGGGGCCTTCATTCCGATTTTGTTCGCAATCGGCGCCCGCTACGGCTATGAGAATCTGCTGATTGCGGGCCTGATGGCCGGCGTCATTCTGGTGCTGATGGGACTCCTGCGGCTCGGCGGTCTGATCCGGTTCATTCCGAAGCCGGTTACGGTCGGCTTCACGGCCGGTATCGCCGTCATTATCTTCACGGGCCAGATCGCGAGCTTCCTCGGACTGCGCGGCGTCCGGAGGCATGAGGCCTTCCTCGGCAACATGCATGAGGTCGCCATTCGTCTGGGAACCGTGAACGGCTACAGCGTCGCCACGGCTTGCATTTGTCTGGCCGTTCTGCTGGCCGCCGCCCGCTTCGCGCCGAAGCTGCCGGGCTCGCTGCTCGGGCTGGTCGCCGCCACGCTGGCCGCTTCTCTCTGCTTCCCCGGCCAGGTGGCCACCATCGGAACGGCCTACGGCGACATTCCGAGCACACTGCCGGCCTTCCACGTTCCGGCCGTCACCTGGGACCGGATCGTATTGCTGATCCGG
Source organism: Paenibacillus glufosinatiresistens (assembly GCF_031470375.1). Classification (NCBI taxonomy): domain Bacteria; kingdom Bacillati; phylum Bacillota; class Bacilli; order Caryophanales; family Paenibacillaceae; genus Paenibacillus; species Paenibacillus glufosinatiresistens. The sequence continues at coordinate 215,410 of NZ_JAVFHT010000004.1, forward strand.
CCCGCCCTCTTGATCGCCCTGTTGGGCGCGATCGAATCGCTGCTGTCGGCCGTCGTCGCCGACGGAATGACCGGCTCCCGGCATGACAGCAACCGGGAGCTGATCGGGCAGGGCATCGCCAACATCTGCGCCCCGCTGTTCGGCGGCATTCCGGCCACGGGCGCGATTGCCCGGACGGCCACGAATATCCGCAGCGGCGCGGCCTCGCCCGTATCGGGCGTCGTGCACGGCGCCGCAGTGCTGCTGATTCTGCTGGCGATGGCGCCGTATGCCTCGCGGATTCCGCTCGCGGCGATGGCGCCGATTCTGATGATGGTCGCCTGGAACATGAGCGAACGGAAGGACTGCGTGCGGCTGCTCAAGACGCGGACCGGCGACTCCCTGGTGCTTGCAGTGACGTTCCTGCTGACCGTCTTTACCGACCTGCCGACAGCGGTGGAGGCCGGTCTTGCCCTGGCGGTCCTGCTGTTCGTGAAGCGGATGGGAGAAGCGCACGGCGTGGCGAAGGCGCTGCCCGATCCCGAATCGGTCAAGGTGCTTCCGCAAAAGGTATCGGCGGGGCAGGATTGTCCGCAGATCGGAATTTACAACGTTGAAGGCCCTCTGTTCTTCGGGACGGCGAACCGCTTCGGGGATGCGCTGCCGCCCTTGGTCCCGGACGGACCGAAGGCGATAATTCTCCGAATGGGCAGAGTGCCGCTGATTGATCTGACGGGCGAGAGCCATCTGGCCGAATGGGCCGGCCGCGTCCGGTCGGCCGGAGGACGGCTTCTGATCTCCGGCATCCAGCCGCAGCCGCTGGAGCTGCTGAAGAAGTCGGGACTCTATGACCGGATCGGAGCGGCGAATTTCTGCGCGCATACCGAGGAAGCGATTCTGTCGGCGCAGAGCGGCATCGACCGCGGCCAATGCTCCGGCTGCCGGCACGCCGCCTTCCGCGAGTGCGGCGTCCTCTCGGGCAGCGAGGGTCGGCTCCGCCAGGGGCTGACCGGCTACAGCCGCGGCCGCACGGCGGCCTGGGACTGGAGCGCGGGCATCCAGTCCAATGAGATGTAGGACGGCCGGGCGCAGGGAGCGGCCGCAAGTTGCACAGCCCCTTCCCGGGCAGGTACAATCATAACAAAGACTTACAGATCGGAAAGGAGAAGACCTGTCCGGTGAAATCGCTGAATCCCGTCAAGCTGCTTGTCCTTCTGGCCGCTCTCTCGGCCGTATCCATAGGCGTCTACCTGGTGGTGGCCGACCGGACGGATACCTATTACCGGTTCATGCTGTGGAATCTGTTCCTCGCTTGGGTGCCGTTTCTGTTCTCCACGGCGGCCTATGCGCTGGACCGGTCGCAGCGGGGAACGATTCTGCTGATCCCGCTGGGCGCGGCCTGGCTGCTGTTTTTTCCGAACGCGCCGTATATTATGACAGACCTGCTGCATCTCACCGTCCGCAGCCGCCGCTATATCGTGGAAGGAGCGGTCCAGAGCCGCTACTGGTACGACCTGGCGATGCTGCTGCTGTTCACCTGGAGCGCATGGCTGACCGGCTTCTTCTCGCTGTACCAGTTCCAGTCCGTTATCTGCAAGCGCAGCGGCCGGGTCCGTTCCTGGATCTTCGTACTGGCTGCCTGCCTGCTGGGCGGGTACGGGGTGCTGCTCGGGCGGGTATACCGGCTGAACAGCTGGGATGTGCTGACCGACCGCCACCAGCTCTACCGGCTGATGGTGGACAGCGTGAACCGGCAGTCGCTGTTCTTCACGGCCTTCATGGCTTTCGTGCTGCTGATCGTATACACGACGCTGTTCAGCCTGTTGAACGCCCGGGGCTCGTCGTTCTCGCTGTCGGCTTCGGCCCCTCTCCGTCAGCCGTCGGCCGGCCCGGGCGCTCCTTCGGCGGACGCTCCCCCGCCGGACGCTTCCGGCGCGCGGAGCTCGTCCGCCTCGCCTGGAACGAACCGGTAACGGTCGAGCGGGATAAGGTCCCGCTCGTCGAATTCAATGCCCTCCGAGAGCAGATACAGTCTCTGCCGGTCGGCGTCCTCGGCGTCCTGGAGCGCGATGCGGCCCTGGGCATTGACGACCCGGTGCCAGGGCAGCCGGTATTTGCGGCTCATCGCATGCAGGATGCGAACCACCTGACGGGCAGCCCGCGGACTGCCGGCTGCGGCGGCAACTCCGCCGTAGGTCATGACCTTTCCTTCCGGAATGGAAGAGATGACGGCGATGGCCCGTTCGGTAAAAGGCTTCATGGAAATGGAGGCCTCCTTGTTCATGATGATAGCGGCCGGAGTCCGGCCGGGCTTTCCTATCATCTTGCCCCGGACGGGGCTTTTTTTCAAGCCATGCCAGACTGCCTTAGATAAAGGAGGTCCAGCGGATGGACATCAAATGGATCAGCCTGCCCTCGCACTGGGGGCGGGACGCCCGGCATAAATATTACGATCAGGGCTCGGACACGCTCGCGGTAATTTTTCCGGGCAAGAATTATCCGGCCGAGCAGCCGCTGCTCTACTACGCCGTTCGTTCGGCGCTGGGGCAGGGCTTCAATGTGCTGGAGCTGGAATACGGATACCGCAGCGCCCGCAAGGAATTGAAGAAGGAAGAGCTGGATGTGCTGGCCCGGGAGTGCGGCGAGGCGATCGGTCTGTTCCCGGAAGCCGCCCGGCTTGTGTATATCGGCAAAAGCATCGGAACCGTTGTGGCGGGTCAGCTCGCAATTCGCGAGAACCGGCCGGTCGACTGCCTTTACTTGACTCCTCTGCCCGAGACGGTGCCGTTCATCACCGAGACCGGAGGAATGGTCATCTATGGCAGTGCCGACCCTATGTTCCCTCCGCGTCTGGCGGAGGATCTTAGCGGGCACCCGCATGTGGCGCTGTACCGGATGGACGATGCCAATCACTCGCTGGAGGCGGGCGGAACCGGGGAGTGTCTGGCTATTCTTATGGTGGTTAATGGTTTATATGGTGAATATTTTACAGCCGTGAAGCTGGAAGCCGAAGCCGGCCGGATGGCATATGAAGAGGAAGGCAGAGGAGAGCATCCTGCGGATGGAGAGAGGGAGGAGAGACGATGACGGACGAGAAGGCGGGGAAGAAGATCGCGCTTATTCGTGGCATCAATGTCGGCGGCAAAACGCTGAAGATGGAGACGCTCCGTCAGGAGCTGACCGCCCGCGGGTTCACCAATGTGAGAACCTATATCCAGAGCGGCAACGTGGTATTTGACGGCCGGGAGGCGCCGGACGGCGAGACGGCCCGGACGCTGGAGCAGATCATCCGCGAGACGTTCGGTTACAGCGCGGACGTGATGGTCCGCAGCGCAGCGGAGTGGAGGAGGATTATAGAGCGAAACCCCTTTCCGCTCGCCGCTCCGGAGGACGGGAAGCGTCTGCACCTGTTCCTGCTGGCCCGGGAATTGGACGAAGCGGCGCTGGCCCGCCTGAAGCCGTACGGCGAAGCAGAGGACCGTATTCATGTTAACGGCCGGGAAATGTATGTGCTGTTTGGCACGAAGATGAGCGATTCGCCGCTGTTCAAGCTGTCCCTGGACAAGCTGCTCGGCTTGTCGGCGACGGCGCGCAACTGGAACACGGTGATGAAGCTGGCGGAGATGTGCGAAGAGTGAATGGCCGGTTCTTTATAGGAAATAAAAGAATATGTTCAATTATCCTGCAGAAGGGAGTTTCTGGCAATTTGAAGAAAAAGGCCCTATTCTTCGTAGTATGCGCCGCTGCGCTGACCGCAGTCGCAGGCGTAACGTATTCCAGTCTGAAGCCGGGTCATGAACCCGGGATGTCTTATGAGCGTTATACCGCTGCGGCCGGGTCCATCGTGGATGTTTTTCGGGATAAATACGGATCAGCACTCCTTATCGACGAGCAGCCGGCGGTCATTGCCTATCCGGAGGACCCCGACAAGAGGTGGGCCTCTACCCGGTTCGATGCTGTGTCGGACAATGCGGCCGCTCCCATGAAGAAAGAGTTCTATATCAAGAGCAGGGATGCTAGCCTGGCCACGAAAGTAGGATTGTATTACAGCCCCCGCCAGAAGGGGCAGACCTTCCTGAGCATGAACCGGATCGACGGCTTCACTTCGGAGAGGCTGCCCGGGCTAGGCGATGAGCTTCCGCGAATATATGTAAATACGCTGGGCGGAGACGGGATCATCTATCAGATTACGACCTTCTCCCTGAAACCCTCCTCCGCCCAAGCGCAGGAAGACCCTATGATCCGCGAGAATGCAAGGGTTACCCGGGAACTGGAACAAGCGGTTACGGACAGGGCAGCTTATTCCTCCCACACCCGGTGAAGGGTTGGCGCAGGCTCTCCCGCGAAGGTTAACCGAAATACATCCGGGTTCGATAAGGCTTCCCATTCCTTAAATCCGATCCGGGGCTCAAAATACTTAAGCAGAAGAGAAATCAAATTGCCGTGTGACACGAACACGATGTTCCGGTATTCGCGGTTCAGCGCCTCCGTTACTGCACGAATCCCCCGGTCCATGGCGGTGCTGCTGGACTCGCCCCCCGCGTAACACAGATCCAGGTCTTCAAAGGTCTTGCGCAGCTGCTCCCGCCAATCCGGCTGGTTCACATCCGACAGAACCCTCTCGGCCAGTCTCTCATCCAGAACTACTTCGATGCCTGTGCGTTCCGCCAAGGGAGCAATCGTCTGGTAAGCCCTTTCAAAAGGACTGGAAACGATATAATCGATGTTCTTATCCAGGAAGAAATGGGCAAGGCGCTCCGCCTGCCTGCGGCCGGATTCCGTAAGCTTCGCTTCGCGCGCTTGCCCTTCGGCTTGGCAATGCCGCACGATATAAATCGTTCTCACCATTCAGTTAATCTCCTTTCAGTTTATCTCCTTCTGAACTGACCTTCTGCACGAAGAACCTATGTGAGATTACAGTAGCATATGAGGCAACGACAGTGTAGCGATAAGATGAACAAGAGGGGCGGAAAGCCCCTCTTTTCTGTTTTTTCCGATATATTTTTAGCGGCAACCCCTCGAATACTCCGTATCCGTCCCCTCCAGCAGCCTTCAGCAAACATTCAGCCTGCACTCATAGACCGTTAAGGTGGCGGTGCGATACTACCCTTACATAAATGCGGCGCGGCCTGTGCCCGCCCTAAAGGTAGAGGGAAATGGAGTGGAGGATGAGATGAACCGAATCAGACGATGGGAGGCCGATCCGGTCCTGCTGGTGATTCTGCTGGCGGCGGCGGGCTTGTACGGGTACGGCATCTGGGACGACGAATACGGCAATTTGTTCTACACCTCGGCGGTCGGAAGCATGCTGCAGAGCTGGCATAATTTCTTCTACGGCTCGCTCGATTCCGCGGGTTCGGTGACCGTTGACAAGCCGCCGGTCGTCTTCTGGATTCAGACGCTGTTCGCCTGGATCTTCGGCCTGCACGGCTGGAGTGTCATTCTGCCGCAGGTGTTGGCCGGAGTCGGTTCTGTGCTGCTGGTCTACCTGTTGGTGAAGCCCCGGTTCGGGTTGGCGGCGGCCCGGATCGGCGCGCTGGCGATGGCGCTGACGCCGGTTGCGGCGGCGGTATCGCGGACGAACAACATTGATTCGATGCTCGTATTCACGCTGCTGCTGGCGGCCTGGTTCCTGTTCCGCGGGACACGGCTGAACCGGACCGGAAGCGTACTTGCGGCCTTCGGCCTTGTCGGCGTGGCCTTCAACGAGAAGATGCTGCAGGCCTACATGGTGCTTCCGGCCTTCTATCTGTTCTACCTGATCGCAGCCAAGGTCCGCTGGAAAAGAAAAGCCGGCATCCTCGCCGGTTCCACGGCGGTGCTGCTGGCAGTCTCGCTCTCCTGGGCCGTTATTGTAGACTCGGTCCCGGCCGACAAGCGCCCCTACATCGGCAGCAGCGGCACCAACTCGGTGCTGAACCTGGCCTTTGGCTACAACGGGGTCGCCCGGCTGACCGGCGACCGGAATGCCGGCGGCGGCGGCTTCGGCGGAGGAGCGCCGCAGATGCCCGGCGGGGCAGACGGCGAGTGGAGCTTCCCCGGCGGGGAAGCCGGCCAGTTGCCGCCGATGAACGGCGGCGGAGACGGACAGGCCGCTCCCGGAGCCGGCGGTGCTCCCGGCAGCGGCCAGAGCCAAGACGGAGGCGGACGTCAGAGTCAAGACGGCGGACGCCGGAGCACGGACGGAAGCCAGAGCGGCTCTCCGGGCCGGAGCGGCGGCGAGGACGGGCGTTCGTTCGGCGGCGGAGCCAGCGGCGGCCGGGGATTCGGCGGAGGCGGCATGTTCAATACCGGCACGGCCGGTCCGCTGCGGCTGTTCCAGCAGGAACTGTCCGGTCAGGCGAGCTGGCTGATTCCGTTCCTTCTCTTCGGCTGCATCGGCCTCTTCTCGGATCTGCGGCGGCGGAACATCACCGACCGGCATAAAGAGGGCGTCTTCTGGCTGGCGTGGCTCGTTCCGGTTATGGGCTTCTTCAGCATCGCAGGCTTCTTCCATCAGTACTATCTCATTATGATGGCTCCGCCTGTGGCGGCGCTGGCAGGGGCCGGATTTGTAACGATGCGCGCGCATTACCGGGAGCGCGCCGGCTGGCTGGGCTGGCTGCTGCCCGCAGCGGTGCTGGCAACGGCGGTATTCGAGTGGTACATCCTTCAGGCGTACAACGGCACGATCGGACAGGGATGGTCGGTCGGCGTGCTTGCGGCAGGCCTTGCAGCCGCAGCGCTGCTGGCCGCCTTCAGGCTGGTCCGCAGCGCTGCGAAGCCGGCGGCAAGAGCGGCGGCACTGCTCGGCCTGCTGATCCTCTTCATCGGTCCGGCTTACTGGGCGCTGACGCCGATTACCTACGGCGGCAACAGCATGACGCCGGCGGCGGGACCGGACGGCGGCGGAATGGGCGGCGGCCCCGGCAGATCCGGCGGCTTCCCGTCGGGGTTCCCGGGCGGCGGTGCCGCGGCGGGCGAAATGCCAGGCTCCGGCGCGGAGCTGCCGGCGAACCTGTCCGGCCTTCCGGGTCTCCCGGGCAATATGAGCGGTTTCGGACGCAACGGAGCCGGGAGCGTGAACGAATCGCTGGTTGCTTATCTTAAGGCTCACAACGACGGCCGGAAGTATCTGATGGCCACGATGAATTACAGTACCGGCGGACCGTATATTGTAGCCGGCGAGAAGGTCGTCATTCTGAACGGGTTCTCAAGTTCGGACGTCGTCTACACCGAGGCAACGCTGGAAACGCTCGTGAAGAGCGGAGCGGTCAAGTATTTCCTGATTTCCGGCGGCGGCATGGGCGGCGGGCGCGAAGGCAGCTCCAGCCTGACCAGCTGGATTACGGAGCACGGCACCGAAGTGCCGTCCTCGGAATGGGCCGGCTCGGGCCAGGCGAGCGGCACGCTGTACGAAGTGACGGCGGAGTAGGATGAAGCCCGGGAGCCGGAACGGTTAAGGCAAGAATGAAGAATCAAGGAGGAGCTGCTCATGGTTTCGGACATGCGCTATTCCATTATCATCCCGATGTACAATGAGGAAGAGGTCATTCAGGAGACATACCGGCGGATCACGAAGGTCATGGAGGAGACGGGAGAGCCTTATGAATTGGTCTTCGTCAACGACGGCAGCACGGATCACTGCGCCCAGATGATCGAGGAATACAGCTATTGGGACCCGAGTGTCCGGCTGATTGATTTCTCCCGCAATTTTGGCCACCAGATCGCCATTTCGGCCGGAATGGACTATGCCCGTGGAGACGCGGTCGTCATCATTGACGCCGATCTCCAGGACCCGCCGGAGCTGATTCCGGAGATGATTGCGGAATGGAAGAAGGGCTACGAGGTCGTCTATGCGAAGCGCGTGAAGCGCAAGGGCGAATCGCTGTTCAAAAAATGGACGGCCAGCGCCTTCTACCGCATTCTGCGCTACTCGACTGACATTTCCATCCCGGTGGACACCGGAGACTTCCGGCTGATGGACCGCAAGGTCGTCGAACAGATGAAGCGTCTGCCGGAGAAGAACCGGTTCGTGCGCGGGCTGGTCAGCTGGGTGGGATTCCGGCACAAGGCGCTGGAATATGAACGCGACGAACGGCTGGCGGGCGAGACCAAATATCCGCTGAAACGGATGGTGAAGCTGTCGCTGGACGGAATCACGTCCTTCTCGACCAAGCCGCTGAAGCTGGCGGGCATTCTCGGCGCGCTGCTCTCGGCTTCGGGATTTCTGTATCTGCTGTACGTCCTGTATCTGGCGCTCTTCACCGATGCCGCCGTTAAAGGCTGGGCTTCGATGATCGGCATCACCCTGACGTTCAACGGCTTCGTGCTGCTGATGCTGGGCATCCTCGGCGAGTATATCGGCCGAATCTATGAGGAGACGAAGGGGCGTCCGCTGTATATCGTCCGGGAGGTCTACGGCGGGCAGAGGCCGGCCGGGAAGCCGACCGAGAAGCAGCCCGGGCGGCCGCTGCAGGAAGCGGGCAGGCAAGGCTAAGGCTGCCGAACCGCAAGTTTCCCCTAATCTATGGATCTATTAACCGCCGCAACGGACGGGTTCCGTGCGGCGGTTAATTTTTGGTATACTATCCGTATTCGAGTGAATGAGGGGGTTGTTGGGATGGCAAGCCGAGATTGCTCACGGACTAGGAAGTCCTCATGCAGAGCCTGAAACAGGGGCGATACTTTGCGTGAGGTGCGAGAAGAGAATCGGATCGCCCGGACGGTTTATCGTTTCTAATTAACGGGCCCTGCACCTTATTGGCATTATCATTATCTATCCAATAATAAGGGGCTGACCAGGAATGTCCATGACATTTATTAGAAACCACCAAATGAACGTTATTCAGAAGCAAGCGGACTTTGTTCTGAAGACACTGCGGAGCGTCGCGGACCGCGGCGTTATTGAGACGGTACGGCACAGCGCCGCGGCAAGCATCTTCGAGCAGTTCCCGGATTTGACCGAAGAGCGGCGGGAGATGCTGGGCCGGTTGACCTCCCTGCAGACCGCAGAGGAGTTTCAGGAATATTTAAGCGGGCTGGAGCCTTACCGGGAGCCGATGCCGCCGATTACGACCAAGCAGCTTCAGAAGCTGTTCCCTAAACATAAAAAGCTGAAACTGCCCGATCTGGAAGCTGTCGACTTCCGGGAGCTTACCTACCTGAGCTGGACGGATATCGCGACGAACCGGCTGTTCATTGTGTATCCGCTGGAAGAGCAGTATATCGGGATGGAAGGAAGGTTGACTCCGGTCAACAAGAAAGGATACTGCGTATTCTGCAACCGGAACCATGAATTGGCCTTCTTCTCGGTGCACACCCGGGCCGTTCATGCTTCGCCGGATCATTTCTCGATCTTCGGGCATTACATTTGTCTGGATAACAAGGAATGCAACCGGAGCATCACCGGCACGGAAGCGCTGGAGAAATTCATCCGGACGGTGCGAAGATAAGGGGAAAAGCCCTTTCGGGCACCTGCTGAGGAGGGCGACTGATGAACCTACGGATAAGCCGGCTTCTGACTCTGGCCGGGCTTGTGCTGGCCTGGATCGCAGCCGGCTGCTTGCAGGGTTGGCTGACTTACAGCTCGGGGTTCATGCTGCTGTTATTTCTGCAGATAGCTTTCATTTATCTGCTGGAAGCGCAGATTCAGCAGCAGCACTCCGGCAGACGGCGTCGTCTGTTGGAGACCGGGGTCGGGCTTACGGGAGTGTGCGGTCTTGCTGCCGCTGTCTTTATGGAAGTGCCTCTTTGGTTCAAGCTTTTTGTGCTCTGCGCACAGACCGCTTTCACGACCACGGAGTTCCGGCTGATCCGGGAATCACGTCTTCAACAGAAGAAAGGAACCGCATGACAACAGGCGGTTCCTTTCTCTCATTCCGGCGGAATCAGCGGAAGATCCAGATGAATACGGTCACGACAGCGGCCAGGATGGCCACGCCGATCAGCAGATCGAGCACCTGTCTGCCGAACCCGTGGGCTCCTTCGGTATGCAGCTTGTGTGCATTGGCCTCATGATGGGCCTTGTGGCCTTCGGGATTCGTTGAATGGCCCGGGGGGCCGGCATTGAAGAAGTCACTCATGCGGATTCCCACCTTTCAAGTCCAAATCTGGTAGGTTTATCTTACGCCAGCGCCGGCAGGAAGACAATACCAAGGCTCTCCCGCAGGGCGGCCGGGCTCTCCCGCAGGGCTGGCCGGACGCCGCCTTACCGGGCCTGCGAAGGGCTCCAGACCCGGTCCATCCACCGGCGGGCAATCAGCTCATGGCCTGCGGCGGTCGGGTGGACGCCGTCCCAGAGCCAGAATTCGGCCGGGCCGCGGCTGCATGCCGCGTCGAAGAGATCCTGGAGCGGCACGAATACCGCCCGGTGGCGGTCCGCCAGACTGCGAACCGTGCGGCGGTATTCCGCCATCTTCGGCTCCCAGGCCGCCCAGCGGTCCTCCGTGGCGGGCGTGCGGAGCGTGAACGGCTCGCACAGGACAATCCGCGCTTGGGGCAGCGCGAGGCGCGTCTCTTCGAGCAGGTGGCCGTAAGCCCGCTCGAACCGGTCGCTTGCGCCCCGTTCGTCGCCGGCAACGACGGCCAGGGCGTCGTTGACGCCCACCAGAATGCTGACGATGTCCGGCTTCACGGCCAGACAGTCCTCATTCCAGCGGCCGTAGAGGTCGGAGGCCCGGTCGCCGCTGACGCCGCGGTTGACGACGAGCGGCGCTTCGCCGCCGAGCTCCAGGCCGAGCCGGCCGGCGATCATGAACACGAAGCCGTGGCCCAGAATATGATTGGGGTCGTTGTTGCGGCCCCGGTTGCCGTCCGTTATGGAGTCTCCGATAAATAGTAGGGTCGATGTATGGCTCACACCGTATCTTCCTCTCCCTGATTAATGGTTGCGCTTACCGCCTCATTATAGCACCTGCCGCCAGAAGTCGTTGCAAAAGTATGCGTTATCGTTGTCCGGCTGAATTCGAAGCGGGCCCAAGTTTAGATATACTGGGTTTGTAAACGGTTACAGCATTCCGATGGGGGGAATAGTTGCAATGAAAAAGAAAAGCGGACTTACGCTGCTGTCCGGCATCCTGATGATGTCGATGCTCGGCGCCTGCGGCAACGACAATAACAACGGGAACCAAGCGAAGGGGAGCGCAGCTCCGGAACCGAAAGCCTCGGCTGCGGCTACGCAGACGGCCGGCGATACCGGAACGGTGGATACATCGAAGCCGGTCACGCTGAAGATGATTTTTGTGGGACCGAAGCCGGTGGATTATGATTCGGTATTCGGCGAGATCAACAAGAAGCTGAAGGAGAAGATCAACGCCACGCTGGACAGCGAATTCCTGGACTGGTCGGACTGGGCGCAGAAATATCCGCTGAAGCTGGCGGCCAACGAAGATTTCGACCTCATCTATTCCGCGAACTGGGCCGGCTACAACGACCAGGCGCTCAAGGGCGGCTTCCTGGAACTGACCGAAGACATGCTGAAGAAGTATACGCCGCAGACGCTGGCCTCCATGCCGGAAGTGAGCTGGGGCCAGGCGAAGGTGCAGGGCAAGCTCTACATGGTGCCGCAGAACCGGGGCGAGTCGGTCGAGAAGCTGATTCTGTACCGTGAAGACCTGCGCAAGAAATATAACCTGCCGGAGATCAACAGCCCGGAAGCCTATGCGAACTACCTCAAGACCATCGCGGAGAAGGAGAAGGGCGTCACGCCGTTCACGCCGGAGACGGGCGACTGGAAGTTCCACAACCTGGACCGGGTGCTGCTGCTGCAGCAGAATGAATGGAATATGCTTTCTTTTGACCTGCCGATTGCCTTCAAGATGGACGATCCGGCAGGCAAGATCTTCAACGTATACGAGACGCCGGAATTCAAAGACCTGGTCAACTACTACAAAGATCTCTCCGATCACAACGCCTGGTCGAAGAGCGCGCTCAACAGCAAGCTCGACCACCAGCAGGAATTCCGCGAAGGCAAGACGGCTTCGATCACGCACAACCTCGGCACGCTGGGATCGCTGATTACCGACATGCGCGAGAAGAAGACGCCGTATGAGTTGGCGCTGGCGGACGTAACGCCGGACAAGAAGAAGTCCGTCGCGATTTCGACCCAGAACGGCTTCTCGATCCATGCCACTTCCTCGAATCCCGAGCGGGCGCTGATGGCGATCGACCTGCTTCAGAACGACAAAGAACTGCATGACCTGGTGATGTATGGCATCTCTGGCGTCCACTACAATGCTGTAGGTGACAACAAGTACACGAACGCCGAGAAGAACGCCAACTACACCGGCTTCTCCAACTGGGGCTTCAACTCCCCGCTGAACCGCGACAATGCGACCTTCCCGGAAGAGGCCAATGCGCTGACCGCGAAATGGGAGAGCGGCGTGTACCACTATCCGCTGGAGACCTTCGTCTTCGACAACAGCAGTGTGAAGACCGAAGTCGCCAATGTCGGCAACGTGATGCTCCGCTACGGCATTCCGCTGGAATACGGCATGGTGAAGGACGTCGATAAAGGACTGGCCGAGCTGCAGAAGCAGGCCAAGGCTGCCGGTCTTGATAAAATCATTGCCGAAGTTCAGCGCCAGATCGATGAATTCCTGGCGGCCAATCCGGCCCAATAATACACGTTCCGTTCCCAGGGCTGCCGGTACTCCGGCAGCCCTGACGCGCTGCCCGGCGGCCGCTGCGGCGGCGCGGCGCTGCCTTTTATCTCCATTGTCTTCGGGCGGAAGCCGTCCGTATAATGAGAACGAACGGCGGGCAGTCCGCCGGGACGGACTGCGGTCCGGCGTTTCAATTCCAGGCAAGGAATGATGACCATGAAACGGTACATGCCTTTTACCTATAAAACGATGATCCCTTATCTGCTGCTCGTCCTGCTGACCGATGCCGTCATCGGCTATATCGCCTACTCCATGCTGGTGAGCTCGCGGACGGAGATGGCCGAGACGAACATCCGGACGGGGATGCAGCAGGCCAGAAGCAATATCCGCTATCAGATGGATGAAATTCAGCGGATGAGCGACACGCTTTTTGGCAGCATATCGTTCCAGCGTGCCTTGCAGAAGCGGGGAACGCCGCTTGATATCTACCTGATTATGACCGATGAGATTGTGCCGCAGATCCAGTCGCCGCTGAAGCTGTTCGGCAACAACATCCGGCTGATGCTGTACACGTTCAACGACAATCTGAATATCGTCTCCGGGGATAACCTGAACGAACCGATCAAACGGAGCGATTATTATATTCTGCCTTATCAGGAGATCGAGAACAAAGCTTGGTACCGGGAAGTCCGGGAATCGGAGCGGGACAACATCTGGCTGCAGGTCGATACGGACCGGGAGCTGGGCAATATCTCGCATATCCGGCGGCTCGTCTCGTACAGCGACTACAAGACGGTGATCGGGTATGTCCGTATTACGGCCGCGCTCAGCGATCTGCTGGGCAACTTCGACACTTTCCCTGTCGATCAAGGAATTACGCTGCGGCTCTTGGACGCGGGGACGGGCGATCTTCTGTTTGAGCGGGGCCGCACCCGCTCGGCGGAAGAGATTGAGGCCGGTTCCTACCTGACGCTGCGGGAAGAGATTACAGGCAACGGCCTTGTCATCGAGACGCTGATTCCGTCGTCTTATCTGCATAAGGATGCAGGCCGGATGCAGCAGCGGATCATCATTGTCTGCAGCGCGAGCTTCATCGTGATGGCCGCGATCGGCCTTCTGGTCGCCCGGCTGTCGGGCCGCAAAATGTCGCGGATTGTCCGGCTGGTCCACTCGTTCCAGGAGGGCAATTTCCAGAAGCGCATCCGATTCTCGGGCAACGATGAATTCGTGCAGATCGCGGAAGCGTTCAACGTCATGGGCCAGAACATCCAGGAGCTGATCAGCCGCGTCTATGTGCAGGATATCCGCCGCAAGCAGGCGGAACTCGAAGCGCTCCAATCGCAGATCAACCCCCATTTCCTGTACAATACGCTCTCGACGATCAGCAGCCTGGCCAATCTGGGCGAAGCGGAGAAGGTGACGGATATGGTGCAGGGGCTGTCGCGGTTCTACCGGCTGACTCTGAACCAGGGCCATGCCCATGTTGAGGTGGAGCAGGAGCTGCGCCAGGTGGAGACGTATCTCGAGATTCAGAAGGTTAAATATGCCGATGCCTTTCAGGTGCATGTCCGGGTGGACGAGGAGATTTTGCATGTGCCGATCATCAAAGTCATACTGCAGCCGTTCGTAGAGAATGTGTTCAAGCACGCGTGGTTCGGGGAGTCGATCTCGATCGTGCTGGTCGGGGCGCGGATTGGCAGCGATCTGGAGCTGAAGGTTATCGACAACGGAATCGGCATGCGGCGGGAGACGGTCCGGGCCATTATGGAGGGCAAGGCGGATTCGGCCGGGTACGGCGTCCGCAATGTGGACGAACGGATCAAGCTCCGGTACGGCCCGTCTTACGGGGTCACCATCGCCAGCGTCTACGGCGCAGGTACGACCGTCCGCATTCTGCTGCCGCTGGAGCAGCCGGAGATGCCGGAGACGCCCGAAGTATAGAAGCGGCCGGATTTCCTGCGGCATTTCGTTGCAAAAGTATGGCATTTGATTGCGCCGCTCGGGTATTCCCGGGGCGGGACGCCTTTTATTCTGAGAGAGTACAGGCAGAGGAGGGATCGGGCAGTGAGCATCAATGTGCTGCTGGTGGATGACGAAGCGGTAGATCTGGAATGGCTGCGCCGCCGGGTGCTGGCAAGCGGCCTCGATGTATCCGTGGCCGGAACGGCGAACAACGGATTCGGCGCGCTGAAGATCATGGAGACGGAGCGGATCGATCTGATTCTGTCCGATATCCGGATGCCGATCATGACGGGTACCGAATTTGCCCGCAGGGCCAAGGAGATCAATCCAAAGGTGAAGATTGTCTTCATCAGCGGGCATCAGGACTTTAATTACGCGAAGGAAGCGATAAAGCTCAGCGCTTCCGCCTACCTGCTGAAGCCGGTGGAGGATGCGGAGCTGTACCGGACGCTGGCGGAGCTGTGCCGGAGCGTGGAGGCGGAGCGCGAGGAGAACCGCAGCTTCACGCAGGCGCTGTCGCTGGTCAATGAAGAGCTGCTGCTGAAATGGCTGAACAGCGATGATCGGCAGTGGGACTGCATTCAATCGTTCCTGGACCCGATTCTGGCGGGCGGCACGGCGGCTGCGCTGATCGAGATTGACGACGTGGACTGGAAGCTGAAGGGCAGAAGCGAGGCGGAACGCCGTTCGGAGCTCGGCGAGGTGGTGCGGCTGATCCGGCAGTTCGTGGCCGACCATCAGATGGGAACGCTGATCCCGGATCATCAGGACCGCTATCTGCTGCTGGCTTCGCCGCCGGAGGAACGCTTCCTGGAGCTGGCCGGCGAACTGGTGCGGCACCATATCGGCGGGCAGACCACCTTCACGATTACCCTGTCCCTGGGCTGCTTCGCAGAGGACGCGCCGGGATTGTGGGAATCCTACCGCAATGCGCAGGCGGCGCTCAGCGCCAAATGGCTGCTCGGCAAGAACCGGGTTCTCCGGGAAGCGACGCCGGTATCGGCGGGTGAGACGGCGGTCAGCCGCTTCGACGAACAGACCGAAGAGCTGGTGGCTGCCATCCGGGAATACGATCTGGTGAAGATCGACGATTGTCTGCTCGGCCTCTTCGGAGGAGGGGCGGCGCTGTCGAGCAAGAATCAGACGTATGAGCTGATTATCCGCCTGACGTCCAAGCTGCATGCCGAGCTGCTGAAGATGAACGAGAATCTGTACGAGCTGCTCCGCTGGGAGAGCCATCAGCCGGACCTGCTGTTCCGGTTCGAGACGGTGCATGACGTGGTGTCCTGGCTGCGGCGGCGCTTCTTCGAGCTGTCGGAGCTGCTGTACGTCAAGCGGCAGCGCCAGAAGCGCAAGCTGATCGATGCCATTATCGCTTATGTCGAGGAGAACATCGAGAAGAAGATTACCCTCAAGGAAGTGGCGGGCCATTTCGATTTTACGCCGAATTATCTGGGCTATCTGTTCAAGGAGGAGACGGGAGAGCACTTCAGCGACTTCCTGAATGAGCGGCGGCTGAAGCGCGTCTGTGAGCTGCTGGGCGATCCGTCCCTGAAGATCTACGAGATTGCCGACCGGATGGGCTACAAGAACATCATTTATTTCAACCGGCAGTTCAAGCAGCACCTGGATATGACCCCGGGCGAGTACCGGAAGAAGCATAAAGTCTAGCGCTGCGGCGGGCCTCCGGGGTCCGCCTTTTCCGTGGGGCCGAGGCCTCCGAATTTGAAATCGTAGAAAAAGTATTAGTTTTAATTGCTGGCGCCAATCCCGCATGAAAGCGCCTTTCCCTATACTTGAGATATAGCAGAGAGGGAAAGAGGGAGTGACGAAATGAGAACAGGCTTTTGGAGCGATGTGAAGAAATACCGGACGCTTCTGCTGATGCTGCTGCCGGGTGTGCTGTTTTTTCTGCTCTTCGCCTATGTGCCGATGGCCGGCGTGGTGCTGGCTTTCAAGAAATACGACTATAACGGGGGAATCTTCGGCAGTCCGTGGAACGGGCTGGACAACTTCCGGTTCTTCTTTGAATCGGGCGACGCCTTCAGAGTCACGCGCAACACGGCGCTCTACAATATCGCCTTTATTATCGTGAACAATCTGCTGCAAATCTGCGCAGGCATCCTGCTCTTCGAGGTAGCGGGCAAGTGGTTCCGCAAAATTACGCAGACGATCTTGTTCCTGCCCTACTTCCTCTCATGGGTCGTAGTCGGAGCGATCGCGTACAACCTGTTCAACTTCGATGTCGGCACGATCAACTCGCTGCTGACCTCGATTGGTCTCGAGCGGATCGACATCTACAATACCCCGGCCTACTGGCCGTTCATTCTGATTATCGTCTCGGCCTGGAAGGCGCTCGGATACGGCACGGTGATGTATCTGGCGGCGATCACGGGGATCGACACGGAGATGTACGAGGCGGCGGAGATCGACGGCGCGAACATTTTCCAGCGGATACGAAAGATAACGGTTCCCAACCTGATGCCGACGATTATCATTCTGGTGCTGCTGGCAATCGGCAACATCTTCCGCGGCGACTTCGGAATGTTCTACAACATGGTCGGCAACAACGGATTGCTGTTCTCGTCAACAGATGTCATTGACACCTATGTCTTCCGTTCGCTGATTACTTCCAACGACATCGGCATGTCGGCGGCGGCGGGATTCTTCCAATCCGTGCTTGGCTTCGCAACGATCCTGCTGGCCAACTACGCGGTCCGCAAATACGACAAAGACCATGCGCTATTCTAGAAGAGGGGAGAGAACGCTATGAGCACCACTGCTATAGACCGGAACCTTACGGGGGCTGCGCCCGCGGGCAAGAAGAAGATACAGAAAGACCGGCTGATTCTGTCGATCGTCGGATACACGTCCCTGGCGCTGCTCGCCCTGTTCTGCCTGCTGCCCTTCTGGCTCGTGGTCTCGTCTTCGCTGACCGATGAGAAGGCCATCACGCTGAACGGCTTCCGGCTGATTCCGCCGACATTCTCGACGGAAGCCTACCACCTGCTGTTCAAGTATCCGGCCGACATGCTGCACGCCTACGGCGTCACCATCAGCGTCACGGCCATCGGCACGGTTCTGGGGCTGTTCCTGACCTCCATGACCGCCTATGTTCTGGCCCGGAAGGATTTCAAATGGCGCAACCATTTCTCCTTCTACTTCTTCTTCACGACGCTGTTCAGCGGCGGTCTGGTGCCCTGGTACCTGCTGATTGTCAACTATCTGCATCTGAAGGATACCATGCTGGCCCTGATTATTCCGATGCTGCTGAACGTGTTCTATATCATCGTCATGAAGTCGTTCATGAGCGGCATTCCGGAAGCGATTGCGGAGTCGGCGAAGATTGACGGGGCGGGCGACTTCCGAATCTACCGCAGTCTCATCATTCCGCTCTCCAAGCCGGTGCTGGCTACCATCGGGCTGTTCATCGCCCTCGGCTACTGGAACGACTGGTACAACGCGCTGTTGTTCGTCTCCAAGTCGGAGCTGATGCCGCTGCAGTACTATCTCTACAAAATGCTGGGCAATATGGACGGCATGCGCAAGGCGATGATGCAGGCGGGCGCCGTGGTGAATACGAACCTGCCGACGGAGAGCTTGAAGATGGCCATGACGATTGTGGCAACCGGACCGATTCTGCTCGCATATCCGTTCGTTCAGAAGTATTTCGTGCAAGGCATGACGATCGGCGCGGTCAAAGGCTGAGGCATCCCGCAGCAAGGAATTAGATGCAACAACATTCTCAAGGGGGTAACAGAACGATGAAATCTGGCAAAAAAACAACAATCGCGGCGCTGGCCGCGACGATGACGATGGCCGCCGCCCTGACGGCTTGCGGCGGAAACAATAACAACAACGGCAATGCCGCGTCCTCTACGGCGCAGCCGGCGGCATCCGCCGGCGCTTCGGCGGCCGCCGGAGCGGTCGATACCTCCAAGGAAGTCAAGCTGAAGATGGTGCTGGTCGGCGGCAAGCCGGCGGATTACGACGAAGTCTTCGGCAAGCTCAACGAGCTGCTCAAGACCAAGATCAATGCGACCGTGGACGCCGAATTCCTGGACTGGGCCGACTGGCAGCAGAAGTATCCGCTGAAATTCGCGGCCAATGAAGATTTCGATGTGGTATACACCGCCAACTGGGCGTTCTACAACGACCAGGCGCTGAAGGGCGGCTTCATGGAGCTGACCGACGATATGCTGCAGAAATACGCGCCGCAGACCTGGAAAGCGATGCCTTCGGTCTCCTGGAACCAGGCCAAGGTGGGCGGCAAGCTGTACATGGTGCCGAACAACAACCAGGAAGTGACTGACAAGGCGGTGCTGATCCGCGAAGATCTGCGCAAGAAATACAATCTGGAGCCGGTGACCAGCCCCGAGACGTATGCGGCTTATCTGAAAGCCATCGCCCAGAACGAGAAGGGCATGAACGCATTCGGCGCCAAGCCGGCCGACGGCTGGAAATGGCATGAGCTGGATCAGATCCTGCTGGAGCAGAAGAACGACTGGAACCTGGTGGACTACAACTTCCCGCTGGCGTACAAGCTGGACGACGCTTCCGCCAAGGTATTCAATGTGTACGATACGCCGGAATTCGCCAGTCTGCTGACGTACTATAAAGACCTGGCCGACAGCGGCGCCTGGTCGAAGAATATTGTCAGCAACAAGAACGATGTCTGGCAGGATATGAAAGCCGGCAAGGTCGGTTCCTATGCGCAGAACCTGGGTACCCTGGCCTCCAATATTCAGGAGACCCGCCGCGATCTGCCGGATGTGGAAATGGCGATAGCCGACTTGACGCCGGACAGCAAGAAGATCGGCGCCATCTCGACGCAGAACGGCATGGCGATTCACGCGACTTCCAAGAACGCCGAACGTTCGCTGATGCTGATTGACCTGCTTCAGAACGACAAGGAAATTCATGATCTGACTATGTACGGCATCAACGGCAAGCACTATGAAGCCATCGGCGACGACAAGCTGAAGGCCGGTCCGAGCAATGCCAACTACAACTTCAGCGGCTTCTCCAGCTGGGGCTGGAACTCCCCGCTGAACCGGCAGGATGAAGCCTATCCGCAGGAAGCCAACGACATGCTGGCGAAATGGCAGGAGAAGGTCTATCACTTCCCGCTCGAGACTTTTGTCTTCGACGACAGCAAGGTGAAGACGGAAGTCGCCAATATCGGCAATGTGATGCTGCGCTACGCGATTCCGCTGGAATACGGCCTGATCGGCAACCTCAAGGACGGCCAGGCGGATCTGGTGAAGCAGCTCAAAGCCGCGGGCATCGAGAAGGTGCAGACCGAACTGCAGAGCCAGATCGACGCCTTCCTCGCGAATCAGTCCAAGTAAGACAAGGCCTGACAAGGCTAACGAACAGAACCGGAATAGACCGGTACCATCTACCGGATAAGGGGGAGACGGCTGTCTCCCTTTTATCATAAGCGGGCAAGCCGCACGCCGAACCCCATTACGGACCCATGAGAAGGAGAGAACCTCGATGACGACCAAATTTCCGCCGATCAGTCCCAAGCTGCCCGTGTTCATGCACGGCGCCGACTATAACCCCGACCAGTGGCAGCATGACCCGAAAGTGCTGGAGGAAGACATCCGGCTGATGAAGCTGGCCGGCTGCAATACGATGGCGATCGGAATCTTTGCCTGGACGGCGCTGGAACCGGAGGAAGGCACGTTCACCTTTGAATGGCTGGACCGGGTGCTGGATACCTTCGCGGAGAACGGCATCTACGCCTGGCTGGCGACCCCGAGCGGCGCTCGTCCGGCCTGGATGTCCGAGAAATACCCGGAAGTGCTGCGCGTGGAGAAGAACCGGGTGCGCAATCTCCACGGCATGCGCCACAACCACTGCTACACCTCGCCGGTCTACCGGGAGAAAGTCACGATCATGAACACGAAGCTGGCGGAGCGCTACTCACAGCATCCGGCCGTGCTCGGCTGGCATGTGTCCAATGAGTACGGCGGCGAATGCCACTGCGACTACTGCCAGGACGCTTTCCGCGAATGGCTGAAGCGCAAATACGGCACGCTGGAGAACCTGAACATGGCGTGGTGGACCTCGTTCTGGGCCCACACGTACACCTCCTGGTCCCAGGTGGAGTCTCCGGCTCCGCACGGGGAGAATATGGTGCACGGCCACAATCTCGACTGGCGCCGGTTCGTCTCCGACCAGACCATTGACTTCTACCTGCATGAGATTCAGCCGCTGCGCCGGATCAACGCCGATCTGCCCTGCACGGCCAACTTCATGGACTGGTTCTACGGCATTGACTACCGGGATTTTGCCAAAGTCGTCGATGTCATCTCCTGGGATGCGTATCCGACTTGGCATGAAGCGGACTCCGAGGCCAAGATTGCGGCCTGGTTCGCGTTCAATCATGACCTGTTCCGCACGCTGAAGCACAAGCCGTTCATGCTGATGGAGAGCACGCCGAGCCTGACGAACTGGCAGCCGGTGAGCAAGCTGAAGAAGCCGGGCATGCACAAGCTGTCCTCGCTCCAGGCCGTGGCGCACGGATCGGACACCGTCCAGTATTTCCAGTGGCGCAAAAGCCGCGGGGCAAGCGAGAAGTTCCACGGCGCGGTCGTGGATCACGCCGGCCATGAGAACACCCGCGTCTTCCGGGACGTGGCCGAGCTGGGCAAGACGCTGGCCGGTCTGACAGAGCTGCTCGGCACGAATGTGCCGGCGGAAGCCGCCATTCTCGCCGACTGGGACAACCGCTGGGCGGTGAACGACGCCCAGGGTCCGCGCAACGGCGGACTGCATTACGAAGAGACGGTCATGCAGCACTACAAGGCGCTGTGGGAGCTTGGCGTTCCGACCGACATCGTCGGGTCGGACGATGACTTCTCGGGCTACAAGCTGCTGCTTCTGCCGATGGCCTACCTGCTCCGCGAGGAGACGGGAGCCAAGATCGACGCGTTCGTCCGGAACGGCGGCACGCTGGTCTCGACCTATTGGACCGGCGTAGTCAACGAGACCGACCTCTGCTATCTGGGCGGATACCCGGGACCGCTGCGGGAGACGCTCGGCATCTGGGCCGAGGAGATCGACGGGCTGCATGACGGCCAGCTCAACCGGCTCGTGGTAGAGAACGCAGAGCGGCTCGGCTTCGGCGGCGAGCATCCGATCCATGAGCTGTGCGAGCTGATTCATACGGAAGGCGCCGAGACGCTGGCTGTATACGGCGACGACTTCTACGCCGGGCGGCCGGTGCTGACCGTGAACGGCCGCGGTGCCGGCAAGGCGTATTATCTCGGCGGACGCGTCAAGGACGATGCCTTCTATGAGGCGTTCTACGGCCGCCTCGTGGAAGAGGCCGGCGTGCGCCGGGCGCTGAACGCCCCGCTGCCGGCGGGCGTAACCGCCCAGCTCCGCAGCGACGAAGAGCACGATTATGTCTTCGTGCTCGGCTTCTCCGGCCAGGCGGAGACGGTGGAGCTGGACGGCGCCGCGTATACCGACGCCGAGACGGGCGAAGCGGTAACCGGACCGCTGGAGCTGCCGGCTTACGGCGTCCGCATTCTGAAGCGGGCGGCGCATTAACCCGTTCCAAGGAGGCGGATGCAGGAAGGAAGGGAACCGCGGCGGTTGGCGCCGCGGTTCTTTTGGTGCGCGGACACAGGACGGCTCTTAAAGTAAAAGCTCTTAAAAAAGCAAAGATCGTTGATCGCGTACTAGGATTCGTTGCCTCTCTCGCTGTTGGAAGGGGTCGGCGGTCGCCTACAATGAGAGAGAAATCATGGGAGGGGGATTGGAAGGATGAGAAGAGCTGTTCGTCGCGGATGGACTGCGGCTATGATTATTATGTTAACGCTTACACTGTGGATGCCGGGAGCGGCGAGGCAGGCGGAGGCCGCCTCGGGGCTGTCGGACCCGGATACCTTTATTAAAGGGGTGGATATTTCCACTCTGCAAGCGATCGAAGCCAAGGGAATGCACTACTATGAGGATGGACAGGAGAAGGATCTGCTGGCCATTCTGAAGGACCACGGCGTCAATTATGTCCGGCTGCGGGTGTGGAATCAGCCTACGGAATCGGGCGGCTTCAACGATGCGGCCAAGCTGCTGGAAATCGCGCCCCGCGTCAAGGCGGCGGGCATGAAGCTGCTGGTGGACTTCCACTATTCGGACTTCTGGGCCGATCCCGGCAAGCAGGAGAAGCCGGCGGCCTGGAAGGATCTCGGCTTCAATGAGCTGAAGCAGGCGGTGTATGAGTATACGGCAGAGGTGCTGACCGACTTGAAAGATGCCGGCGCTTATCCCGATATGGTTCAGGTCGGCAACGAAATCAACAGCGGCATGCTGCTGCCGGACGGCGCAGTAAGCAGCTTCGATAATCTGGCGGCGCTGCTCTCCGAGGGCATCCGTGCGGTACGCGATACGACGCCGTCCGGCGGCTCGGTGAAGATTATGCTGCATCTGGCCGAGGGCGGGAATAATGCCAAATTCCGCAGCTTCTTTGACCAGGCCAAGAGCCGCAATTTGGATTACGACGTCATCGGCATGTCCTACTATCCGTACTGGCACGGCACCTTCCAGGAATTGAAGACGAACATGAACGATATGGTGGCCCGGTACGGCAAGGAAATTGTGGTGGCCGAGACGGCCTATCCGTTCACGCTGGAGGATGCGGACCCGGTTGAGGGCGGCAATATTGCCAAGCTCGCGGATACCGAGAAGGCGGGCTTCCCGGCTTCGCCCGCGAATCAGAAGCTGGTGACCGAGACGGTGCTGAACACGGTTGCCCATGTGGACGAAGGCAAGGGGCTGGGCGTATTCTACTGGGAACCGGCCTGGCTGTCGGGCGTCGGCTGGAAGGAAGGCGACGTCAACGGCTGGGAGAATCAGGCGATGTTTGATTTTGACGGGAACGCGTTGTCTTCGCTGGATGCGTTCAAGTACGAGCCGGGCAGTCTGGCCAAGGCCCCGATCAAGGTCTATGCGTCCGAAGGCGTGACGACGGTCAAGGGCCAGGAGCCGGACTTGCCGGCAACGGCCAGCGTGCTCTACAACGACGGATCGATTACGCCGGCGCCGGTCGTCTGGGATGCCGTTCCGTCCGGCAAGCTGGATGCAGCCGGGGAGTTCACGCTGGAAGGCAGCGTCGAGGGGTTGGCCGAGAAGGCATCGGTAACGGTCAAGGTGCTTGCCAATGCGAATATGGTCCGCAACCCCGGCTTCGAGAGCTGGATGGATAACTGGACGCTGACCGGAGACCAGGCGGGCAGTGTCAAGAACGACACGGCCAACGTCCATGCGGGAGCGAACGGCTTCAATTACTGGT
Organism: Paenibacillus glufosinatiresistens; assembly: GCF_031470375.1. NCBI lineage: Bacteria > Bacillati > Bacillota > Bacilli > Caryophanales > Paenibacillaceae > Paenibacillus > Paenibacillus glufosinatiresistens. Next base: position 239,242 of record NZ_JAVFHT010000004.1, read on the forward strand.
ACGGGTCGGATTATGCCTATAAGCTGTCGCAGACGGTCACCGGACTGGAGAATGGCATTTATACGCTGAAGGCCTGGATCTCGGGGGGCGGCGGTGAAACGAAGCTGCGCCTGTTCGCCGACGGATACGGGGGAGACCCGCTCTATACGGATGCCGTCAATACAGGCTGGAATGTCTGGAAGCCCTACACGGTCGGGAACATTGCCGTGACGAACGGGCAGGCCACCATCGGCATCGACATGGCGGGTCCGGGAGGCACCTGGGGGTGGATCGACGACTTCGAGCTGGTGCGCATGAGCCAGCCGGCCGGAACCCTGACGGGAGGCGGCATGACGGTAAGTCCGGGTTCGTCTTTTGACCTGACCTTTGGAATTGGCGGTCTGGAGAACCCGTTCCGTACGGAAGAAATGACGCTGCGCTACGACCCGCAGAAGCTGGAGTTCGTGGATGCGGCTTCCCTGGCAGAGGGCCTTAAGGTGGTCCGTCAGACGGTCAGCGACGAAGGGAACGCGGCTTATCTGGTGCTGGCAGCCGAAGGCGGAACCGTCTCGAATGAAGCGTCGCTGCTGAAGCTGACGTTCAAGGCCAAGGCCGGAGCGGCAAGCGGCTCCGCTGTTGTAGAGGCGGCCAATATCGCGGTCTCGGACGGGGGCCCCCTGATTTCGGTGACCGGTTCCTCGGCCTCGGTGACAATCTCGGCGGCGGCCGACATGACGGCGCTGGACGCGGCGATTGCGGATGCCGAAGCCAAGTATGCAGCCACTTCGGCCGGCGCTTATCTGGGCGGATATGCCACGGAGTCGCGGAATGCGCTGAAGGACGCCATTGCGGCGGCCAAGGCGGTCCGCGCAGATGTGACGGCCGGTCAGGCCAAGGCGGACGCCGCACAGGCGAAGCTGAACCATGCCGTAGAGACGTACCTGAGCTCGGCGTACACGCTGGAGACGCTCGGAGCGGCGGTTACGATCCGCGATCTGGCGAATGTCTCCGCCGCCTACGGGAAGACGGAGAGCGGAGCGGATTGGTACCGGTTCAAACCGTATGACGCCGACAAGAACGGCAAGATCGACATTATGGATCTGGCCGCAACGGCCCGGAAGATTCCCGGCAAGTTCTGAGGGGAGCGGCGGGTTGAAGCGACGGATTAAAGTAATGGCTGGAAGTAACGGCTGGAAGCGACGGATGGAAGCGATAGATGGAAGCGAAACCGGTAAGAAGCCGAAAGTCCCCGCAGCTCGTCTGCGCGGGCTTTCCGCTGCCGGTTGGGAAGGAGACGGGCGAGATGAACAGAACGGGAAGAGACGCAAGAAGATCCGGACGCTGCGGCCTGCTGCTGCTGGCGGCCCTGCTGCTGGTTCCGGGCGGGGCGGGTACCGGAAGGGCGGCTGCCGCCGGAGAGACAGGGGGCGGATCGGCAGGGAGCGGCGCTCCGGGGGCGCAAGCCCTGGAGCGGGACGCCGCAGCCGTTCGGGCGGCCGCCGAGACAGAGACGTCCGTCTCCTTATCTGCGGCGCCGGCCGCAGTCGGCGGCGAGGTGACCGTGACTGTGACAGGCGACGGTCTGGCGGATCTGTACGCGTTTGAAATGACGCTGAATTATGATCCGGCGAAGCTGGAGTATGTCTCCGCAGCTTACGGACTCGCAGGCGGAATGGGCGTGCCGGCTTCCGTCTCAGGCGGCAAGGCGGCCTTCGCCTACACGCAGATCGGCTCCGAGACGCCGGGGATGTCCGGAAGCCGGAAGCTGCTGACGGTAGTCTTCCGGGCGGTCTCCGCCGGGAAGAGCGAACTGTCGCTATCCGGCGTCAAGCTGGTGAACAGCAGGCTTGAGAGCGCTGCGCCGAAGACGTTGCTCGGCGCCGAGGCGGCGGTTGCGGCGTCCGGCGGCGGAACGGATACAGGCGCCGGCACAGGGACCGGCAGCGCAGGTCCTGCCGCAGGCGCGGGCAGCGGCGCGGCGGCGGGCGGGCAAGCGGCGCAGCCGGTCACGGTTACGCCGGCGCAGGCGGCTGCGGCATCGGCCGGCGGCCGGGTAACGCTGGCTCTGCCGCCCGGCGCAGAGACGCTGTGCCTTCCGGCAGGAACGCTGGCGGCGATCGGCGGTCAGACGCTCCGCCTGACCGGAGGGAGCGGCGGGGCGTTCGCGCTGGAGATTCCCGCCGGCCTGATGAAGTCGCTGGGCGCCCGGGCCGCAGCAGCGGAAGGCGCGCTCGTCCTGAAGGCCGAGCCGGTGAGCGCCGCAAGTACGGCGGCGCTCCTGGCCCGCAGCGGCAGCGGCCGAACGGCGGACGGCGGCGGCCTCGCCGTATCCTCCGCCGGTGAAGCCTATGCCTTCTCCCTGGCGGTGGAGAAGAACGGAACGGCGGAGCCGGTGCGCGAGTTCGCCGAGCCGCTGACCCTGACGCTTCGGGCGGCCGCATCTTCCGCGTCCGACCAAGATATCACCGGCATTTATTACATCGCGGAAGACGGCGCTCGGGAATATGCCGGAGGCAGCCGCAGCGGAGAGGTAATCTCCGCTTCCATCCGCCACTTCAGCACCTATGCGGTGCTGCGCGTGGAGCGGACCTTCCCGGATATGCCCCGTTCGCACTGGGCGTACGGCGCTGTCCGGTCGCTGGCCGCCAAGGGCATCGCCGGCGGAACCGGCGCGGCGTTCGAACCGGCCCGCAGCGTGACGCGGGCCGAATTCGCCGCGATGCTCTCCCGGCTGCTTCGCCTGATGCCCGCCGCCGGGAATGCGTCCTTCGCCGACGTTCCGGCGGGAGCCTGGTATGAAGGCGAAGTGGCCGCAGCCGCAGCGGCCGGCATCGTCTCGGGCCGCAGCGAGCGGGTCTTCGACCCGTCGGGCACCCTGACCCGCCAGGAGATGGCCGTCATGCTGACGAAGGCCTATGCCTACAGCCGCGGACCGTCAGAGGTGAAGACGGCGCCTCCGGTTTTTGCCGATATGGACCGCGTCGCCTCTTGGGCGGCGGAATCGGTGCGGACGGCGGCTGCGCTCGGACTGGTGCAGGGTCGCAGCGGAGGTCTCTTCGCCGCAACGGCTCCGCTCAGCCGGGCCGAGGCGGCGCAGGCGCTGTACGGATTGACGAAGTAAGGGCAGGGAAGCCGGACTCATGAAATTGTGGATGGTATTCGAGGTGATGGCAGTCGTGGCAGCGGCCGGGTTCATTCAGGGATTGACCAGCTTTGGCTTCTCACTGGTATCCATGCCGCTCCTCAGCCTATGGCTGCCGGTGACGCAGGCGGTGCCACTTGTAGTTATCCTCAGCCTGCTGACCAATCTTGTTATACTGGCGCAAGCGTACAAGAAAGTGAGGCTGGGCCGCATTTGGGCGCTGCTGGCCGCAAGTCTGGCGGCGGCTCCCCTGGGGGCCTATCTGCTGACAGCGGTGCCGGCGTCCGCGCTGAAAGGAACTGCCGGTCTGCTCATACTGGGGTACACGCTTCTGCTGTTGAATGGAAGGAGCTTTAAGGTCCGCAACGAACGGTTAGCCTTTGTTCCGGTCGGTCTGGTCAGCGGGCTGCTGAACGGGAGCCTGTCCATGAGCGGACCGCCGGTGGCGCTGTTCCTGAGCGGACAGGGGATGGATAAGGATGCCTTCCGGGCGAATCTTACCGCCTACGCCTGTATGTTGAACATTATAACCATTGCAGCTTTTGGCAGAGAGGGGCTTATGGACGCCAGGCTGCTGAGACTGCTCCTTCAATTGACGCCTGCGCTGCTGATCAGCGTCTGGATCGGCACCGCAGCCGTTCGGCGTCTGGACGAGAAGGCTTTCAAAAAAGTGACGCTGTGGCTGTTGATGGTATCGAGTCTGTGGTCGATTGCCGGAGCGTTGGGTGCGGTCCGTTAGGGGATACCCGCGAACAGCGCGCTCATAGGCAGGCAGGATGACAGGATAACTCAAATCAGGCTTCCGCCGTTATTGACGGGGAAGCCTGATTTGAGTTGTTCAGGGACCGGCTGGCCGGATGCGATATCCGGTCTTAGGATTTCATCGCGTCATGATCGACGTACCGCGCGCCGTTCAGCTCGCTGATGACGTTGACCGCCACCCGGGCTCCGTCCCCGGCGGTGATGATGGCGTGCACGCTGACGCCGGCCACCGTACCGGCGGCCCAGATGCCGTCGATATTCGTCCGTCCGTCGGGCCGGACGGCAACCACGGTCTTAATGCGCGGCTCTGTGCCGTCCCGGGTCTCGACGCCCGCCTGGGCAGCCAGGTCGGTCAGCGCGCCGGTTGCCAGAATGATGTGCCGGGCTTCGTAAGTCTGACCGCTCTCGGTCGCAATCCGGAAGCCGTCTTCGCCCCGGACGATGTCTGTCGCCTTGTCGGCTGCAAGCTTCGCGCCGAACTTCACGGCCTGCTGATGCCCGGTCTCGACGAGCTCCGGTCCGCCGACGGCCGGGATGCCGTAGTAGTTCTCATACCAGCCGCGCCGGGTCATGCCTTTGTCGTTGTCGATCAGCAGGGTCGCCTTGCCTGCCTTGGCTGCAAAAAGCGCCGCGCTGGCCCCGGCCGGTCCCGCCCCGATTACCGCGATTTCGTACATGATGATTCCTCCTCTGATCGATTATGCTTCCGTTGAACGATTCTGATCCGGCTCTTCAGCCGCAAGCTTCCCTCTATTCTATGAAATCCGCTCCTTCATTTCAATTCGGAGCCTCCGTCCGGGGCAGCAGCACGCGGAACCGGGCGCCTTGCCCCGGCGGGCTGTCGGCCGTGATCTCTCCGCCGTGCGCCTCGGTGATCGACTTCGTGATCGAGAGGCCGAGGCCGGAGCCGCCGTACTTGCGGGCGCGCGAGGCGTCGCTGCGGTAGAAGCGGTCGAACACATAAGGAAGATGCTCCGGCAGGATGCCGGGGCCGTTGTCCTGAACGGTCAACACGGCCCAGGAGCCTTCGGGCTTCAGGGCTACCCGGATGCAGCCCCCGGCCGGATCGGTGTGCTGAACTGCGTTCTGGAACAGATTCAGCACAACCTGCTTGATCTTGTCGGGATCATAGCGGCCCCACAGATCTTCTTCCAGGGCAAAATCGACCCGGCGGCCGTCCGCCAGCATCCGAAGCTGGGGCTCCATCTCGGCGAGGACCCCGCCCAGCTCCAGCTCCCGGGTCCGCAGGCCCGGCTCCCCGTCCATCCGGGCGAGCAGCAGCAGGTCCTCGACAAGCTTGTTGATCCGCCTGGACTCGCCGTGCATGCTGCGCAGCGCTTTGTCCAACTGTTCCTTGTTGTCCGCCGCTCCCCGCAGAAGCACCTCCAGGAACCCGTGAATCGAGGTCAGCGGCGTCCGCAGTTCGTGGGAGGCGTCGGCCGCGAACCGGCGCATCCGCTCCTTGGCCTCGCGCTCGCTGCGGAAGGAGCCTTCCAGCCGTTCCAGCATGCCATTGAAGGAGTGGGAGAGCTGGTCGATCTCCTCCTGGCCCTGGCGGGAAGGAAAGCGGAGATCCAGGTTGCCGGCGTCAATGCGCTGCGCGGTGGTCCGCATGGTGGAGAGCGGCACCAGCGTCCGCCTGAGGGCGGGCACATAGAGGAATAGGCCCGCCAGCAGCGCCGCCGCTGACAGGCCAACGAAGATCAGCAGCTGGGTGAGAATTACTTTGCGCAGCGGCCCGGTATCGACGCTCATCTGCAGCAGGGCCTCCGGCCCGTCCGAGCGTCCGAAGCGCTGGAATACCGCGAGCTGTTCGCTGCCGCCGCCGGAGCTTATGATCCGGTACCTGTTTGGATGCCGCGAATCGGCATCGTCCAGAAGCTTCCGGTATTCGGCGTCGCTCAGACGCGGGGCTTCCGACTCCGCCAGCGTGGCGCGCTGAAGATCGGTGAAGGTTCCGTCCGGCGTGTAGATCGCAATGGTCGTCTGGGCGTCCAGCAGCAGAGGGCGGCGAGATCCGTTCCAGACTCTCCCGCTGTCTCCGGCCTCGCTCTGAAACGGAGGGGGCGGTTGAGCGGACGGCTGCCCTTCCGGGGATTCGCCGGGCAGGGTCCCGTCCGCGTCGTCCCGGGCGAGATTGAAGATTACCTCGCGCGGAATGGAACGAATCTGGGTCTGCATGGTCTCGGCCCGGTTGCTGTAGATGAAATTGCGCATAATGACATACTGAAGCACGCCGATCAGCAGCAGCAGCCCCGATAGAATCAGCAGCGAGGCGGCCAGGAGCTGGCTGCGCAGCGAACGCGGCCCGCGCAGGCGAAGCGGACGGAAGCGGCCGTGAGCGCTCATGGGAGGTCCACCCGGTAGCCCGCTCCCCGCAGCGTCCGGATCAGGCGGTGCTCCTTGTCGCCGAGCTTCTCCCGCAGAGAGCGGATATAGACTTCCACAATGTTCTCTTCGCCGCCGAAGTCATAGCCCCAGACTTTGTCGAGAATCATCGGCTTGCTCAGCACCAGCCCGTGGTTAAGGAGCATGTACTGGAGCAGCTCGTACTCGGTGGGCGACAGTTCCAGCGCTTCGTCCCGGTACCGGATTTCCCGGCGGCGGTTGTCAATGCGGAAGGGGCCGCAGCGAACTTCGCCGAGCAGCGCCGGGAACTGGTTGCGGAGCCTGGCCTGAATCCGGGCCAGCAGCTCGTCGAAGCTGAACGGCTTGACCATATAGTCATCCGCTCCGATAGACAGGCCCTTCACCCGGTCGTCCACTTCATCCTTGGCCGTCAGCATGATAACGGCAATCTCCTCTTCCCCTGACCGCAGATAGCGGCAGACTTCGAAGCCGTTCATTCCCGGCATCATCACATCCAGTATGGCGACATGCGGCTTGAACTCGGCGGCAATCTCCAGCGCAGCTGTCCCGTCCTGGGCCGTCCGGACTTCAAAGCCTTCATTTAACAGGCCCAGCTCCAGAAACTGGAGAATATGCGGCTCGTCGTCCACCAGCAGCAGCCGCACGCCCTGTGCGGTATTCATCGGTATCCCTCCCAGCATGGTTACTGCCATTATGCCACAGAAGATTGAAAATTTGCTGAAGAATACGCGGCTTGTCCACGCCGATCCTTCAATCAGCCCGGCCGATATTGGTTAATGATTAATGAATCGGCAAGGAGGAAACGGTTGCAGATTAAATGAACCGGGTCCGGTAAAGCCTTTGTATGAAATAGAAGAAAAGGGTTTTGACGGTATGCCGTCTCACACTTTAAAATAGGGCGTATAGCTCAGCGGAGTTCCGCTTCCGCTCCCCGTTTTGAATCCCTTTTTCCTAGTTTCTTTACCGGTTCCTTTTACAGCTTTCCGGCTTTGCCCGCACCACCGGTTCCTGCTACATATCCATTACTTGAGTCGCACTCGTTCTCCCAGCAATCGAAGAAGCGTTATCCACCCCAAGCTCAAGGAGGCTCTTCCATGAAGAAAAAAGAAATGGTTGCCATGCTGCTGGCCGGAGGCCAGGGAAAAAGGCTGAAGGGTCTGACCAAATCGCTCGCGAAGCCGGCCGTGTATTTCGGAGGGACTTACCGGATTATCGACTTCCCGCTGAGCAACTGCACGAATTCGGGTATCGACACCGTCGGAGTCCTGACGCAGTACGAGCCGCTGGTGCTGCACTCCTATATCGGGGTCGGCTCGGATTGGGATCTCAATCATAACCACGGAGGCGTCTATGTGCTTCCCCCGCATGAACGCGAGGACGGAAGCAGCTGGTACCGGGGAACGGCGGACGCCATCTACCGGAACCTGAAGTTCGTGGACCAGTATGATCCCGAGCATGTCCTTATCCTCTCTGGGGACCATATTTACAAGATGGATTACAATGCCATGCTTCAATATCATAAAGAACGGAATTCCGACTGCACAATCTCGGTGATTGATGTCTCGATGGAAGAAGCGACGCGCTTCGGCATCCTCAATACCGAGGAGAACCTGAAGATTTATGAATTCGAGGAGAAGCCGGCGAAGCCGAAGAGCACGCTCGCCTCGATGGGCGTCTATATATTCAAATGGGAGGTGCTGCGGCGGGCGCTGCTGGAAGACGGCGAGAATCCGGAATCCTCGCATGACTTCGGGAAAGACATCATCCCGGCGCTGCTCTCCAAGGGCAAGACGCTGTATGCCTATCCGTTCGAAGGATACTGGCGGGATGTGGGTACAGTCAACAGTCTCTGGGAGGCCAATATGGATCTGCTCAGCGACAATCCGCCCCTCAATCTGAACGATCCGTCCTGGCGCATCTATACGCGCAATCCGAACCAGCCGGCCCAGTATGTGGCTCCCGGCGCGAAGGTGTGCGGTTCGATCATCAACGAGGGCTGCATCGTCCGCGGCGATGTCGAGCATTCTGTGCTCTTCTACGGAGTAGAAGTCGGAGAAGGCAGCGAGATCAAGGATTCCGTCATTATGCCGAAGGTGAAGATCGGCCGCGGCGTGAAGATTCACAAGGCGATTATCAGCGAGAATACCATTCTCGAAGACGGCATGGAAATCGGCGTAGAACGGGAGAATGAGAATGAGATTCTTCTGATCGACAACCGCAACAAGAAGCGCAAGGCCTCTCCAGCCAAGATCACCAACACGCTCTAAATAAAATACAAGGACGGTGCAAGCCATGAAGCAGCTTCTGGGCGTTATCAATCTGGATCACGAACTCGATAATCTGAACGAACTTACCTACTTCCGCTGCGGCGCGGCCGTGCCCTTTGCCAGCCGGTACCGGCTGATTGATTTTGTTCTCTCCAATATGATGCGCGCCGATCTGGAGAGCGTGGGCCTGTTCGTCCGGCGGAAGTACCGCTCGCTGATGGACCATTTAGGCGACGGCAAATCCTGGGATATGAACCGCAAGCACGGCGGGCTGTTCATCCTGCCGCCCGACTGGAATGACCCGACCGATACCTCGCGCGGCGACCTCCAGCATTTTCACAACAATCTCGACTTCTTCAAACGCGCTTCCGCCAAGTACCTTGTGCATTCCGGAAGCCAGCATATCAGCACGATCGACCTGCGCGAGCTGTACAACTATCATCTCAAGCAGGGCGCGGACGTCACGCTTGTCTACAAGAAGATCGAGGAGCTTCAGCCCGAGCATGAGCTGTGCCAGCGGCTGGAGGTGGACGAAGACAGCTTCGTAACCGGCATTCATCAGGAGAAAGGCCATCATAACGTATATCTCGATATGTTCATCATGGAGAAGGACCGGTTCCTGGAAATGGTGGAACACTGCATCGCCCACGGCGAGAGCTTCTTCTTCCGGGACGCCATCCAGAAGAATCAGAACAGCCTGAAGATTGCCGCCTATGAATACAAAGGCTACCATGCCGTAATCAACTCGCTGGAGAGCTATTACAAGAACAGCATGGAACTGCTGCGTCAGGAGAATTTCATGGAGCTGTTCGGGAACAATCCCGTGCAGACCAAGATCAAATATGAGGCTCCCACCCGTTACCTGGAGAACGCCGAGGTCAGCAATTCGCTGGTCGCCAACGGCTGTATTATCGGGGGCAAGGTGGAGAACAGCGTGATCTTCCGGGGCGTGCAGATCCGCAAGGGGGCGCGGGTGACCAACTCCGTCATCATGCAGAAATGCGTCATCGAAGAAGGTGCCGTCATCGAGAATGTGATTATGGATAAGGACGTGCAGCTCAGCCGGGAACGGGTTCTGGTCGGAGACAGCCGCCGCCCGTTCGTCATTGCCAAGAGCAGCAAAATGTAGCCCTTTCTCGCCGTCCTGCGCCATAATTAGCGAACGTCAGGAGGAACTCTTTTGCTATTTACCGATAAAGAACGTTTCAAAGCCGCATTTACCGACAAAATTGTCGATCAGCTGGGCAAGCCGCTCGAAGAGGCTTCCGGCGCCGATGTCTTCAACATTCTGGGCAATATGGTCCGGGAGCAGGCCGGCCGGAACTGGGCCGAGACGAACCGCCGCTATCGGCAGGGCCAGGAGAAGCAGGTGTATTATTTCTCCATGGAATTTCTGATCGGCCGGCTGCTCGGCAACAATCTGCTCAACATGGGCGATCTGGAAGTCGTCGCCGGCGGGCTGGAAGAGCTGGGCTTCCGCCTGGACGACATCGAGGAGGAAGAACCAGATCCGGGGCTCGGGAACGGCGGCCTCGGGCGTCTGGCGGCCTGCTTCATGGACTCGCTGGCCTCGCTGGGCTATGCCGGACACGGATGCGGCATCCGCTACAAATACGGACTTTTCGAGCAGAAGATCGTGGACGGCTACCAGGTGGAGCTTCCGGACTACTGGCTGCAGAAGGGCAATGTATGGGAAGTGCGCCGCGAGGACAAGAGCGTGGACGTGAAGTTCTGGGGCCGCGTGGATACCGATGTCGACAGCAGCGGCGAGCTTGTATTCGAGCATAAGGATTACGAGACGGTCCGGGCGGTACCGTACGACATCCCGATCATCGGCGCCGACGAGCGGCACGTCAACACGCTGCGCAACTGGAGCGCGGAGTCGGTCATGCAGCCGTCCAAGGCGTTCGGGATGCGGGCGGGAAGCGATTATCACAAATTTCTGGAGTACAAGCGTTCCGTCGAGTCCATCTCCGAGTTTCTCTATCCGGACGATTCCCGCTATGAAGGCAAGCTGCTCCGGCTGAAGCAGCAGTATTTCATGTGCAGCGCAGGCTTGCAGAGCATTCTGCGCACGTTCGACAAGCTCGGACTGCCGTATACCGCGCTGCCGGACAAGGTGGCGCTTCATATCAACGACACCCACCCGACGCTCGTCATTCCCGAGCTGATGCGCCTTCTGATGGACGAGAAGAAGATGGGCTGGGATCAAGCCTGGGACCTCGTGACCCGGATGGTCTCCTACACGAATCATACAATCTTGAGCGAAGCGCTGGAGAAGTGGCCGGTGCCGATGGTGCGCGAGCTGCTGCCGCGCGTGTTCCAGATCATCGAGGAGATCAATGCCCGCTACTGCGCTGAACTGCTGCGGCGCTATCCCGGCGACGAGGGGCGTCTTGCGGGTATGGCGATCATCTACGGCGATCAGGTGCGCATGGCCAACCTGGCCATCGTCGGCAGCCACAGCGTCAACGGCGTTGCGGCGCTCCATACCGAAATTCTGCGGAGACGGGAAATGCGGCTCTTCGACGAGATGTTTCCCGACCGGTTCAATAACAAGACGAACGGCATTACGCACCGGCGCTGGCTGCTGCACGCCAATCCGCAGCTGAAGGATCTGATCGACGATACGATCGGAACCCGCTGGAAGACGCATCCGCAGGAGCTGATCGGGCTGATCAAGTACTGCGAGGATGCCTCCTTCCAGGAGCGGATCGGCGAGGTCAAGCGCGCCAACAAGCTCCGGCTTGCGCAGTATATTGAGAGCCGGCACGGTGTCAAGGTCAATCCCGATTCCATCTTCGATGTCCAGGTGAAGCGGCTGCACGCGTACAAGCGCCAGCTTCTGAACATTCTGCATATCATGCATCTCTATAATCAGATCAAGGCTGCACCGTCGATGGACATAGTGCCAAGAACGTTCATCTTCGGGGCCAAGGCTGCGCCAAGCTACCATCTGGCAAAACGGATCATCAAGCTCATCAATACGGTTGCCCATACGGTCAACAATGACAAGGACGTCAACGGCAAGCTTCAGATCTTCTTCCTGGAGAACTATTCGGTATCGCTGGCCGAGAAGATCATTCCGGCGGCCGATGTCAGCGAGCAGATCTCGACGGCGAGCAAGGAAGCGTCGGGCACGGGCAACATGAAATTCATGATGAACGGCGCGCTGACCATCGGCACGATGGACGGCGCGAATGTCGAGATGCACGAAATGCTGGGCAATGAGAACATGTTCCTGTTCGGCCTGAGCGCAGAGCAGGTGCTGGATTATTATCAGCACGGCGGCTATTACGCCAGGGATATCTACAACGGCGACGGGCGGGTCAAGGAAGTGCTGGACCAGCTCATGAACCCCGGCGCGTTCTGCTGTGACGGGCAGGATTTCGGTCAAATCTTCCACTCGCTGCTGGACAACAACGACGAATTCTTTGTCCTCAAGGATTTTGCCTCGTATGTCGAGACCCATGTGGAGATTGACCGGGCTTATCGCAACCGTCCCGAATGGCTCAAGAAATCCATTATTAACATTGCCCACTCCGGCAAATTCTCAAGCGACAGTACCATCAGCCGCTACGCTTCGGAGATTTGGAATATCCGGCCGGTAGAGCTATAGAGCAGACGGTGTTCGCTGCGGAGGAGCCGAGGCAGCCTGACATGACAGATGTCCGACTTCAGCCGGACTTCAGCCGGAACGCCAAGTACGCCGAACAGCCCCCTCTCCCGCCTTGCGGCAAGTGAGGGGGCTGTTCGCGGTTTCTCTGCGCAGACCGGGAGGCGATCCTTCGGACGCTTCGGCGGCTTACAGGACGGCGGCTACGATGGCGGCAAAACGCTCCAGGAACCGGCGCTCGTCATCGTCGAACCGGTGCTTGATCGGGCTGTCGATGTCGAGTACCCCGAGCAGGCGGTCTTCCTGGACGAGCGGCACAACGATCTCGCTGTTGGAGGCGGCATCGCAGGCGATATGGCCGGGAAAAGCGTGCACGTCGCCGACGACCAGCGTCCGGCGCTCAGCCGCTGCGGTGCCGCAGACTCCGCGGCCGAGCGGAATCCGGATGCAGGCCGGAAGCCCCTGGAACGGACCCAGGACGAGCTCCGTCCCGTCGTATAAGTAGAATCCGGCCCAGTTCGTATCGGGCAGGGAAGCTTTGAGCAGAGCGGATGCGTTGGCCAGATTGGCGACGGCATTCGGTTCATCTTGAATCAGCGAGCCGAGCTGGGCAAGAACGGCCTCGAAACGCTCGCTGCGGGTGCCGTCATAGGGCATGGCCTGAAACATGGAGCATCACCTTTCTGTAAGTAAGTCTTATTAACCAACATAGTACAGGGCAGAGCGGTACGTCAAGCACTGAACCCCATGCGCCGTGCGGCTTTCAGAGGCAGCACCGCAGGTCCCGGGCCGGAAGCCCTGTGTTTCCGCGAAGACGGCGACGGGTAAATAATAGCTGACCCATCACACAAGGCTTAGGCCGGGAGGAGGAGCTATGCGCGCCGATGTGCAAAATTTGTTCATAGGAATCCATATGCTGTATATCGCCCACGAACGCAAGCTGACGATATCGGATATGCAGACTCAACTGGAACAGTTCGGATATCGGATTGGAGAACGCGAAGTGAAGCAGGAATTGGAACGGCTAACCCAGGATAATTATCTGACCTTCCACGGAGAAGAGTACAGCTTGACGGGAAGAGGCATTGAGGAGTTCCGCAGCATTCAGCCGAAGCTGGAGCTTCTGTGCCAGGAAGTGCTGAAGCCGATCAAGACGGCCGGCGCTACCGGCTGAATCGCCTGATTCCAGACCGTTACGCATTCCTTGACCCCTGGCAGGCATGCAATGAAGGCGTCCGCGCGTGAGCGGGCGTTTTTTTGTGCGTGCTTGCCGGCATCTGGAACATGCTATACTACAACCAGAAGAAGGAGGGGGACGGATGGACATCCTTACAGGAACGGCTCCGGGGCTTGAGGGCCCGCGAATCGTGCTGCGGCCGCTGTCCACGCTGGATGCCGAAGCGCTGTTGGCGGTCTGGACGGCGGAGGAAGCCTCCGATTGGCTGGGCATGCCCGAGCTGAGCGGTGCCGGATCCGCCGAAGCGCTGATTTGGCTGCTGCTGGACATGGAGCGGGAGGGAGACGGTCTGCGCTGGAGCCTGACGCTTCGGGACAGCGGAAGAGTGATCGGCAGCGCCGGCTTCAATGCCTGGCAGGACTCCGGTGCGCGCCGGGGAGAGATCGGCTGCGAGCTGCACCCCGGCTTTTGGGGACATGGCTATATGACCGAGGCGCTGCGCCTGGTGCTTGAATTTGGCTTCCGGAAGCTGCGGCTGAACCGGATCGAGGCGCAATGTCTGCGCGGCAATGAACGCTCCGAGCGTCTCTTCAACCGCCTGGGCTTCCGGAAGGAAGGCTTGCTGCGGGAATACCGGCTGACCCGCCGGGGCCTGCGGGATGTAGAACTGTATGCCCTGCTGCGCCGGGAGTGGGAGAGCGCATCCGCAGAGCGGAGAAGCTGAGACGGACGGTTCGGTACGGTGCAGATGCAACAAGGAGGACCCGGCAATTGCCGGGTCCTCCTTGTTGCGGATTCAAGCCATCGGGGATGTGCTTCTTGGGTTACTTGCGCGGCAGGGGAGACAGCTTCTCGGCTTGCAGTCCCATCTTCTTGAGCAATCCGATCATCTGGACCTTCTCCTCGTCATTCAGTCCGCTGAACGCCAGGTGGAGCCGCTCCGTATACTTCGGATACATGTCGTTCATCAGTCGCTCGCCCTCGGCGGTAAGCTCGGCGAAGATCACGCGGCGGTCGCTGGCGCAGGCCTTGCGCTGCAGATAGCCCCGTTCTTCCAGCTTGTCGATGACGTACGTAACGTTGCCGCTCTGCAGCAGCAGCTTGGCGCCGATCTGCTGGATCGGCTGCGGTCCTTTATAGTACAGAACTTCCATTACGGCGAAGGCCGTCGGGTTGAACCCTTCAATCTTGCTGCCTGTAACGGCGTGTTCGTTGATGCTCTTGAACGATTTGGCGAATACCCGGTACAAATGAAGCGTAAGCTGCGTGTCGCGCTCGTAGGATTGAAGCATCTTTCATTCACCCTTTTCCATTGAAATATCTGCATGCGTTCGTGTGGGGTCCGGGTACGACGACCAGAACCTTTATCTACTCCTACCTTACGTGAAAGAAAGAGAGAAAAACATGTGATTTGTCACAATGAGCGCAGTTTTAATTATTAAAAATCAAAATTATTTAAGGACGGGTTCCGCCTGTGAACCGGGGGCAAAATCAGGCTGCGGGACCGCGGGGATTTCCGGCCCGGGATGGAGGAGCGGCTCTTGCTGCCGTGCTAGCATGAAGACAAACGCTTCATTTAACCCGAGACAGGAGATGAATCCGAATAATGAATACCCTCACCGATTCCCCTCAAGACGGGCAAGGCGGCCTGCGCCGCAACCGTCCCTTTCTGACGCTGATGGCGGCGCAGCTTGTATCCAATGTGGGCGAATGGCTGTACGTGCTGGCGCTGCTCGCCATGGTGGGCATGAAGTGGCAGGCCACCCCGTGGGAGATTACCGTAATGTCGCTGTGCATGGCAGTACCCTCGCTTCTGGGAGGGCCGATTGCCGGCGTGCTGGCGGATCGGATGAACCGCAAGCGCCTGATGATCGGCTCCGACCTCGTCCGGGCCGGACTGGTCGCCCTGTTCCTGTTCGCCGGAACGCTCTGGCAGGTGTATGCGCTGCTGATTGCCAAGGGATTGATGGATGTACTGTTCAGCCCTGCCAAGAGCGGCAAGCTCAAGGAGTTGGTGCCTTCCGGGCAAATGGAGCAGGCGGTCTCCGTCAGCGCTTCCATCGAGCAGATTACGAAGATCGCCGGTCCGGCCCTCGGCGGCGTGCTGGTCGGCATGTTCGGAATCTCGGTCTGCTACGGGATTGACGCCGCCGCATTTCTGATGTCCGCGCTGCTGCTGCTTCGCCTCCCCGCCGAGTTCCGGCGCAGCCGGGAGGCGGCCGGGGCTCAGGGGCTTGCCTCCTTCCGCAAGGATCTCTCGGCTGGAATCGCGTTCATCTCCGGCATGCCGATGCTGATGGGCGGTCTGCTGCTGCTGGTGACCGCGCTGCTCGTGCTTCAAGTCGCTGACTCCCAAGCCGTCACTCTGCTGCGGACCATACCGGACATGAACGAAGGCGTGCTGGGGTGGTGCATCGGAGCAAGCGGAATCGGTACCCTGCTCTACGTCTTGGCGGCGGGCAAGCTGGGCGCTGGCCGGCCGCTGTTGCTCATGAGCGCCGGAGCGGTAACGATGGGCGCCGTCTTTGCCGCAGCCGGAGTCATTACCGGCTCGGGGCTGAACGGGTACGGCTTGTACGCCGTCCTCTTCTCGGCGTTCCTGGTGGCGGGGGCCGGAGCGGGGATGATCTTCATCCCGTTCCAGACCCTGCTTCAGCAGCGGACGCCGGAGACGTACAGCGGACGCGTCTTCGGGACCGTGGGATCGCTGACCAGCGCTGCGGTCATTCTCGGCCCGGTCGCCGGGGGAGCGCTGGTCACCGCTGCGGGGCCGCTCTCGGCCTACCTGCTGTCAGGGTCGCTGCTCGTGCTTCTGGGCTGCGGCATGCTGCTGCTCCGCACAGCCATTGAGCGCCGGGATATACGGTCGAGCGAAGCTGCGGCGGCTCTGCCGGAGACGGCGGTACTCTAGACGGATAATGGTCCGTCCGTTTCGGTTTTGTATCAGGACCTGCAGCGTCTCTAAAGGAAGGCTGTATCCATAGACTGGAAGTGTTATGATAGAGTTCGTCAGAGACAAAGGAAACGGAGAGTGGACGGTGTGGAGGAGAAGCGGACGGAAGAGACGCCGGAGGCCCTGGGAACAGAACCGGAGACGGTGCTCCGCGTTCATATTGAGGAAGCCGGTTACGAAGCCGGAGATGTGCGCATCCGCGACATTGGCTTTCAGGTCCGGCGCGGCGAGCTGCTCGGGCTGATCGGTCCGAACGGAGCGGGCAAGAGCACGACCATCAAGACGCTGCTCGGGCTTTTGAAGCATGCCAAGGCGGAAGTGTCTTTCGGAGGAAGCGGCGAAAGCGGCGAAGGCGGGAAGGCAACCTACGCCTATGTGCCGGAACAGCCCGTATTCTACGAAGAGCTTACCCTGTGGGAGCATCTGGATCTGGCAGCGGCGGCATACGGACTGGACTACGGGACATTCGCCACCACAGCGGAAGAGCTGCTGGTCCGGTTCGGCATGGAGCATGTCCGGCATGACTTGCCGGCAGGGTTCTCCAAGGGGATGAAGCAGAAGATGATGCTGATGCTCGGATTTCTGGTCCGGCCGGACGTGTATGTGGTGGACGAGCCGTTTATCGGGCTGGACCCGAGAGCGACGAAGGACTTCCTGAATCTGCTGAAATCAGAGCGGGAGCGGGGAGCGGGCGTCCTGATGTCCACCCATGTGCTCGATACGGCCGAGAAAATCTGCGATAGCTTCGTGCTGGTCTCTGCCGGCGAAGTGGCGGCTTCCGGCACGCTGGAGAAGATCCGGGCAGCGGCGGGGCTGCCGGAGGCTTCGCTGTTCGATTGTTTTGATGCGCTGACATGAGGGGTCCCGCTGTGACTGTTCCAAAAGAACCCGTCCCGGCCCGCCGCCGGAACGGCTATCGCACCGGTTCGCCCGGCCGGCTGCTTCGCAGAAGGCTGACCGGGCATATCCGCGAGCAGCTCGGAATGATCCGCACCGTCGCCGACTGGACGGTGATGCTCTATCTGATTATTCCCGGCCTGCTGCTGGGCGGCCGCTATTACTACGGCTACTGGCAGGAGCCGCTGCCCGGCTGGTCGCTGAACCTGCCCTTGGCGCTGCTTCCGGGCATCCTGGCGCTCGGGATCGTCTCGGGCGGCCTGCTGCTCCTGCTGCATGAAGGGGATCTGCTGTTTCTCCGCCAGCAGCAGCGCTGGGTACGGACGCTGATGCTGGGCGGTACGGCCTACAGCCTGCTGCTCACCGCGCTCAAGCTGCTGGCGGTCTTGGGCGTCATGCTGCCCTTTCTGATCCGCGGCTATGCCGTCTCCTGGGCGTCGGCCTTGGCGCTGGCAGCGCTGACCGTGGCCTGCGGCTGGTGCGTCAAGCTGCTTCGCCATCTGGTGCTGGTGCAGCGGCAGGGGTGGCGCCGCTGGCTGTGGCTCATTCCGGCTGCCGGCGTGCCCGCAGGCCTGTACGTCCGGGCAGTCTCCGCCTGGATGCAGACGCCGGCTCTGCTGTGGCTGGCTGCGGCGGTGTATCTGGCCGGCGCGGCGCTGGCGCTCCGCACCCGCCTCTCCCTGCGCGGCAGCTTCACCGGCGATGTCCGGGAGGATTTCAAGCAGCGGATGCGGATTGCGGCTTTTCTGCTGAGCGGCGTCATCGACAAGCCCCGGCCGACGCGGTACCGGCCTTGGATCTTCCGCAAGTCGCAGACGCTGCTGGCCACCGCCCCGGCCGAGAAACGGCTGACGGAGGCCGGAATCAAGGCGCTGGTCCGGCATACCGGCCATCTGAAGCTGTACCTTCAGTTCCTCGGGGTATCGCTTGCCGCCATCTTTATTGTGCCGTACGGCTTCAAATGGCTGGTGATCGGGGTGCTGCTGGCCATGCTGTCCTTCTGGCTGGTGTCGTTCTGGAAGTCCCTGATGGGCGAGGAGTTCGCCGCGCTGCTTCCCTTCTCCAAGGAACAGAGGGCGGTGGCGGGGACGAGAGCCGTTCTCCTGCTGTCGCTGCCTTACAGCGCGCTCACTTCGCTGCTGGCGGCTGTTCAACTGTACGGCTGGTGGGGAATAGTGTTCTTTCTCCCGGCGGGATTCGGACTGAGCTGGGTGCTGGCCGGGATGTTCGCGGGGATGAGGCTGGAGCGGTAAAAGAAAGGCGGGTGCCCGTGAACGGGCACTCGCCTTTTTGGGATAGCGTCTCATCACCTAAATCAGTAACCTACTGCGCCGAATAATGCCCTGCCCGCTCGGCGGCGTGCTTACCCGCCGTGTAGCCGGTCGAGAAGGCGGCGGTGATGTTGTAGCCTCCGGTATAGCCGTGGATGTCGAGCACCTCGCCGCAGAAGAACAGGCCGGGCATGAGCTTCGACTGCATGGTGCCGGGCTCAATTTCTTTGAGGTGGACGCCGCCGCCGGTGACAAAAGCCTCGGACAGCGAACGCGTGCCGTGAGCCGTTACGGGCAGGCGCTTCAGCATCCCGGCCAGCGCGGACTGGGCGGCCCGGGACAGGCTGCCGGCGAGAAGGTCGCCGTCCAGCCCGGCGCTGCGCAGCACGAGCGGAACGAGCCGCTCGGGAAGCAGCCCTTTCAGCACATTGCGCAGCGCGCGTTTGGGCTCAGCGCCAAGCTTGTCCGTGAGTAAGTCCTCGGTCCCGGACATATTCAGATCCGGGAACAGGTCAATGGAGAGCAGAACGGCCTTCTGGCCCGTCTTCTGCTGGACCTGGCGGAGGAACTGGCTGCACCGCAGCGCAATCGGCCCCGACAGGCCGAAATGAGTGAAGATCATATCGCCCCGGTGGGCGATTATTTTTTTGAGGGAGAGGAACGGGTCGGCTTCGGGATCGCCTGCAGCCGCGGCCTTCCGGCCCTTGGGCCCCCAGACGGACAAGGTGACATCCCGGAGGGACAGGCCCTGCAGCTCGCCGGACTGAATCCAGTCCTCGCGCGAGACAATCGGCACCTCGGTGGGATACAGCTCGGTTACGGTATGCCCGGCAGCCATCGCCCAAGGATACCCGTCGCCGGTAGAACCCGTCTGGGGAACCGATTTGCCGCCGGTGGCCACGATGACCGATTTCGCGTCAAGGGTCTCTCCCGAGGCCAGCGCAACGCCGCTTACTTCTTCCTTCCCGTAGCGGATTTCCCGGACGGCCTGTCCGGTGCGAATCTCGACGCCCAGTTCGCGCACCCGTCCGATCAGCGCCGAGACGACGCTTGCGGCTTTGTCCGAGACCGGGAACATCCGGCCGTTATCTTCTTCTTTCAAGGCGATGCCGAGACCCTCGAAGAAAGCGATGATATCGCGGTTGTCAAAATGCTGGAACGCGCTGTACAGAAAGCGCCCGTTCCCCGGAATATGGGCGATCAGCTCGTCCGGTTCCTTGGCGTTGGTCACATTGCAGCGGCCGCCGCCGGATATGCCCAGCTTGCGGCCCAGTTTGTTGCCCTTGTCGAGCAGCAGCACCGAAGCGCCGCGCTCCGCCGCCGCCACGGAGGCCATCAGGCCCGAAGGCCCGCCGCCGATCACGATGACATCGTAAGCGTTCATGAGAGTAGCTCCTTCTTCCAAGTTGTAGCTGGCCCCATCATAGCATTAGACAAGGACCGAAGCCAGCCTGGAGGGGTCCGCCGGCTGTTCTCTTGCTTTCAGAGAGTTGGAATGTATAATAAAGTTAGTTCATTACTAAGGAGAGTGACCGACATGTCGATGTTTTTTCACCAACATATGAGAGACTCCATCCAGCCGATGCGCGATGACCTGACCAGCATCGGGTTCCAGGAGCTGCTGACGCCGGAGGACGTGGAGGCCGCGCTGCCTAACGCCAAGGGAACCGCTCTTGTTGTCGTCAATTCCGTCTGCGGCTGCGCTGCCGGACAATGCCGTCCCGGGGTCGCCGAAGCCCTCAGAGAGAGCGGAGTCAAGCCGGACCATCTGTTCACGGTGTTCGCCGGACAGGAGAGAGAAGCTACGGCCAAGGCGCGCGAATACTTCGCTCCGTACCCGCCGTCCTCGCCGTCCATCGCCCTGATGAAAGACGGAGAGCTGGTGCATTTCATCGAGCGTCATGGCGTGGAAGACCGCTCCGCCGCCGAGATCGCGGATGAGCTGAAGGAGATTTTCAGCCGGTACTGCCAATAATCTGATTAGAACGCAGCGATCCCGCCGCCCCTTTCGTGGGCGTGCGGGATCGCTGCGTTCCGGGCTGCGAAGATTCATTCAAGGAACAGCTGCGGACGGGGATTAACCCGCCAGCACCCGTTCCACGAAGGCCCGGGTGGCCGCAAGGGCGGCTTCGAGCTGCGGCGTCGTTCCGGCAAAAGGATGGACGGTGCCGAAAGTATGGTTGCCTCCCGGAATCCGTACCCATTCGATATCCGGCCGGACATCGACAAGCCGCTGCGATCCCCGGATCAGATGTTCTCCGTCCCCGGTGCCTTGAATCAGCACGACGGGGAAGTCGGCTCCGGCCAAGCGGAAGATCAGCTGGTAGCGGTCACGCTGCCGCTCGAGATCTTCCAGAATCACGGCATCCAGCGGCATCTGCTGGCCGGTCCGTCCGTTCAGCACGAAGGCCCGGCCGTTCTCGCGCATCCCCTGCTTCTGCTCTTCGGTGAACAGATCGAGGTCGGTCACGCCGTTCCAGCAGATGACCCCGGCGGCTTCGCCCGGATGATCCAGGGCATAGAGCAGGCAGTCGCCCGCTCCCCGGCTGTGGCCGATCAGGAACAGCGGCAGTCCGCCGAGCTTGGGATGCTGGCTGAGATAGGCCAGCAGCACCTGCAAGTCCCGGCTCTCCCGGTCGTAGGTATTGCGGGCGAACTTCTCCAGCTCGGTGAAATTCATCAGATCCTCGCCGATTCCGCCGTGGGAAAAATTGAAGGTAACAACTTCATAGTCCCGGCTGAGCGTCTCGGCGGCATAGGGGAACATGCCCCAGTCTTTGAAGCCTTTGTAGCCGTGGGCGATGACGATAAGCGCTTTGGCTCTTGCGGCCGGGGAAAAACGCGAACAGCGGAGAACGGCGTCGTCTCCGGCCGGAATCTCAAAGTGCTGAACGTTCTTCATAACAGTGCGCTCCTTGTCTGATGGGATAACCGGCGTCTGGACACCTGCCGGATTATTATATAGAATAAAGAAATTTGTTGAGAGGAACTCTTCCTCTATTAAGATAGCAGAAACGGAGCTGCAAAACTACTAAGGAGCGAAGGACATGATATTCGGAATCGGACATGATCTGGTCGAGATCGAACGGGTAGGGCGGCTGCTGGCCGGCAAAAGCGCGGAGCGGTTCCTGGACCGGATTCTGACCGTCCGGGAACGGGAAGCCATGCGGGCGCGGCCCGGGCGCGAGCAGGAATTCGCCGCCGGCCGGTTCGCGGCGAAGGAAGCCATCGCCAAGGCATTCGGCTGCGGCATCGGCGCAACGCTCGGCTTCGGCGACATGGCGATTGTGCCGGCCGAAGGCGGCCGTCCGGCGGCAGAGCTGAGCGAGGCGGCGTGGACCCGGCTTGGCCTGGAGCCCGGCCGGTGCGCCGTTCATCTGACGATTACGCATGAGCGGCAGATGGCTTCGGCCTTTTGCGTGGTGGAGGTGAAGCGCGGTGACTGATACGAAACTGGAAGAACGCTGGCCCCGCGAAGACCGGGAATTCTTCAGTGCGGGACTGCTGGACTGGTATTTGGCGCATAAACGCGATCTGCCCTGGCGGCGGACCCGCGACCCGTACCGGATCTGGGTATCGGAAATCATGCTGCAGCAGACGCGGGTGGATACGGTCATTCCGTATTTCCTGCGGTTCGTCGAACGCTTCCCCGATGTGACTGTGCTGGCGGATGCGCCGGAGGAGGACGTGCTGAAATGTTGGGAGGGCCTCGGCTACTACTCCCGGGCGCGCAATCTCCAGCAGGCTGCGAAGGATGTGAAGGAGCGCTACGGCGGCGTGATTCCAAACGATGTGGAAGCAGTGGCCGGCCTGAAGGGCGTCGGACCGTATACGGCGGGCGCAATTCTGAGCATCGCGTTCGGGCGGCCGGAACCGGCGGTGGACGGCAATGTCATGCGGGTGCTGTCGCGCTTCTTCCTGATTGACGACGACGTCGCCAAGCCGAAGACACGCATTCTGATGGAAGGACTGGCCCGGGAGCTGATCCCCGAAGGGGAAGCGCGGGAGTTTAACCAGGCGCTGATGGAGCACGGGGCCATGACCTGCACGCCGAAATCGCCGCGCTGCCTCGTCTGCCCCGTGATGGAACGCTGCGCGGGGCGGCTGGCGGGCCGGGAGAACGAGCTGCCCGTCAAGAGCAAGGCGAAGCCGCCGCGCCCCGAGACGCGGCTTGCGGCGCTGGTGGAAGGCCGCGGCGCGCACGCGGGCAAGGTACTGATCCGGCAGCGTCCGGCCCAGGGCCTGCTGGCCCGCATGTGGGAGCTGCCGCACTGGCCGGCGCCGGAGGAGAGCGGCGCCCCCGGCGACCGTCCCCGGGGCAGAGCGGGGACGCGCAGGAGCGGCCTTCCGGCGGCGCCGCCGGAAGAAGCCGTGCGGGACCGGCTGCGCCGGTCCCTGGCGGGGGCCGGGATCGCAGCCCGGCCCGGGAAGCACTGGACGGCTGCCGAGCACACGTTCAGCCATCTGCAATGGACCCTGCAGGTATACCTCTGCAGGGAGGAAGAGCTTCCGCTGCCGATGGCTGCGGAAGCCAGGGTGCCTTACGGGGCGGCGGGCGCAGCCGCCCCGGGGGAGGCTCCGGCAGGCGAAGCGCCGGAGCCGGTGCTGCCGTTCGAGGCCGGGCCCGGCTCGTCCGGGGATTCCGGCCCGCACCGCTGGATCGGCCGGGAAGAGATGGCCGGCTACGCTTTTCCGAACGTGTTCCTGAAGCTGCTGAACGCCTACTTCGATCAGCGCGAGCAGGGGGAGACGCGAGGACAGGAACCGGAACAGGAAGAATAGGCAGCAGCAGGACCAACAGCAGAACCATCAGCAGAACCAGCAGCAGAACCAGCAGCAGAACCAACAGCAGAACCAACAGCAGAACCATCAGTAGACCTGACGGCCACTTGTCCGGCAGGCGGCGCACAGCAAGAAGCCCCGAACCTTCCGGTCCGGGGCTTCTTGCTGTTCAGGCTATAGGCGGGGCAGAATTACTTTGCGCTGTCGTAGCGCTTGCCCACGGCTTCCCAGTTCACAACGTTCCAGAACGCCTTGATGTAATCCGGGCGCTTGTTCTGGTATTTCAGGTAGTAAGCATGCTCCCATACGTCCAGGCCGAGGAGCGGAGTCGCGCCGTCCATGATCGGGCTGTCCTGGTTCGGGGTGCTGGTAACGGCCAGCTTGCCGTCCTTAACGGTCAGCCAGGCCCAGCCGCTGCCGAAGCGGGTAGTGGCCGCAGCCGCGAAATCTTCCTTGAACTTATAGAAACCGCCCAGTTCCTTGTCGATGGCTTCAGCCAGCGCGCCGGTCGGAGCGCCGCCGCCGTTAGGGCCGATTGTCTCCCAGAACAGCGAGTGGTTGGCATGGCCGCCGCCGTTGTTGCGGACAGCCGTGCGGATCGCTTCCGGTACGGAGTTGATGTCGGCGAGCAGTTCTTCCAGGCCCTTGCCTGCGAGTTCCGGAGCCTTTTCCAATGCAGCGTTCAGGTTCGTAACATAGGTGTTGTGGTGGCGGTCGTGGTGGATTTCCATCGTTTGAGCATCAATGTGGGGTTCGAGTGCGTCGTTAGCGTAAGGAAGTGCCGGTAATTCAAATGCCATGGAAAAATCCCTCCTGAGTGGTATTGGAATTGATATGACCATTAAACCGCATTCGCTGGAAGAATGCAACACTAAACAAACACAAACGTTTGTTTAGTAAGGAGCCTTTGCCTCCGGGGAGGAGACAGCTGTTCGGTCCGGGAACACAAGGCTGACACTGCTTTACACAGATCGGGAAATTTCAAAAATTCGCAGGACTGAAATTCAATGAATTTACATAAATCTCGATGAAAACGCTTTATATAAAGCGCTTTCGGGAGAAATGTAATGATATCGCGAGAAAAGTATGTTTTAATACTACTAGAAGCAGGTATTCCTCGAAATTTGATGTTTCCACCCGCCTATCAAGGGAACTCCTTCAATCCATGCCAAAGAAAAGGGAGATTTTGAAGAATGCAGGTTCGATCCATTCAGTTAAGCGATTGCAGCTCGGTAATAGAGCTGCTGCAGACAGCCCTGTCTGAAGAATGTTTCGAGAACACGATGGAGCCTTTTTCCCGGCAACTGTCGTGGGACTCCGACTTGATTGTCGTAGCCGAAGAAGACGGCGCCATTGTCGGCGCGCTGATCGGCACGATCGAGAAGAACCAAGGCTGCTATTTCCGGATTGCCGTACATCCCGACTATCGCCGCAGAGGAATCGGCCGCAGTCTTGTACAGGCAATGGAGAGCCGCTTCCAGGCCCGCAAGGTCGGCGGGATCTATGTGGCGGTGGACGAGCATAACGATCCTGTACTGCCGCTCTACGAAGCGATGGGCTACGGAGAGAACAAGGCATTCCGCTCGGTGCGCCATTTAAGCATTGTGGGTTGACAGCGTTGTATCCGGTTCCAAGCCGGACAAGTGACCGTACTTATAGAAGCAAATGGAATTGAACCGGATGTGCCGGTTCCTTTATACTAGGCATATCCCCCGGGCCTTGAGGCCGGTTAGGGATATGCTTTTCTATTGGAAGACGGCTAACGGACCGTCGGAAGGATCAGCCATGAACGAACCTGAACGCGAAGGCGCTGCGCCCCAGTTCCCCAACCGTACCGACATGCACACCCGGCGCCGCCGGCTGCGGCGAAGAAGCGGCTGGAAGGGCGCTCTCCGGGATATTATCATTGCCGCAGCAGTCGCGGTGGCGGCGGTTACCCTGCTGAACCTGTATGTCTTCAACCTATCCGTCGTGGAAGGCCAGTCGATGCAGCCGACGCTGCTCGAGGGCGAACGGCTGTTCATTAATAAGATCGGCCTGCTCTTCACGCCCCCGGGAAGGGGCGAGATTGTCGTGCTTCATGATCCCGAAGACGGACCGCAGGCCAAGGAATATCTCGTCAAGCGGGTGATCGGCATTCCCGGCGACACGGTGGAGGTGCGGGAGCACGAATTGTACGTCAACGGGAGACCGGTGCCGGAGTCCTATACCGACGTGCCGATCGGCGATGCCGATTTTGCGGCGGTCACGGTCAGCCCGGATCATTACTTCGTGATGGGCGACAACCGCCGGTCCGGGGCAAGCCGGGACAGCCGGTTCTTCGGCGAAGTGGACGAAGAGCGGATTGTCGGACGGGCCTCGCTGATCTGGTGGCCGCTGTCCAAGTTCCGCGGGCTGTAGCGCCCGTGGGCAAGAAGAAGGTAATAACTAGAGGAGGCTTACTCAATGAACCCCATGAACCCGGCAGCGGAAGTATCCGCTTCCCGTCGCTGGGAACAACTGAAAGCCGAGCTGACAGCGGCCGCGCCGGCGCTTGGCATTGACAGTATCGGGTTCGCCGCGGCGGACCCTTTTCTATATCTCAAAGAACGGCTGCAGCAGCACCGGGACCGGGGCCATGAATCCGGGTTCGAGGAGCCGGATCTGGACAAACGGACGACTCCGGCGCTTGCGGCCGGAACGCCGCGCTCGATTCTGGCGGTCGCGGTGGCCTACCCGTCCAAGATGAAGAACCCGCCGAAGTCGGAGTCCGGCGCGCGCCGGGGCATTCTGGCCCGCTCCGCCTGGGGGCGGGACTATCATCTGGTGCTGAGAGAGGCACTGGAGAAGCTGGAGGCGTTCATCCGGGAGCGGGTGCCGGAGGCCGTCATGGAGAGCATGGTCGATACCGGCGTGCTGGTGGACCGGGCGGTGGCAGAGCGGGCCGGGATCGGCTTCAGCGGCAAGAATTGTTCGATTATTTCGCCGGAGTGGGGCTCCTGGATCTATCTCGGCGAGCTGGTGACGGATATCCCGTTCCCTCCCGACAAGCCGGTTGAAATGGGCTGCGGCGACTGCACCAAATGCATCGACGCCTGTCCGACGGGAGCCCTGGTCGGCTCCGGAGAACTCAACGCCCAGGCCTGCGTGTCCTACCTGACCCAGACCAAAGGCTACTTAAGCGATGAATATATGGCCAAAATCGGCAATCGGCTGTACGGCTGCGACACCTGCCAGATTGTATGCCCCTACAACCGGGGCAAGGATTGGGATCACCGGCCGGAGCTTCAGCCGGACCCCGAACAGGCCAAGCCGCTGCTGCTGCCGATCCTGGATCTCAGCAACAAGGAATTCAAGGAGAAGTTCGGCAGCAGCGCAGCTGCCTGGAGAGGCAGGAAGCCGATTCAGCGGAATGCGGTGATCGCGCTCGGCAACTTCAAGGAAGCCGGCGCGGCGCCGAAGCTGGCCGGGGTGCTGGCGGACGATCCCCGGCCGGAGCTGCGGGCTGCGGCCGCCTGGTCGCTGTCGAGAATCGGCGGGGAAGAGGCCCGCGAAGCTTTGGAGAAAGCCCTCGGACGCGAGAGCGTGGCCGAGGTGCTGGCCTATATCAGCCGCGGTCTGGAGCGGCTGGACAGCCGCTGATTTTCCAATTGCTGTCCCCAGAGTGAAATGCTATGATAGAATCGCGCGCTTGAGGCGCGCCAATATACAGAACGGGGTGGGCTTGTACACGATGAATATTGCGCTTCCTATTATCACCTTGATCGTTGGGCTGCTCGGCGGCTTTTTCATAGGCGTGTTCTATCTGCGCAAGCAGATGACACGGATGCAGAACGATCCGGACATGCTGCAGAAGGTGGCGAAGCAGATGGGCTACAATCTGAACGGCAAACAAATGCAGCGCGCTCAGCAGATGCTGAAGAACCAGAATCCGCCCGCACGCGGACAGGCTCCGGCGAACCGGGCGCCCAAGCGCAAGAAATAACCAGAATAAGAGAGCGGAAGCAGGCAGCCGTTTGAACGGCAAGAGCCGTCGGAAGGGAGCAGCCGCATGAGAGGCGTCAAGGATTGCCGCAACGTTAAAGTTGCGGAGAACCGGGAATTGATCGAGGGCCATATCCGCGAGATTCTGGAGCTGATCGGCGAGGACCCCGGCCGTGAAGGGCTGCTGGATACGCCGGCCCGGGTGGCCCGGATGTATGAAGAGATATTTGGCGGATACGCGGCGCACCCCAGGGAGACGCTCGGCGTAACGTTCGACGAGAGCCATGAAGAACTGGTTATTGTCAAGGATATTGTATATTACAGCCAGTGCGAGCACCATATGGCGCCGTTCTTCGGCAAGGTGCATATCGGCTATATTCCGAACGGCCGGATCGCCGGTCTCAGCAAGCTCGCCCGGCTGGTCGAAGCGGTCACGCGCCGCCTGCAGGTGCAGGAGCGCATTACCTCCCAGATCGCCGACATTATGGAAGAGGTGCTGGAAGCCCAAGGCGTTATGGTAGTCGTGGAAGGCGAGCATCTGTGCATGTGCGCCCGCGGCGTGAAGAAGCCGGGAAGCAAGACGGTTACGACGGCGGCACGGGGATTGTTCCGCGCCGATCCGGCGGCCAGAGCAGAATTTCTGGCACTTATCAAGGAATAGCACCGATACGGTTATAACAGAAGAGGCGGCCAGGTACGGGATTGACCCGTATCTGGCCGCCTCTTGGCGTATCGGGAGCCGGGGAGCGAAGGGCTGACCCCAAAGCACTCCATATCGGCGGCGATCCGGCGCTTGCGCCGGCTGTTAGACCGTCAGCATCTTCGTATACTCGGGAAGAAACTCCCGGGCCGCCTCCATCAGTTCCGCATCCGACAGACTGGTGGTCCGCCCGTCGCTGTACTGCTCCGCCACCCAGGCGGTCATCTTCTGGATGCCGGGATGCCGTTTGTCGATCGTCTCTCCGCCGGGAATCGGCAGATGAGCATTGACCCAGAAAGCGACCCCGGCTGCGCCGGCTTTGTCGGTGACCTGCACGCCGAGCGGACGGTTCAGCAGCTTGCCGGTATCAAAGATATTGTAGATTTCCTCGTTCTTCACCAGCCCGTCGGCGTGAATCCCGGCTGCGGTGACGTTGAACTGCTTCCCGACGAACGGCGTCATTGGAGGCACCTCGTATTGAAGCTCCCGGCCAAAGTATTCGGCCATCTCCGTAATCACCGTCAGGTCCACATCCGTATCGCCGGTCATGCCCATATACTCGATCAGCATCGCTTCAATCGGCGTATTTCCCGTCCGCTCCCCGAAGCCGAGCAGCGTACCGTTAACGCCCCCGGCGCCGTAGAGCCAGGCGGAGGCTGCATTCGTCAGCACTTTGTAGAAGTCATTGTGTCCGTGCCACTCCAGCATGGACGAGTCGATCCCGGTCTCGCTGCGCAGCGTGTGAATCAGCGCCGGCACGCTGCGGGGCAGCGCGGCGCCGGGATAGGAGACGCCGAGTCCCATCGTATCGCAGAGCCGGACCTTGACCGGAATGCCGCTCTGGCGGGAGAGCTCCATCAGCTTCTGGACAAAAGGAATAACCATGCCGGGAACATCGGCCCGGGTGACGTCTTCCAAGTGGCAGCGGGGACGGATTCCGGCTTCCAGCGCGGCTTCCACGATGCCCAGGTACTGGTTCATCGCTTCCTCGCGCGTCAGACCGAGCTTCAGGAAGATGTGGTAGTCGGAGATCGAGGTCAGAATGCCGGTCTCCTTGATGCCCATCTCCTTGACGAGCGCGAAATCCTGCTTGACGGCCCGGATCCAGGCCGTAATCTCGGGGAATTCATAGCCTTTCTCCATGCAGGCGCGGACCGCATCGCGGTCTTTTTGACTATAAAGGAAGAACTCGGACTGGCGGATAATCCCCCGGGGGCCGGATAAGCGGTGCAGGAAATCGAACAGATCGGCAATCTGCTTGACGGTATAGGGCGGCCGGGCCTGCTGGCCGTCGCGGAAGGTAGTATCGGTAATGAAGATATCTTCCGGCAGGGCGGTGGGAACGGTCGTGCCATCCCATACAATGCGGGGAGGAGTCGAATAAGGGAACTGGTCACGGTAAAATTCGGGCTGCGCCGTCATGGCGAATCATCATCTTCTTTCCGGTTGAATAAATGCTTTAAGACGATGATACAGCGCAGTGCCATAATAAGTAAAATGAATAAATTCTATTTTATTGAAAGATTTTTTGTATCAATCCGGCCGCCTGGAGGCCCTTCTCGGGTTAAGGAGAGCAGAGGAAGGGTAAGATTAAAGGGTAAGATTAATTGTATGCAATCCATCCTAAACAAGAGGTGACGCTACGATGAATCAACCGAATGATTGGAATGCAGAAGCCATCGACAAAGTGAAGGAACTGATTAAAGGAATGGACACCGCCATGCTGACCACGATCAGCGACAAAGGCCCGGTCTCGCGTCCCATGAAGACCCAGGAGGTCGAGTTCGACGGCGACATCTGGTTCCTGACGAAGAAGGATACCAGCAAATATCAGGAGATTCTCGGCAACCGCAATGTGAATGTTGTGTATGCCGGCAAGTCTTATGTCTCCGTTCGCGGAACCGCCGAGATTGTGGAGGATGCCGCGAAGAAGAAGGAATTCTGGAACCCGGTATACGAGAAAATGCTGGAGACTTCCTATGACGATCCCAACGTGGTGCTGATTAAGGTCCACGCAGCCGCTGCGGAGTACTGGGATACCGGAAGTATGGTGAAGAGCGCAATCTCTCTGGTCCGCAAAATCACCGGCTCCTCCAAAGACACGCATCTGAACGAGACCGTCGAGCTGGATGGAAGACAGCCCTGACCGGATCATTCGGCCGAACCTTCCGGCGGCTCTAAAATGACCCATTAGTCATTACTCTCTATCCGGGCGGGGAGCTTGCAGGCCCTTTGCCCGGTCTTACAGCCCGCTCCCTAGCCGGAAGCGGGCTGTGAGACTCTTCTGGGCCAGAACGGCTAGAACGGCTGCCATTTCAACCGGCTGGCAGCCTCGAACCGCTCCGATACATAGGGCCAGTTCACCACATTCCACCAGTCCTTGATGTAATCGGCGCGCTTGTTCTGGTGCTTGAGATAATAGGCATGCTCCCAGACATCCAGCGCCAGCAGCGGCACTGCATCCCATTGTGAGAGGTTCTGGTGCTTCTCTGCGGTCAGGATCTCCAGCCGCCGGCTGCGCGGGCTCCAGACGAGAATCGCCCAGCCGCTCCCTTCCACTTTCTCGGCCGCCTGGCTGAACTGCTTCTTGAAGGCGTCGTAGCTGCCGAAATCGCGCTCGATCGCCTGCAGAAGCGGTCCGGTCGGCTGCCCGCCGCCCTTCGGCGACATTTCATCCCAGAAGATCGTATGCAGATAATGACCGGCTCCGTTGAATGCAAGCTCCCGCTCCCAGTGCTTCACCAGCTCGAAATCGCCGCTCCGGCGCGCATTGGCGAGCTTCTTCTCGGCCTTGTTCAGACCGTCGACATACGCTTGGTGGTGGATGTCATGGTGAATCCGCATCGTCTTCTCGTCGATATGAGGCTCCAGCGCATTGTAGGCATAAGGCAGCGGAGGGAGCGTGTGGCCTCCGATCGATACAGACTTCTCCGTCTTCTCGCGAACCGGTTCGTCCTGGGGAAGGGCGGCGAGATAATTCTCCGACTCGCCGACCGGCTGCCGAAGCAGTTCCTGGCCGGCCGGGAGCGCTTGGACCGCCGCGCTCTGTTCGGCCAGCGCTCCGAGCTGGCGGATGAACGCCTGCGACTGCGCCCGGGCTGTCGAGAGCAGCGTCCCCGTCCGGTCTGCTCCGTCGCGGGCGGAGCGGCCCGAAGCCGACACTTCTTCCAGCAGGCTGCGGGCCGCTCCTTCGGTCGCCTCGAAGACGCGGGCCCATTCGCCCAACAGATTGACATAAGGGGGCTCGAGCGCCGGGATATGGCGTATAAGAAGCTCTGCGTGCTCCTTCTCCCGTCTCTTCCAGAATATGATTTCCTCCAGTGTGCGCATCAGCGGTACAGATCCATACACATACAACATTCCGTCCGACCTCCCGTCATTGATCTCTCCTACAGCCTATGAGTCGCATCGGGGAGTCATACCTGCTTGATTGTTCACCGGAGTCCCGCTCGCCCGCTCTCCGAAGAAAGATGCGGCGGGCCTTAACCGCAAAACGCCAGCCCCAGGCTAATCCTGGGACTGGCGCTTTGCTGTTAAATGGAAGAAGAGTCCACCGCGACGACCGGGATTGAACGATGATGCCGGGCAGGCTGCCTCCGCTTTATCGGCCGGCAGAGTCGTCCGCGGCAGCCTTCGCCTTAGACTGGGCAGCCGCATATTCCTTCGCCAGCGGAACATTGCCCAGGAAGGCCGAGACCCGGCGCAAATATTCGCGCGGATGCTCGCGGAACAGCAGCTCATGATGGCTGCCTTTGACGATCCAGGAGCCGGAGTACGGGTTGGTCTGGCCAGCGGCCAGCTCCTCGGCGATGGCGTAGGGAGCCTTGACGTCACTGGTTCCGTGCAGGAAGAGAATCGGGAAAGGGTAGTCCTCCGACTTCACCTTCCGGTAAGGAATCTGGTCCAGCCCGGTTCCGTTAAGAACGGGGAAGAGCATTTCCATTATCTCCAGGGACGGATGCCGGGGGAGATCGATATTTTGCTTAATATTGTGGTAGAGGGTGTCCGGCTCCAGCAGGAACGTGCTGTCGAGAATCATGGCATCGATATCGCCGGTGCGCAGTCCGGCCTGCAGCGCCGTGCCCGCTCCCATCGAGAAGCCCCAGACGACGATCTCCTGCGCACCGCGCTGTTTGGCCAGCTGGACGGCGCCCAGAAGCTGCTGCGATTCTTTCTTGCCACCGGTGGCGATGTCCTTGTTGGTCTGGGAAGCAAAGCCGTAATCGAACATGACGACATTGAAATTCAGCTTGTGCGCATAGTGGGCCAGATCATACATCGGCACCCACGATTCCTCGCGGTTCGCCCCGTAGCCGTGGCTGAACACGATGGTCTTGGTCGATCCTTCAGCCGGAATATACCAGCCCTGCACATTGCGGCTGCCGTCTATTGCCGGGAACGTGACGTCCTCGTATTCCAGGCCCTTGGCCAACATCGGATTGGAGAACAGCGGCGCGACGGTCGGGTTGGACAGCACCCAGGCGATGTAGCCGTGCAGCGAGATAAAACAGAAGGCGAAGAAGAAGAAGATCGAGAGCAGCAGCGCCCAGACGATATGGCGGAATCGGATCATCCGCAGCGACAGCTTGGGCTGCGTCTCGGACGGTGTGCGCTTGGATCGGGGGGAGACCGGCGTGCCGGGCTGACGAGTGACTAGATCCATGTGGGGTCCCCTCCTGGAATGGAATACGTTTAAGACTGTGTATGACTTATGGATTAAATATTTAACTTTGTAAATTAATCGTAGAGTGCCGGCGGCGATAAGTCAATGAATCCGATGGTTTTGTAATGGAACTGTAAACTGGACTTTTGGCGGTCTTTTGTTAAGATAAGGGGAGTACATAGATATGTAACCGGGTTTCACATGATGAAACACTTGAAGGGGAGCTATACAATGGATGATGAACGCAAATCAACCGTGCGCGCCGTGGAGCGCGCTCTTGATATTCTGCTCTGCTTCACGCGAAGCACGGAGCTGAGCCTGACCGAAATTGCGGCCGCCATCAGCCTGCACAAGAGCACCGTGCACCGCCTGCTGGCGACGCTGGAGGAGAAGGGCTTCCTGACCCGCGATGCGGCCACGGACAAATACCGGCTCGGCATCCGCATCTGGGAGCTGTCGACCCGATTGCCGGTTACCGGCGAGCCGGCGGCCCTGCTGCTGCCGCAGATGGAGAGCCTGCGCGACCGGCTCGGCGAGACGGTCAGCCTGTACCTGCGAGACGGTCTGGAGCGGGTGCGCATCCAGGCCGTTCAGAGCCACCAGGCGATCCGCCGGGTCGCGCAGATCGGGGCCCGGCTGCCGCTGTCGGTCGGCGCTTCGAGCAAGGTCCTGGCTGCCTATGCGCCGCCGGAGGTGCAGCAGCAGCTTCTGGAAGCTGCCGACTGGCCGGCCTTCGTCGACAAGCCCGGCTATATCCGCCAGCTGGAGGAGGTCCGGCGGCTCGGCTTCGCCGTTAGCTTCGAGGAGCGGGAACCGGGGGCGGCAGCGGTAGCAGTGCCGATCGTCGGCCGCTCGGGCGCGGTCGCGGCGGCTCTGTCGCTGTCGGGCCCCGTCAGCCGTCTGTCGCGGGAGACGCTGGCGAATTACGCGGCGGTGCTGAAGGAAGCGGCGGACGAGATGGGTCTGATGGTGCCGTGAGCGGCATGCAAAGAAGCAGCGCCGGAAGGATCGCATCTAGCGAGCTTCCGGCGCTGCTTCTATTTTTATAGAGGATGTATGGAATTCAAAATAAAAGGAAGATCCGGGATTACTCCGCTGCCGTAGCCGCAGGCGAAGCATCGCTCAGCATTTGGCGCAGCACCGTCTGGAGAATGCCGCCGTTGTGATAGTAGTCAATGTCCACCATGCTGTCGAGCCGCGCAATGACCGGGAAGTCGAACTGCGTGCCGTCTTCGCGGGTTACGGTGACGGTCAGCTCCTGGCCCGGCTGCACGTCGTTGCTCAGACCGCTGATGTCGAACGTCTCGCGGCCGGTCAGGCCGAGGCTGCCCCAGCCGTGTCCTTCCTGGAATTGCAGCGGCAGGACGCCCATGCCGACCAGGTTGCTGCGGTGAATCCGCTCGAAGCTCTCGGCGATGACGGCCTTCACGCCGAGCAGCAGCGTGCCCTTGGCCGCCCAGTCGCGGGAGCTGCCGGTGCCGTATTCCTTGCCGGCAATGACGACCAGATTCTGGCCGGCAGCCTGGTAGCGCATCGAGGCGTCATAGATGGACATCACTTCATCCGTCGGCAGGAAGGTGGTAACGCCGCCTTCCGTTCCCGGAGCCACCGCGTTGCGGATTCGGATATTGGCGAAGGTACCGCGCATCATCACTTCATGGTTGCCGCGGCGGGAGCCGTAGGAGTTGAAGTCCTTGCGTTCAACGCCGTGCTCCTGAAGGTACAGTCCGGCCGGACTCGACAGCGAAATATTGCCCGCAGGCGAGATATGGTCGGTCGTTACGGAGTCGCCGAGCATGGCCAGAGCCCGGGAGCCGGAAATATCGGCGATGTCGTTCAGGCCGTCCGCCAGATTCTCGAAGAACGGCGGGTTCTGGATATAGGTCGAGTTCTCATCCCACTCGTACAGCTCGCCTTCGGGAACGGGAATGGAATTCCAGCGCTTGTTGGCGGTGAAGACATTCTCGTACTTGCGGCGGAACATCTCGGGGCTGACCGAGAGGGAGATCGCTTCGCGGATCTCGGCCGAGGTCGGCCAGATATCCCGCAGATATACCGGTTCGCCCTGCGGATCTACGCCAAGCGGTTCGGTCTCCAGGTCGATATCGACCGTTCCTGCCAGGGCATAGGCGACGACGAGCGGCGGAGAGCCGAGGTAGTTGGCCTTGACCTGGGCGTGCACGCGGCCTTCAAAGTTCCGGTTGCCGGAGATGACGGCGGCCACTGTCATATCGTTGTCGGCAATGGCCTGGGCGACTTCGTCCGGCAGCGGGCCGGAGTTGCCGATGCAGGTGGCGCAGCCGTAGCCGGCAACGTGGAAGCCGAGCTTCTCCAGCGAATCGAGCAGGCCGGCCTTCTCCAGGTACTCGGTGACGACCAGCGAGCCCGGCGTCAGACTGCTCTTGACGTAGCCCGGCTTCGTCAGGCCGCGTTCCACGGCCTTCTTCGCGAGCAGGCCGGCTCCGAGCATCACGCTCGGATTGGAAGTGTTCGTACAGCTCGTGATCGCCGCAATGACGACCGAGCCGGTCTTCAGCACGCTCTTGCTGCCGTCCGGATGGGACAGTTCAACGCCCTGGGCAATCTTCTCGTCGCTGAGACCGTAGCCGCCCTTGTCCACCGGCGTGCGGATGATGCCTTCCCAGTTCTCCTTCATATGGGTCAGCTCGATCCGGTCCTGCGGACGCTTCGGTCCCGCAAGGCTCGGTACGACGGAAGCAAGGTCAAGCTCAATGATGTCGCTGAATACCGGGTCCGGCGTGTCTGCGGTGCGGAACATGCCCTGGGCTTTGTAGTAAGCTTCCACCAGCTGAACCAGCTCTTCCGGACGGCCAGTGCTGCGCAGATAGAACAGTGTCTCGTCGTCGACGGGGAAGAAGCCGATGGTCGCGCCGTACTCCGGCGCCATGTTGGCAACCGTCGCCCGGTCGGCCAGGCTGATGTTCGCGAGTCCGGGGCCGAAGAATTCGACGAATTTGCCGACAACGCCCTTCTTGCGCAGCATTTGGGTAACGGTCAGCGCGAGGTCGGTCGCCGTAGCGCCTTCCACCAGACTTCCGGTCAGCTTGAAGCCGACGACGTCCGGCGTAACGAAGTACAGCGGCTGTCCCAGCATGCCGGCTTCCGCCTCGATGCCGCCGACGCCCCAGCCGACAACGCCGAGACCGTTGATCATGGTCGTGTGCGAGTCCGTACCCACCAGCGAGTCGGGGAAGACGAGCGTCTCGCCGTCTGCGGTCTTGGTTGCGGCGACGGAGGCCAGGTATTCCAGATTGACCTGATGGACAATCCCGGTTGCGGGCGGAACGGCCCGGAAGTTGTTGAAGGCCGTCTGCGCCCAGCGCAGGAAGCGGTAGCGCTCCTCGTTGCGTTCGAACTCGACGTTCATGTTATATTCCAGCGCTTCAGGCGTGCCAAAAGCATCGACCATAACCGAATGGTCGATAACAAGGTCAACCGGCACCAGCGGATTGATCTGCTTGGGATCGCCGCCGGCTTTCTTGACGGTATCCCGCATGGCTGCGAGATCGACCACGACCGGTACGCCGGTGAAGTCCTGAAGCACGATACGTGCGGGAATGAACGGAATTTCCTTGTTGCGGTCGATATCTCCGCTCCAGCCGACGAGCTGCTTCACATGCTCTTCCGTAATGGCATGGCCGTCGAATTGACGGACGGCGGCTTCGAGCAGCACTTTAATCGAGAAAGGGAGGGAGGAAATGCGGCCGGGGTTCTGCTCTTCCAGAGCGTTCAGGTCGAAGTAGCGATACGTCTTGCCGCCCGCTTCGAGCGAACGGGCAATTTGAAACTGATCCTTGCTTGGCATGAATGCGCCTCCTTGTTTCATCTGGTGAAACAACATTTCATAAATTTCTATACTTTTAGTATAACGGTTACATCAGGGGGAGTAAAGGCTTTTTCCGTCCATTTCAGCCGAATTGTCCGCTCAACCGGATGGCTTCCAGCGTATAGCCGGCATCTTCCCTTCATATAAATGAGAAGCGGAAGCTTATGCGCCAGATGCGGCGACTTGGGAGGGGTGCAGGAACGATGGAACAGAACCGGTGGAAACAGGCGCTTTATTTATATGTAGACGGATGCAACCGGAGAAGGGTGGAGCCGCTCGTCTACGGCGGCGGGCATCAGGCCGGGGAGAGCGAAGGCCGCGGTCCGGACGCCGGTCTTCTGTCTCCGCAGCTCTCGGCGCTGGAAGCGGAGCGGGCGGCAGCGCTGGCGGAGTGGTACCGGGAGCGGGGAATCACGCCCCGGCGCGGCGAGACGGGAGTCAAGGTGCTGCACGCTGCCGAAGCGGCAGGCTCGGTGACGGCCGAGGTAGAGCTGCACAGCGCATTTTATTATGAAAAAGGAGGCGCGACCCACCGCGAAGACCGGCTGGAGCGCGAAACACTGATCTTCGAGCCGGCCGGAGCCGGCTGGCGTCTTCGTACCGTGAAGCGCCCGGTGCCGGAGCGCCTTCCGTTTCGCCTTCCCGAGCCGGTCTTGGCGGGCGGGGGGCTTGCGGCGGACGACGCGGGGGCCTCCCGGCTCCCGAGGCCGCTGCTGGGCCGGCAGGTAACCGGTCCGGACTCCGTGCGGGCGGTCCGGTACCGGCGGGAGGAGGCGGCCGCCTATGCCGACCGGTGGTGGAACGGGGGCAACCCGGAGTACGAATTTTTCCAGGTGGATTGCACCAATTACGTCTCCCAGTGCCTCTTTGCAGGGGGTGCTCCTTTCCTCTATACTGGTAAAAGAGAAACGGGCTGGTGGTATAAAGGACGGATCGGCGGACAGGAGTGGTGGAGCTACAGCTGGGCGGTGTCCAACAGCCTTCGCAAATATCTGGAAGGAGAGCGGACCCAGGGTCTTCGGGCTGAAGAAGTGGCCCGGCCGGAAGAGCTGCAGCTCGGCGACTGCATCCTGTACGACTGGGACGGGGATGGACGCTATCAGCACAGCACCGTCGTCGCCGCGTTCGACGCGGGCGGCATGCCGCTTGTCAACGCGCACACGGTGCCGAGCCGGCACCGCTACTGGGACTATCGCGATTCGTATGCCTGGACCGAGCGAACAACGTACCGTTTTTTTCATATTGCAGATTATTTATAAGAGAGAGGTACAGGAATGAACAACGCCAAAATTACCGTCGGTCTGGTGTACGGGGGGCGCTCGGGCGAGCATGAAGTTTCGCTGCAGACCGCTTTTGCCGTCATGAACGCCTTTGACTACGAGAAATATGCCATTATTCCCTTCTATATTTCCAAGCAGGGGGTATGGAAGATCGGAGAGCGTCTGGATTCGCCTCTTCGTGCGCCCGAACAGATGAAGCTGGAGAGCGTGGAGCCGGATATGGGCAAGGCGCTCAACGCCGTATTCGCGGGACTTGCCGCAGGAGACCGGCAAATCGACGTTATGTTCCCGATGCTTCACGGAACGTTCGGCGAAGACGGGACGATACAGGGACTTTTTGAAATGGCGAATATCCCTTACGTGGGGGCCGGCGTGCTGGCTTCGGCTGCAGGCATGGATAAGGTGGTTATGAAGAAGCTGTTCGACGAAGAGGGTCTGGATCAGTGCAAATACTGCTACTTCACCGCAGGCGTCTGGAAGCGCAAGAGCCATGATCTCATCTTCGATCTGGAGGACCGGCTCGGCTATCCGATGTTCGTCAAGCCGGCCAATCTCGGCTCCAGCGTCGGCATTTCCAAGGCTTCCGACAAGGAAGGCCTGATTCAGGCGGTGGAGACGGCGCTGCGCTATGATACCAAGGTCATCATCGAGGAGTTCGTCGATGCCCGCGAGCTTGAAGTCAGTGTGCTCGGCAACGATGATCCGGAAGCGTCCGTTCCCGGCGAGATTGTCTCTTCGGGCGACTACTACGATTATGCGGCCAAATACATCGACGGCAAATCGCAGATGCTCATTCCGGCTCCCGTCGATCCCGAGACGGCGGACCGGCTGCGCGAAGCGGCCGTGAAGGCTTTCCGCGCGATTGAGGGAAGCGGCATTACGCGGGCCGACTTCTTCGTCCGCCGAAGCGACGGCGCGATTCTGATCAATGAAGTCAACACGATGCCGGGCTTTACGCCGTTCAGCATGTATCCGCTGCTGTGGCGCGAGACGGGCGTATCGTATCAGGCGCTGCTCGACCGGATGATCGAGCTGGCGCTGGAGCGGTTCTCGGACCGGCAGAATCTCAAATACGACAACGACACGGTCTAGCGCGCGCATTCGCGTCTTGTCCGGAGGCTTCGTCCAAGGAGGCGGAGCGCAGGGACGGGCAGCGGGTATGCCGCGGCGGCGGTTAACCTATACTGGGCGTACGGGCCCGCGTTCCGGCCGGGCGGGGTAACCTCCCCGCCGGCGGAAGAGGGATACAATCAGGCCGCTGGCCTTGAGGGAGATGGGACTATGGGATTTCAGACGGAGTTCAATTCGGTATGCAAGTTCAAGAACGAGCAGGAGCTGTACGAGCTGCTGGAGTACGGGCGCACCAAGATGGTCAAGCAGGGCTTCCGCGTCTATCCGACCGGTCAGAAGGTCATCGCCTACACGCCGGACAACACGGCTGTCGCCATTGTGAAGATTTCGGCGTCCATCGCCGAAATCAACTTCCAGGGCCATGAAATTACAGCGGTCGAGATGGAGCTCGTCCGGAAGTTGAATGAGGAAGAGTCCCGGGTGCAGACCGCCCTCGCTTACGAGATGTTCTTCGGGGAACGGGCAGGCAAATGATTGTCCGCTTCGGTTATGTCGCAATGTCCACGGTGATCCCCGACTGTTCGCCGTCCAAGACGATGACGATGGCTTCCTTCCGCAAGCTGGACGACCGCGAAGCGGCCATCCGCCGGCTGGAGAGCATTGCCCGCGGCAATCTGCACAACACGCTGCGGCTACTGAAGCATAACGCCGGCTCGGACATCCGGGTCTACCGGATGACGTCCAAGCTGGTGCCGCTGGCGACGCATCCCGATCTCGCCGACTGGGACCCCATGACGGCTCTGGCCGCCGACTTTGCCGAGGTCGGCGCGTACGCGACGGACAAAGGGATTCGGGTATCGTTTCACCCCGATCATTTTACGGTTCTGAGCACGCCCAGACCGGAAGTGCTGGCGGCATCGGTGCGCGACCTGGAGCATCATGTGGACATGCTGGAAGCGATGAATCTGCCCGCCACCGCGAAGAACAATATTCATATCGGCGGAGCCTATGGGGACAAGCCCACAGCTTCGGACCGGTTCGCACGGCATTTCCGCGAGCTTCCGGAGCGGCTGCAGAAGCGGATCACGCTGGAGAACGACGACAAGACCTTCAATGCTCCCGAGACGCTGGCGGTCTGTCTGGATCTGGGCGTTCCGATGGTACTGGATATTCATCACCAGTGGGTCAACAATGACGGCGAGCGCCCCTGGGAGCTGTGGCCCGCCATTCTGCGGACCTGGCAGACTCCGCTGGCGCTTGCCGATGTGCCGGAAGGAGGGACGCTGCCGCCGAAGATCCACGTCTCCAGTCCGCGCGGACCGTCCGATCTGCGCAGCCATGCCGACGGGGTGGAGCCCGCGCCGCTCTTGTCGTTCCTCAAGCGGATCGCAGCGGACACGCCGGCCGTCGATGTCATGATCGAAGCGAAGGCCAAGGACGGCGCCCTGTTCGGGCTGATGGAGGAACTGAAGGCGATTGCCGCAATTCCCGGCAGCGGCGTCTCCGTGCGGGATGGAGCCTCGGTTGTCATCGAGTCCTAGGGAATCCGTCCCTCACTTGATCTGCCGGACGAAATAAGGTACGGTGAAGGCAGCGGGAGGCCGGGCATCCGCTTAGAGCCGGCGGTCTCCAATTCTAAATATAAGGGGAATCTGGAATCATGGGAGAATTGCTCGCAGGGAAGAATATTGTCGTAATGGGCGTGGCCAACGACCGAAGCATCGCCTGGGCGATTGCCAAGAGCCTGTCCGAACAGGGCGCGCGTCTGGCTTTTACATACGAGAGCGAACGGGTGGAAGGGCGTGTGCGCAAGCTGGCCGAGACGCTGCCGGGTTCCCTCATCCTGCCGTGCAACGTGACGGCAGACGAAGACATCGACACGCTGGCGGCGGCGCTGAAGGAAGAATTCGGCGTGCTGCACGGCATTGTGCACAGCATTGCTTTTGCCAAGGGAGAGGATCTGGAGGGCCGTTTTGCGGACACATCCCGTTCCGGCTTTGCGCTGGCGCATGATATCAGCGCCTATTCCCTGGTGGCGGTCGCGCAGCGGCTGCATCCGCTCATGACCGAAGGCGGTTCGATTCTGACCATGACTTACATGGGCGCGCAGCGTGTAATGCGCAACTATAATGTCATGGGCGTGGCGAAGGCGGCGCTGGAAGCCTCTGTCCGCTATCTGGCAAGCGACCTGGGACCGGACAATATCCGCGTCAATGCCATTTCGGCGGGTCCGATCCGGACGCTGGCGGCCAAGGGCATCAGCGATTTCAATTCGATTCTGCGCATTGTGGAGGAGAAGGCGCCGCTGCGGCGGGGCACGGACGTCGCCGAGGTGGGCGACACCGCGATGTTCCTGATGAGCCATCTGGCCCGGGGCATCACGGGAGAGACGATTTATGTAGACGGCGGATACCATATTATCGGGTGATTGAACACGATCCAGAAAGCGAAGTGAAGTCATGAATGCGACCAATCCAGGCGGCCAGGAGCGCGAGCCTTACATCGTGACGGGGAAGGGCTACACGGCAGTCGCCATCAACGCGGCCGCCAAGGCCGGAGAATTCATCAAGAGCAGACAGGGGCAGATCAAGGAGGTCGGAACGAAGGCGTCCGCCCAGGATCTGGTCACTGAAGTGGACAAGGGCGTCGAGCAAATGGTGCGCCGGCTCGTGATGACGCATTATCCCCATCATGCCTTCCTGGGAGAAGAGAGTGTGGAACCGGGAACGCCGCTCGCGGATTTTGCTCGGCGCGAGGCGGAGAAGAACGAGTATTTGTGGGTGGTCGATCCGGTGGACGGCACCGTGAACTTCGTCCACGGCTTCCCGTTCTACTGTGTCTCCATTGCGCTGTACATCAAAGGCGAATTGTCGGTCGGCATCATCTATGACCCGATCCGCGACGAAATGTTCGTCGCCGAGAAGGGCAAGGGCGCCTACCGCCACGGCATCAAGACCCGTGTCTCGGCGGAGCGGAAGCTGGACGACAGCCTGCTTGCCGTAGGGTTCCCGCCGGACCGCGTGCATGCCCAGCCTGCCAATCTGGCCGGTCTTCAGGCGCTGCTGCCGAAGGTGCGCAGCGTCCGGGCCGCCGGATCGGCGGCGCTGCATCTCGCCTATGTTGCGGCGGGCCGCGTCAGCGGCTACTGCGAATTCGGCCTCAGTCCCTGGGACTGCGCCGCCGGGGTGCTGATGGTGACGGAATCGGGCGGCACCGTGACGGAAATTTCGGGCGCGCCCTATACGATTGGCAGCCGGAACATTGCGGCAACGAACGGCCTGATTCATGACGAGCTGCTGACCACGCTGCGGGAAGCCGGGGCTGCCGGAGAGTAAGCAGAGGGAAGAAGCAGCCCGGCGACCGGCCGGTGGAAGAAGCGCGAAGGGAGCGGGAATTCGGCATGGCAGAGAATGAAGAACGGAAGAACAGCCGAAGCGAAGAAGCGGTAGAGACCGGCGGAGAAGACGCCGAACTGGAACGCCGTCTGATGGAGCTTCTGGAAGCCGGAGAACTGGTGGAACAGAGCGACGAGACCGAAGAACAGCTTCGCCGGCTGTCTCCGCGCTACGAGGTTCGCATCCAGACGACATTCGATCCCATTGTGGAGGAGACCGTCCGTTTCCGGCAGTTCGGCACCGAGCTGGATAACCGGTACGACAAGTACATGGAGCGGGCGCAGGCCCGGGCAGCCGAAGCCGGCAGCGGGGCGGATACCGGGAGCGCCAAGCCTCCCGGCGGACCGGCATCCGGCGAAGCGGCGGTCCGGAAGACAGCCGAATCGGAGCCGGACGCTGACGGGGCGCAGGACTCCGGGCCGAAGCGGACGGAGGGCTGACGCCGGCGCTTGGCGGCAGGCCAAGAAGGAAGAAGCGGGGGCAAGCCCCCGCTTTTTTTCATGCAATGCGGGTCTGACGCTTCCCGGGACTCTATAACTCCCCTGGCGATTAATGATAGAATAAGGGCACTACCGAGGGGAGGAATCTATTTGAACAAGTTCTGGAGAATAACCGGAGCGGCTCTGGCCGGCGGTCTGCTGCTGGCCTCGCAATGGCTGGCGGGGAGCGGATCAGCCGCCGCTGCCGCAGCGGTAGCGCCGCGCGAGTTCCATCTCGTCGCGTTGGGCGATTCCATTACAGCGGGCTATGAGCCCGGCATGACCGAGGCCGGTCAGGCCTACGGCTATGCGGACCGGCTGCTGGAGCAGGCCTGGTACCGGGGCGAGCGGGCGACGCTGGTCAATGAAGGCATTCTCGGGCTGACGTCGGCCGGACTGAAGCATTACACCGCTGCGGTCCGGGCCGGAACGGCGGTCAAGCCGGAGGAGATTCAGGCCGGTCTTGCCGATCCCCGGATCGCCGCTTTCGCATCCGGCGTGCCGCAGGCCAGAACCGATCTTGCCGCCGCCGACCTGATTGTCATTACGATCGGCGGGAATGACGTCATGGACCTGTTCAAGAACGTCCAGAAGCTGCCGGACCCGGAATTCCAGACCGGCTTCGCTCAGCGGCTGGCCGGCTATAAGGAGAATCTGACGGCATCGCTCGCCAATATTCGCAGCGTGAATCCGTCGGCGGTTATCCTTCTGGCCGACCAGTATCAGCCGGTGCCGTCCATTGCCGGCCCTGTCTACCAGAAGCTGAATGCGGCGGCCGACCAGTTCACCGCCGCGGCGAAGGAGATCGCCGCAGCGGCAAGCACGGACGGAGGCAAAGTCGTGCTGATCCCGGTATCGGAGCGGTTCCGGGGCGCCGAGGGGTCGCTGACCCATTTTCTCAAGGACGGCGATATTCATCCGACCCAGGACGGGTATGAACGGATCGCCC
Source organism: Paenibacillus glufosinatiresistens (assembly GCF_031470375.1). Classification (NCBI taxonomy): domain Bacteria; kingdom Bacillati; phylum Bacillota; class Bacilli; order Caryophanales; family Paenibacillaceae; genus Paenibacillus; species Paenibacillus glufosinatiresistens. Next base: position 282,805 of record NZ_JAVFHT010000004.1, read on the forward strand.
AGACCTTCGCCGAAGCGATCTGGAGCCAGTACCGGGTGCCCGCCGCGCTGACGGTTCCGCTGCCTGCAGGCCAGCAGCCGCCGATGACGATTGTGGTCAACAGCACGGAGCTGAATACGCCGAACAAGCCGATCCTCAAGAGCGGCCAGAACTTCCTGGCGCTGGCGGATGTGCTGAAGGCGATGGGCGTGCAGGGCAAATGGGACAACCGCACTGCGAGCGCCACGATTGTCAACGGTTCGCGGACCATTGTGATCACGATCGGTTCCAAGACGATGAAGGTGAACGGCCAGCCCGTAGCGCTTGCGACGCCGGCGTTCCTCCAGAAAGTCGGCAAGACCGACAAAACGTATCTGCCGCTGGCGGCGCTGGCCTCCGGCCTCGGCTTTGACGTGCAGTACAGCGCCCATTTGCGTACCGCTTTTATAAATCCGTAAATACAATGGCAGGAACAACTCCGTACAAAGGTGGAGAACAGGCAGTGTCTGAAATTCGATTTACTCCGGATTATATATTGACGATGGATGATATCGTGCGCGAGGGCCATCCCGTGCTGCGGGAGAAGGCCAGACCGGTGCCGCTTCCGCTTGGAGAAGAGGAGCGCGGCGAGCTGCTGTGCATGCTGCAATTTCTGAAGAACAGCCAGGACGAGGAGATGGCTGCGGCCTACAAGCTGCGTTCCGGCGTGGGGCTGTCGGCGAATCAGATCGGCCTTGCCAAGCGCATGTTCGCCATGTACACGACGAATGAGCGGGGAGAGCAGATTGAACTGGCGCTGGCCAACCCGAAGATCATCAGCCATTCGGTGGCGATGGTCTACCTGCCCGAAGGCGAGGGCTGCCTGTCGGTGGACCGGCCGGTGGACGGTTTCGTTCCCCGCTACGAGTCGGTGAAGCTGAAGGGCTTCGACGCGGTCTCGAACCGGGAAGTGCAGCTGCGCTTCAAGGGCTATACCGCCATCGTTGTCCAGCATGAAATGGACCATCTCGATGGAATCATGTTCTACGACCGCATTCCGGCGGGCAACCCGTTCAAGCTGCCGCAGGATGTGCCGATTCGCAGCGTGTGGGAGCGGGACGGAGAGTAAGCGCCGGCCCCCCGGCACGTGAAGCCTTCACGGATGCGCCAAAAGAAAGCCGCAGTCCCGTTCATCGGGTCTGCGGCTTTTGGTTTCTTGCAGCGCGGCGTCAGCGCTTATGACCCGCGCCTGCGGGTTACAGCGCCGGGACTGCCGGAACCTGCCCTGCTTAGGCCATCGCTTTCAGCGAGGCTTCCGCAGCTTCCAGCGTCTCGTCGATGTCGGCCTCGGTGTGGGCCGTGGTCAGGAACCAGGCTTCGTACTTGGAAGGGGCCAGGTAGATGCCCCGGTCGAGCATAAGCCGGAAGAAGCGGGCGAACGCTTCGCCGTCCGTGTCTTGGGCTTCCTCATAGTTGGTGACCGGGTGATCGCAGAAATGCGTCGAGAACGAGCCGCGAATCCGGTTGATGGTCAGCGGAATGCCGCAGCGGTCGGCCGATTCCTTCAGGCCGGACGCGAGCTTGGCGGCCAGCCGGTCCATTTCCTCGTAGACGCCTTCGGCCTGGAGCACTTCCAGGCAGGCGATGCCGGCGGAGATGGACGCCGGGTTGCCGGCCATCGTGCCGGCCTGATAGGCGGGGCCGAGCGGCGCGACCTGGTCCATGATCGCCTTGCGGCCGCCGTAGGCGCCGATAGGCAGGCCGCCGCCGAAGATTTTGCCCATGGCCGTAAGGTCCGGCATAATCGCGTCGTGGTTCGCAAGACCGGCGAAGTTCTGCGCGCCGCCGTAGTGGAAGCGGAAGTTCGTAATGACTTCGTCGTAGATGACAAGCGAGCCGTTGTCGTGCGCCATCTTGCAGAGGACTTCCAGGAATCCCGGCTGCGGCATTACCATACCGAAGTTGCCGACGATCGGTTCGACCATGACCGCTGCGACGTCGTCGCCCCAGCGTTCCAGGGCCGCCTTCAGGCCGTCCGGATCGTTGAACGGAACGGTGATGATCTCCTGGGCAATGCTGCCCGGGATGCCGGCGCTGTCCGGAATGCCGAGCGTGGAAGGGCCCGAACCGGCGGCGACGAGCACAAGGTCGGAATGGCCGTGGTAGCAGCCGGCGAACTTGATGATCTTGGTGCGGCCCGTATAGGCGCGGGCCACGCGGATCGTCGTCATGACGGCTTCGGTGCCGGAATTGACGAAGCGGACCTTGTCGAGGGACGGAATGGCGTCCTTGAGCATTTTGGCCAGCTTCACCTCAAGCGCGGTGGGCACGCCGTACAGGACGCCGTTCTCGGCGGCCTCGGTGATCGCCCGGGTAATATGCGGATGCGCATGTCCGGTAATAATCGGGCCGAAGGCGCACAGGTAATCAATATAGCGGTTGCCGTCCTCGTCGAAGAAATACGCGCCGGAGGCGCGCTTCATGAAGACGGGAGCGCCTCCGCCGACGGCCTTGAAGGAACGGGACGGACTGTTGACGCCTCCAACGATATGCCGGAGAGCTTCCTCGTACAATTGCTCGGAGTTGGAACGATTCATTCGGGTCATCCTTTCTGGGGTGAAGCCGCATGGGGGCGGCCGGTAATCAGGGAAGAACGAGCTTAAGCGCGCAGCGGGCGGAGGGCGCTGATGCGCCTTCCGCCCGCTGGCGTGGTTGCCGCGTATGCGTATAACGTTTCGGACACGGCCTGGCCGCTGGAAGGGAAGCAGCCGCAGCAGGCTGCGGGACTATTGCCCGGAGGCGGCGGAAGCCGCCGGAGAAGCCGTGGCTGCCGGGGACGGCGAAGGGTCCGGCGCATTCAGCACATCCTGAACATATGCTCTCAGCTTGTCGTCGCTGCGGATGCTGAGCACATCGCCCAGGGAGCCCATCGATTCTTCGACAAGCAGGTTGTTCGGCGGGATCTGCGCACTGCCGGCAATCGAGCTGTCATAGCCGACGCTGGCGAGCTTCCACATATCCGATACCGAAAGGTTGGTATCCACGTAAGGCACCAGCTGATTCAGAATGGACGGCAGCTTCAGCAGCGACGTCGTGCTCTTGAGTCTGTCGGCGACGGCGCCGAGGAAGGCGCGCTGGCGTTCCGTCCGCGTGAAGTCGGAAGTGGCATCGTGGCGGAAGCGGACGTACTGCAGCGCCTTGGCTCCGTCAAGGTGCTGGTAGCCTTCCTTCAAGTCGATGTTGTACTCGGCATCGGCAATGGTCTTATAGACCATGTCCTTCTCGACATAATAATCCACGCCGCCGACGGCATCGACCAGCTTGATGAAGCCCTGGAAATCCGTGTAGACCCAGTATTGGATCGGAATGCCGAGCAGATCACTGACGGCCTGGACCGCCGTATCCGGTCCGTGGGTAATCGCGCTGTTGATCTTGTTGTTCTTGTAGCCCGGGATCGAGGTGTACGTGTCCCGCATGATCGAGAAGAGATGAATCTTCTTCTTCACGGGATCGAGCGAAGCGACCAGCATGGTGTCGGAACGCGGAACCTCGCCTTTCTTGATGCCGCGCGCATCCACGCCCATAAGCAGAATGTTGACCGGTTCGCTGCCTTCCCATTTGGGCGGGGTAGGGACCGGTGTTCCCGACGGCTGAACCACGCCGGCGAAGGGGGACTCGTCCTTATTCTTCTGCAGATTGTCCAGGCCCTTGTAGAGAGAGCCGAAGTAGTAGGCGGCGAAGCCGAGAACCAGCAGGAGGAGGACCAGAAGCGTCCAGAGAAGCGGTTTTTTGGACTTGCTTGTCTTCTTCTTGGCATGTCGTTTCGATCTTGGCGGCATCTCTCGTTCTTCCTTTCGCGAGTACAGTTCTTCTATTATAATTTCTTTTAAAAGTACAAGCAATTACAGGATTGACGCCAGCCCGAAGCAGAGAAGGAGAATTCGCTTATGACCCAGAAGATTACAGATTCATCGCCGTCCCCGGAGTCTCTCCATATCGGAGATCCCGCACCGGATTTCGCCCTTCCGGCAGCCGGGGGAGAGACCGTTCGCCTCAGCCAGTTCAGGGGCCGCAAGGTCCTGCTCTATTTCTACCCGAAGGACAGCACGCCCGGCTGTACCCAGGAAGCGTGCGATTTCCGGGACCGTTATGAAGCGATTGCCGACCGCAACGCAGTGGTGCTCGGCATCAGCCCGGACAGCCCCAAGTCGCATGCCCGCTTCGCCGAGAAGAACAGCCTGCCGTTCCCGCTGCTCTCGGACGAAGATCACCGGGTCAGCGAGAGCTACGGCGTGTGGCAGCTCAAGAAGCTGTACGGCCGGGAGTTCATGGGGATAGTCCGGTCGACGTTCCTGATCGGCGAAGACGGAACCGTGCAGAAGATATGGCGCAAGGTGAAAGTAAAAGGGCATGCAGAGGACGCCGCCGCCGGTTTATAGAGCGGGACACGCCTCTCGTTTTCTGCCCCTGGCTGTTACATTTGTAACAGCCTCCGGCTGCATCACTCATGATATAGTTGCAATATGAATTGTTAAAATTTGCAACAAGGCATGGTGATTCCATAATGCAGCCGCTCGTGATCGGCCTGGATGTAGGCTCAACGACCGCCAAGCTGGTCGTACTGGAAGACGGAAGAGTTGTCCATCAGAATTATGCGAGACATTATAGCGATATCCAGACCGCGGTCCGTTCGCTGCTGGAAGAGGTAGCCGCCCGTTTCCCCGGAAGCGAGGCGGCCCTTTCCGTAAGCGGTTCCTCGGGACTGTCTCTCTCCAAGCTCGGCGGCATTCCGTTCGTTCAGGAAGTCATCGCCTGCACGAAGGCCATCTACGAGCTGCTGCCGGACTGCGACACGGCGATCGAACTCGGCGGCGAGGATGCCAAGATTATCTACCTCAGCGGCGGCGTGGAGCAGCGGATGAACAATGCCTGCGCCGGCGGTACCGGGGCGTTCATCGACCAGATGGCAGCTCTGCTCCAGACGGATCCCGGAGGTCTGGACGAGCTTGCGGCCGGGAGCACGCGCATCTACCCGATCGCTTCCCGCTGCGGCGTGTTCGCCAAAAGCGATGTTCAGCCGCTGCTGAACGAAGGGGCGAAGCGGGAAGATGTCGCCGCTTCGATCTTCCAGAGCATCGTCAACCAGACGATCAGCGGCTTGGCCTGCGGCCGCCCGATCAAGGGAAGGGTCGCGTTCCTCGGCGGCCCGCTGACCTTCCTGCCGCAGCTTCGGGCCCGGTTCGTTCAGACGCTGGGTCTGAACCCGGAGGAGATCCGGTTCCCGGAACGGTCGCAGTATTTCGTCTCCATCGGCGCCGCGCTGGCCGCAGAGCCGATGGACGTTCTGCCCGTCGGCGAATGGATCCGGCGGATTGCGGCCGTGGATTTTGCGGCCGACCGGGCTGCGGACGCCGAGCTGCCGCCGCTGTTCCGGGATGCCGGAGAACTGGCGGCGTTTCGTCTTCGGCACGGCCGGGCCGCCGCGGCGCGCGGCGATCTGGCGGCCTGCCGGGGACCGGTCTATCTCGGGATCGATGCCGGATCGACCACGACGAAGCTGGTGCTCACCGGGGCCGATGACGAGATTCTGCATACGCATTACGGCAGCAACCAGGGCAGTCCGCTGCAGTCCGTCAAGGACGCCCTTGGGGAGATCTACGCCCTGCTGCCGGACGGCTGCTTCATCGCGGGCAGCTGTGTAACCGGCTATGGAGAAGGACTCATCAAGGCCGCGCTGAAGGCGGACAGCGGCGAGGTGGAGACGGTGGCGCATTATAAGGCGGCCGCCCGGTTCATGCCGGAGGTCGATTTCATTCTCGACATCGGCGGTCAGGATATGAAATGCATCAAGATCCGGGGCGGGGCAATCGACAGCCTCATGCTGAACGAAGCCTGCTCGGCGGGCTGCGGCTCGTTCCTGGAGAGTTTCGCTGCGGCGCTCGGCTACGGCATCGCCGACTTTGCGGCGGCGGCGCTGGAGGCCCGGCGCCCGGTCAACCTTGGCTCCCGCTGCACGGTGTTCATGAATTCGAAGGTGAAGCAGGTTCAGAAGGAAGGGGCGTCGCTGCCCGACCTGTCGGCGGGCCTCGCCTATTCGGTTATCAAGAATGCGCTGCAGAAGGTTATTAAGGTCCGCAATCCCGAGGACCTCGGCCAGCATATTATCGTTCAGGGCGGCACCTTCTACAACGAAGCGGTGCTGCGGGCGCTGGAGCTGCAGACCGGCCGGGAAGTCGTCCGCCCGGATATCGCGGGCGTCATGGGCGCTTACGGCTGCGCGCTGCTTGCCAGGGAGCGGGCCGCCGAAGGCCAGCCGAGCACGCTGCTCGGGCCGGAGGAACTGGAGCAGTTCACCTGCGAGGTCACCCAGGGACGGTGCGGCCGCTGCGGCAACAACTGCGCGCTGACGATCAGCCGTTTTGCCGACAGGAGCTTCCATGTTACCGGCAACCGCTGCGAGCGCGGAGCCGGAGGGAAGAAAGAGAAGAACACCCTGCCGAATCTGATGCAGTACAAGTACGACCGCTTCTTCGCCTACGAGCCGCTGCCGGAGCCTGCCGCCGTGCGGGGAACGGTTGGAATTCCGCGCACGATGAATCTGTTCGAGAACTATCCGTTCTGGCACACCTTCTTCACCCGGCTGGGCTACCGGGTCATTCTGTCCCCGAAGTCGAGCAAGAAGCTGTTCGAGAGCGGGATGGATACGATTCCGTCGGAGGCGATCTGCTATCCGGCCAAGATGGCGCACGGGCATGTGCAGAGCCTGCTGGAGCGGAAGATCGATTTTATTTTCTATCCCGCCGTCGTGTACGAGAAGAAAGAGGACCGGGCCGCCGACAATCATTTCAATTGCCCGGTGGTCGCGTCGTATCCGGAAGTTATCCGCAACAACATGGATGCCCTCAAAGTACGGGGCATCCCGCTGGTCAGCCCGTTCCTGACGTTCGACGATATTCCGGCGCTGATCAAGGGTCTCTCCCGGACGTTCCCCGAGCTTCCCCGGGATGAAATTGCAGCCGCCGTTCAGGCGGGCCTCATGGAAGCCGACAGCGCCAAGGGAGATGTCCGGCGCAAGGGAGAAGAAACGCTCGATTTCCTGGAGCGGACCGGGACGAAGGGCATCCTGCTGTGCGGACATCCGTATCATGCCGATCCCGAGATCAATCACGGGCTTGCGGACCTGGTCACCGGAATGGGGCTCGCGGTGCTGACCGAGGATGCCATCTGCCATCTCGACAACCGGGAGAGCGATGTCCGCGTCGTCAACCAGTGGACCTACCATGCCCGGATGTACCGGGCGGCCCGGGTGGCGGCCCGCCGCACCGACCTGGAGCTCGTGCAGCTGACGTCTTTCGGCTGCGGCATTGATGCCATTACCTGCGACGCCGTCCAGGAGATTATGGAGCGCAGCAACAAAGTATACACGCTCATCAAAATCGACGAGATCAGCAATCTCGGCGCGGCCCGCATCCGCCTGCGTTCACTGCTGGCCGCCATGCGCGAACGGGAGCGGCACGGGATCGAGCCGCAGGCGGCGGCCGCGGCGGAAACGGCGGTGCCGTTCACCAAAGAGATGCGGGAGAGCTACACGATTCTCGCTCCGCAGATGTCGCCGGTTCATTTCGAGCTGTTCGAGCGCGTCTTCCGCGATTTCGGCTACCGCCTGAAGGTTCTGGAGACAACCGGTCCCGAAGAGACGGAGGAAGGGCTGAAGTACGTCAACAACGACGCCTGCTACCCGGCGATTGTGACAATCGGCCAGATTCTCTCGGCCCTGAAGAAAGGCGATTATGACCCCGAACGGACGGCCGTTATCATGTCCCAGACCGGCGGCGGCTGCCGGGCGACCAACTACATCACGCTGCTTCGCAAGGCGCTGGCGGACGCCGGTCTCGGGCGGATTCCGGTAATTTCGCTCAACGCCTCGGGGCTGGAGACGCAGCCGGGCTTCCGTATCGGCCTCAAAATGATCAACCGGATGTTCGCAGCCGCCTGTTACGGCGATCTGCTGCTCCGGCTGCTTCACCATTTCCGGCCCTACGAGCTGGAGCCGGGCAGTGCGCAACGCCTGTTCCGCCGCAGCATGGAACGCTGCAAGGACAGCCTGTCTGCGTTCTCCTTCCGCGAATACAGACGCCTGTCCCGGGAGATTGCGCTGGAGTTCGGCAGACTTCCGGTCATGGACGGAACCAAGCCGCAGGTCGGCATCGTCGGCGAAATCCTGATCAAGTTCCACCCGGACGCCAATAACCGGATCGTCGAGATGATCGAAGCCGAGGGCGGCGAGGCCGTCATGCCCGATTTTATGGACTTCATCTTCTACTGCCTGTATAACCCGATCTACAAAGCGGAGCAGTTCGGCAAAAGCAAGACGCTGGGCTACATCAACCCGCTGCTCATTTCGTATCTGGAGATGTACCGCAAGCCGGTATCGGCGGCGCTTCAGGCGGCCGGCCTGTCCAAGGGCGGGGAGAGCATTTACCGGCTGGCCGAGAAGGCGGGTCGGCTCGTCTCCGTCGGCAACCAGATGGGCGAGGGCTGGTTCCTGACTGCGGAGATGATGGAGCTGCTCGACCACGGGGTCTCCAATATTGTCTGCATCCAGCCGTTCGCCTGTCTGCCGAACCATATTACCGGACGAGGCATGATCAAGGGCCTGAAAGAGCTGTACCCCGGAGCGAATATCGCGGCCATCGACTACGATGCCGGCGTCAGTGTCGTCAACCAGAGCAACCGCATCAAGCTGATGATGTCGATTGCGAAGGGGCTGGGCGGCCCGGCGGAGACGGGTCTGCGGGCGGAAGCGGTACATGTCTAGGAAGGTTCGGATTTAGGGCGATTAGGGCGATTACGGCGGTTACGGAACAACAAGGAGGGGATGCCATGAGGCTGTGGAACGGGTTGTCCTTTGCAGGAGTGCTGGTGTTGTATATCCTGACCGGATATACAGTGTATATGAACATCCATAGCGAGTGGGAACTCCTCCCGCCGGTCTATGCGATTCTCATTGGATCTGTCCTTGTCTTGATAAGCGCCCTGGCCGGTTTCCGCGACCGGTCAAGCCGGTTCTTGAGGATGAGAAGCTGGATCTCTGCCGTGCTTTCTTTGATTTCAACGCTCGTACTTCTTGCGGCCTTGTTGTTTACAAACATGTTCTCGGGCTCAAAAGAACGGATCGCCACTTCCCAATCCCCGGATCGCACGTACACCCTTAAATTTTATCGTACCGATGCAGGCGCGATGGGGAGCTTTGGAATTGTAGGGGAACTGGATGGGCCGCTCTGGTTCACCAAAAGAGTCTATACGGAGAAGCGGGCAGAGCAAGTTCAAGTGAAATGGGAGAATGATCATACCGTAATCATTAATACGCATAAGTTGAACTTGGATGTTGGGGAAGTCTGGAATCCATAAATCCATCCAGTGAAGGAAGCCCGGGCCCTGCGGCCCTTGGGCTTTTTTCATTGCGGCTTATTCCGGAAATGATTGCTTGTCCTGAAAATGAATCAGCAACTTTCAGAAATCTTCTTGACGAAAGGATTAGATAAATAGTAAAATAATTCGCATGCGAAATAATTATCAGGTTGGAATGGAGTGAAGAAGTGAACGGGGTGGAGGAGAACACACAGCTAGAAGAAATTATGACCTCCTTCCGGCGTCTGAGCCATGTTTTTCATCAACTGCTGTCCAGAGGAGCCGAACAGTGCAACATTACGGGAACTCAGCTGACGGTTCTGCGCAAAGTGAGCCAGCATCCGGAGATTCGGATCTCCGAGCTTGCGGAGCTGATGCATCAAGGCAACAGCGCGGTCAGCGGAGTTGTGGAACGGATGGTGAAATCCGGCTGGCTGACGAGAGTACGGTCCGAGGAGGACCGGCGAATCTGCAGGCTGGCTTTGACGGAAGAAGGAGAGCGGATTATGGAGCAGGCCCACGTGCTGTTTCAGCATCATGTAGATTCCCTGGACCGGCTTTCGGACGAAGATGTTCAGACGCTGCTTCGCATTCATGAAGATATGATTCAGATTTTAGAACAAAGGAGAGAAAGCAACGAATTATGAGTACAATGACTGCAAAAACTGCCTCGGCGGTATCCCACATTCGCAGAGGCCCGCTCATGGCCGCTCTGATTATCGGCGCCTTCGTAGCGACGCTGAATCAGACGCTGATGAACGTCGCGCTGCCGAAGATGATGGAAGACCTGAACATTCAGGCGAATACGGCCCAATGGCTGACGACCGGCTTCATGCTGGTCAACGGCGTGCTGATTCCGATCAGCGCCTATCTGGTCGAGAAGTTCACGACCCGTTTTCTGTTCATGGCCGCGATGATTCTCTTCTCGCTCGGCACGCTCGTCTGTGCGACGGGGACCGGGTTCGAGATGGTCATGATCGGCCGTCTGATCCAGGCGGCGGGAGCGGGCATTCTGATGCCGCTGATGAACATTATTTTCCTCATGATCTTCCCGATTGAAGAACGCGGCAAGGCGATGGGCATGATGGCGATCGCCATGATCTTTGCTCCGGCGGTCGGGCCGACGCTGTCCGGCTGGGTGGTGCAGAACTATTCCTGGCGCGTACTGTTCTACATCGTGCTGCCGCTGGCGCTGGTTGCCACGTTCATGGGCGCGAAATTCATGCAGAACGTAACCGAGAAGACCTCGCCCAAGCTCGACAAGCTCGGCATTATATTCTCCACCCTGGGCTTCGGCGGCCTGCTGTACGGCTTTAGTGATGCCGGAACGGACGGCTGGAACAACCGTACGGTTATTGTCTCGCTGATCGTCGGTGTCATTGGCCTGATCCTGCTGGTATGGCGGGAAATGACCGCAGAGAAGCCGATGCTGGAATTCCGGATTTTCCGCTATAACATGTACACCCTGACCACAATTATTAATATCGTCGTTACGATGGCGATGTATTCGGCCATGATCCTGCTCCCGCTGTATCTTCAGCAGGTCCGCGGATTCACACCGATGCGTTCCGGTCTGCTGCTGCTGCCGGGCGCGATTCTGATGGGTATTATGTCTCCGATCACCGGTATTATCTTTGACAAAATCGGCGCAAGATGGCTGTCGGTCCTCGGTCTGGCCATCACGGTCGCTACGACCTGGGAATTCAGCCAGATCACTGAAACGACAAGCTATACGCACCTGATTCTGATCTACTCCGCGCGAATGTTCGGGATGTCCATGCTGATGATGCCGATCACAACGGCCGGCCTCAACCAGCTGCCGCAGCGGTTGAACTCGCACGGAACGGCTATGTCCAACACGCTGCGCACGGTCTCCGGCGCGCTCGGCATGGCGCTGTTCGTCAGCCTCTTCACGAGCCGCAGCAAGGATCTCGTCACCGAAGCGCTCGTGAGCGGAGCCGTCTCGAAGACCGACAAAGTCGGCATGCTGAAGGTGACGAACGACGCGATGGTCAACGGCATTACGTACTCCTTCCATATTGCCACCTGGGTGGCCGTAGTCGCCTTCGTGCTCGCCTTCTTCATCCGCAAGACTTCGCCGGCGGCGGATTATGCGGCACAGGAAGAAGAAGCTCCGGCAGCGGGCAAGCAAGAGGCCCTGAAGGCCAACTGAACCTCAACCTTTTCTCAATAAGTGCGCAGCACAACGAAGAACCCTCCCGGGAATGGGAGGGTTCTTCGTGGTTTCAGAGCCGCCGGACGGACTGCGGCCAGCCGGATAATCAGCGTTTTCTTGAGGTTTTCTCTACCTTCACCTTGGGTTTCAGAAGGGCAAGCGCTTTGGGACGGGATATCAACAGAGCGACTGAACGCCGTTTGCGCCAGAGCAGGAAGAGGGCGGCCGGAAGGACGATGGCGAGAACAATCCAGACGGCGTAGGTCTCCAGCAGATGGAAGACTGACGTCCACTGCGGACCGAATACCCGGCCGACGCCGAGGAACAGCACGACCCATACCAGAGCTCCGGAGTAGGCATAGAGCGCGAATTTTCGGAACGGAAGGGCAATCAGGCCCGAGAAGTATCCGGTAAAATGGCGGACGCCCGGCACGAAATAGCCGACGAACACCAGGAAGCTGCCGTAACGCTCGAACCAGCGCTGCGTTCGCTCCAGCTTGGAGGGGGAGAAGAAGAACCAGCGGCCGTAGCGCTGGATGAACGGCATGCCGGCCTTCAGCCCGAGGACATAGGTCAGGGTCATCCCGATGGTCGTACCGGCCAGGGCAATCAGAATCAGCAGCAGAAAATCCAGCCGGCCCATATAGGACAAATAGCCGGCAAAGGCCATGGTCGTTTCGCCCGGAAACGGAAAGGCGACGAACTCCAGCAGCAGGCCGAAGAACAGCACGCTGTACCCGTATTCGGCGAACATTTCCTGAATCCATTTCAGCATTTCCATAGATGCTCACTCTCCAAACGGATATCTTCCAGTCTAGTCTATCGGACCGCCTGTCCTCATATGATTCAACAAGAGGCCTGATTGGGGGGCCCACCCGAGAATGCTGGAGGTCATGCTTATGTTGTCATGGTTGAACGTTCGCCGCAGGGCGGCGGCCGCAATGTCCGGAATTATACTCTGCGCAGTGTTTGCCGGAGGGGGAGGAGGCTTCTCTCCGATTCCTTCCGGTCCTTCCGTGGTTTCGGCGTCGGGAGACGCCAAAGTCCAGGCTGCCGGCGGTTCTGCCGCCAAGGCAGCTGACGCTGCCAAAGACGCGGGCCGTTCCGAAGGGAAGCCTCCGGCGACTGCATCTCTGTCCGCGGCGCCTGCCTCATCCGAATCCGCGGGAACCGGACGGCAGCAGACCAAGACGATCTATCTGACGTTTGACGACGGACCCAGCAAGGTCACGCCAGACGTATTGAATATTCTGAAGCGCGAGAAGATCAAGGCGACCTTCTTCGTGCTCGGCGAGGCGGCCAAGCGGCATCCCGAATGGATCAACGCCATCTATGAGCAGGGACACACCATCGGCAACCACACCTATGATCATACCTACAGCACGCTGTACAGCGGCTTTCCGGCTTTCTGGGGCGAGATCAAAGAGACGGAGGAGACGCTCCGGCTCATTACCGGCCAACGTCCGAGGCTTGTGCGGGCTCCCGGAGGAACAGCCGGTCATTTTGATGATACCTACTTCTATTTGATGAAGCAAGCGGGCTATCTGGTCTCGGACTGGACGGTGGACAGCGGAGACTCGCTGCGGTGCGGCGTGCCCGCAGCCGACATTCTGTCTGCATCCCTTGCGGGTCTCGGTGAGAAGCGCGTCATTCTCCTTCTCCATGACGGAGCGGGCCATGAAGCGAGCGCGGAGGCGCTGCCGGAGATTATTGCCCGTTACCGGGCGGCGGGGTATACATTCAAAACGATGGAGGATGAAGCCGACACCGTCCGCTTCAAGGTCCATCCTTCCGCTGCCTATGCCAAGCGGACTCCGCCTTCGGCCGCATGGATTGCGGGCCATGTCGCCTCCAATGCGGAGCTGTTCGCGGCCGGGCGGCCGCTTGTTCTGGAAGTCGGCATGATGCAGACTACGCTGGCTTCCGGAGAGTACGCGGTTCGAGACGGCCATTACGCCGTTCCGCTGCGGGCGGCGGTCGAACGGCTGGGCGGCCGCGTGTTCTGGGACCCGAGCACGCGGACGGCCCGGGCGGAGTGGAACGGCAGGATGCTGACCGCCGATCCGGCTTCGGGAACGGTGCGCATAACAGGGAGCAGGGAAGCCGGAGGGACTGCCGCCGCGCTGCGGAAGCCGGGTGGGGACGAAGCTTATATGCGCGGAGATACGGTCTGGGTACCGCTGCGGACGCTGCTGGGCGGAATGGGGCATCCGCTGCTGGAGACCGTCTCCGGCCAGGAAGAACGGAGAGTGAAGGCGGGCTAGAGTCCGAATGCGGTTCTGTCCGGAGAGTCTGAATCGGAACGGCATGGAGAGCTCCGCCGGGAGGCCTTCCCAAGCGGTCTGTACCTGCTGGTTCATGGGCATACTGGTGCCGTAGGGCTTCGAAAGAGAAGCCATCCTTGACAGAAGGGAGACGGGCCAGTGGAATCCAATGAATACAAGCGTTCCTTCCGGGAAGGCGGGAACGGGGGGACGGATCGAATCCCGGGTCCGCCGGCGGAAGAAGCAGCATCGGCGGAAGGGTATCCGCCCAGAGGAAAGCGGAGCAGCGGGGCCGGCGCGGCCGATTCGGCAAGCCGGGCTCCGGACGGGAAGAGGCAGAAGCGGGGGAGACTGTGGAGCCGGAGAAGAACCGGCAGACCCGGCGCCGAGAAGGAATCCGTCCCCGGCACACGGGAGAAGAATCGCCCGTCTGCCATGACGGCAAGCTCCGTAACCGGCGCGGAGACAGCACGGCTAGAAACGGGGCGATCTTCCCATCTGTTGTCGGACCCATCACCCGGACCGAAGGCGGTCCCGACAGGCGAATCGAAGAAGCATGTGCGCGGGAGCTCATCTTCGCCAAGGCGGGCGGCGGAGTGGGCGAGAGCCTTCGGCGTGCTTGGGCTGCTGGCAGGCTTGTATGCCGCGATGGGCGGAGCCTCCCTGCTGTTCCTGCTGGAACTGTACGGGCTGCTCCTGCTGGGCGGCGCCGCGCTGCATCTGTTCGGTCCGCGCGCCTTCAACGCCGACCGGACCCTGTCCCGCACTTTCCTTGAAGCCGGGGGGACGATCACGGTACATACAGAACTGACTTTCTCGTCTTGGCTTCCGGTTCCCTGGCTGCTGGCCGAAGACCGCTGGAACCGGACATGCCGGACAACGCTGCTGTTCCCGGGCTTCCGCCGCAAGCTGAGCTTCGACTATGAATTGAATGGCATCCAGAGAGGGAGGCACCGGCTGGAGCTCGGCCGGGCCGTCTGGGGGGATCTTCCGGGCTGGTTCACCGGCAGCCGTGAGACGGGGGACGGGCCCGAGCTTCTGGTAACGCCGGCGCCGCTGTATTACAGTCCTGGACCCCTCGCGCTTGCAGACTGCGCGGGCGCCGCTGTCCGCCGGGGCAGGGGAGAGGGCGAAGAGTCCGATATCCGCAGCTACCGTCCGGGCGATCCGCTAAGCCGCGTTCACTGGAAGAGCAGCGCCCGCCGGGGAGAACTGCTGACCCGCGAGACGGAGCGGGAACGGAGCCGGATGCTCTGCATCGTGCTGGACAACAACGCCGCAGCCTATCAACCGCTCCGCCCACCCGCCGGGACCCGAGCGGGGACCGGGGCAGAGCGGCTGGCTCCGGCGCCCGCCTTTGAACTTGCAGTCTCGGCCGCTATGGGGCTGCTGCGGACCGCCGAGCGGGAACGGGCGTACACGCAATTGTTCGCCGAAGGCTGGCCGGAGCAGCAGGCCCGGTACGAAGGCCTCGGACGCATCCCGGAACGGGTTCTGGCCTATATGGCCGAGGTCGCCCCCGGGGGCAGCCGCAGCCTGGCCGCCCTGCTGGAGGAGGCGTCCCGCCAGTGCCTTCCCGGCATGTCGCTGGCCGTCGTGACCGGACGGCTGGAGCGCAGCGGCGCTTCGGCCCTGGCCCGGCTGCTTGCCCAGGGCGTGGAGGTGCAGGTGTATTATGCCTGGGACGAGGAAGCACCCGCAGCGGCGGCTCCGGGAGAAGCCGCCGACGCTGCCTGGAAGTCCTCCGCCGGCATCGGAGAGAGTCTCCGGCGCCTGGGGGCCGTTCTCTATCGGCTGGACCAGGGGCAGCGGAGACCTGAAGGGGGCGGGCTGGCATGGGCCGGCCGCGGCCAAGTGCTCTGAGCGCTGCGGGTTCCCGTCCGGACCGGAAGAGAACCGCTTCCTTCTCCTCCGTCCGGGACGGCGGACCGGCTCTCGCGGACGAAACGGAGCTTCCGCTGGCCTACCGGCTTGCCATTGCCGCCCTGCTGTGCGGAATCTTCGGGCTGTGGCTGTACCCGCTCCGGGCGATGGGCGGTTCCTCCCATCAGGAGCTGCTTCGCCTACTGGGCTTGCTGTCCGGAGCGCTGCTGCTGACAGACGCCCTGCGGTTATCCCGGCGGCTGCGCGCCGCGGTTCGGCTTGTGCTGGTCGCGGGGGTCTGGCTGCATCTGGCGGATGCAACCGAAGCGCTGCAACCGGGAGGCTGGCTCCGGCTTGGCCTGCGCGACGCCGTGCTGCTGGTCTCGGGCCGCGTCACTGAGATGAGCGGCAGCGGCCGTCTGGCGCTGCTGCTCGCCGGCTGGGGACTGCTGGTCTGGTCGGTCGGTTATTTGGCCGCTGTCCGGGGAAGCTGTCTGCTGTTTACAGCGATTACTGTCGCTTACCTGGCTGCACTTGACCGGGGGCTGGAGTTGGACACGCTGGGCGTTACGGCCGCAGCGGCCGCGCTGCTGCTGGGGCTTCACGGCCTCTGCGGTCTGATTCGGCTGCGGGAGAAGGCAGCGCAAGCGGAGACAGAGACAGAGACAGAGACAGAGACTGAGACTGAGACAGCAGCGGAGCCGGAACTCAATATGCCGTCCGGATTCTACCGGTTTCATGAGCGGGGCGGCCAGCCGCAGCCGCCCTTCCGGCGCTGGTGCCGCGGAAGCCTGGCGGCTGCGGCGCTGATTGCCGGCCTGGCCTGGTGCCTTCACGGCCGGATGGGAATTCCGGAGCGGGATGCGCCCGGAATTGTACCGATGCTGGAACGGCTGCGCAGCTGGGATGCAGGCTACAGGGAGCGGAGCAGAGGCGACGCGCCTGGGGCGGTTCCGGCTTCTACCGGCTATGGAACAGACGCCCGGACAGAGCTGGGCCGTCCGCTTCACCCCTCTGATCTGCCGGTATTCCGTGCTCTAACGCCGGAACGCACCTACTGGCGCGGGGAGAGCTATGACCGTTACGACGGGCGGAGATGGAGCAAGTCCAAGGAGCTGACGCCGGTTCCCTTGAAGGAGGCCGGAATGAGGCTTCGGGAGGAAACAGAAGAAGAGGCCGGAGCCTCCGAAGAGCGCCGTCGGATCGTTCAGCAGGTGGTGCTCGAACGGACGCCGCCCGCGTCCGGCCTGCCGCTCTTTGCCGGAGGAGAAGTGGCCGAGGTCGCTTCCGTTCAGCTCAGAGGCGGAAGCAGGCTGGGCTATGTCCTTCTGGACGAAGCCCGGGGCGAGCTCCGGCTGCCCGGATCGCCCGGGGCTGCCGGCTCGGACGGCTCGCTGCCGGCGGGTCTCTTCCCCGCAGGGACCGGCCCGAGAAGCACAGTCTCGGGGTATACGGTCAGCGCGTATCTGCCTTTGACCGATCCGGCAGTACTCCGGCGGGAGAAGGGCGCAGACCCGGCGGCGGTTCGGCGCGAGCTTCAGCTTCCCGGAGAGCTGCCGGACCGGGTGCGGAAGCTGGCCCGGCAGCTGACGGCCTCCGCGGCTACCCGGTATGACGCCGCAGCTGCGGTCCGCGATTATCTGCGCCATACGTACGCCTACACGCTGAATACGCGGATTCCCCCCGCGGACAGCGACTTTGTCGACGACTTTCTCTTCACGGCCCGGCGGGGCTATTGCGTGCATTTCGCAACGGCGATGACCGTCCTGCTGCGCAGTGCCGGGATTCCGGCTCGCTATACGGCGGGCTACGGGCCCGGAACGCCTTCCGAAGGTCAGCCGGGGAAGGTGACGGTAACCGACGCAGATGCCCATGCCTGGGTCGAGGTTTATTTTCCGGGCGCCGGCTGGGTGCCGTTCGACCCGACGCCTGCGGCGTCCGGTCTTCCCCAAGCCGCCGCCGGCCCGGGCGCGCCCGCGCTGCCGCGCGCCCGGGCCGCGCAGACCGGCGGCCCTGCGGCCGCCGCCGGTCTGCGCGCTGCGCCGCCCGCAGCCGCGGCGGCGCTTCTGGCTGCCGCCGCGGCCTGGCGGCGGCGGCGGACGCTCGCGCTGCTGCGGCTGCGCAGCGCGGGAAAGCCCGAGCGGCTGGCGCAGGCCGCCGCTCTCGCCTGGGCCGGGCTTGCGGCGCGCTACGGAGCGCCGCCGCCCGGCTGCACGGGCAGGGAGTATGCCGACTCCCTGCCGATCAACGATGCCGGACTGCGCGAAGCGGTCCGGCGGTTCGTCCGCCAGTGGGAGACACTGGCGTATCGCCGGCCTCCGGCCGGCGGGGCGGGGTCCGGCGGAATGGATGGCGGAGAGCGGTTCCTCCGCGACTGCCGGACCATCGTGGCCCGGCTGGAGTAGCGGCCGGCCGGGGAGCTGCTCGCCCGCCCCCCGGCAGGGCAGCTCCGGTCCTCCCGGGCTTCTCGCAGGCGGGCAGTGCGGAACAGCCCGGCGAAACAGCACGCCAGGCCCAGAGCCTGCGCCTCTCCCGACTGAAGTCCCCTCCCGCTTCAGCGAGACTGCCCGGTTGCCCGGTCCCGGTTGGCCCGGGACCCTGTCTGGTCCGGCCCCGTTCCCCGGCCTGGGGAGCGGGGCCTTTGCTTGCCGCTTCGCCGGGAGTCGGGTCCTCGGAGCAGAGGGATGACCTTGTCCGGCGGACATTTCCCGCCGTTGTCGTTTTGGAGCCGCACGTGTATAATGAATCCAATAATTAAGGGAGGCAAGTAATGAATAAGCCAAATGAATTGATTGTTGTGCTTGATTTCGGGGGGCAATACAACCAGCTGATCGCTCGCCGTATCCGGGACCTCGGGGTATACAGCGAGCTGATGCCGTTTAATACGCCGGTCGAGAAGATCAAGGCGCTGTCGCCGAAGGGCATCGTGTTCTCCGGCGGACCGATGAGCGTCTACGCAGAAGACGCGCCGCATGTCGATCCGGCGATCTATGACCTCGGCCTGCCGATCTTCGGCATCTGCTACGGGATGCAGCTCATGGCCCAGCAGCTCGGCGGCACCGTCGAACGTGCGGAGAAGCGGGAGTACGGCAAGGCCGCACTGCGCTTCGGAGAAGGCGCGAAGCTCGTTCAGGGCCTGGAGAGCGTCCAGACCGTCTGGATGAGCCACGGGGACCATGTCGTCCGGCTGCCTGAAGGCTTCAAGCTGGATGCGGGTACCGAGAGCGCCCCGATTGCCGCGATGAGCGACGAGAAGCGCGGTCTGTACGCCGTACAGTTCCATCCGGAAGTTCGCCACTCCGTGCAGGGCAGCGAGATGATCTCCAACTTCCTGTATGAAGTGTGCGGCTGCGAGGGGAACTGGACGATGGAGACGTTCATCGAAGACGCAATTGCGGACATCCGCGGCAAGGTCGGCGACCGGAAGGTGCTCTGCGCGCTGAGCGGCGGCGTGGATTCCTCCGTGGTGGCGATGCTGATCCACCGGGCGATCGGGGACCAGCTGACTTGTATGTTCATCGACCACGGCCTGCTGCGCAAAGGCGAGGCCGAGAGCGTCATGGAGACCTTTGTCGGCAAATTCGATATTCATGTCGTGAAGATCGACGCCCGCGACCGCTTCCTCGGCAAGCTGGCCGGTGTGGACGACCCCGAACGCAAGCGCAAGATCATTGGCAATGAATTCATCTACTGCTTCGACGAAGAATCGGCCAAGCTCGGCGATTTCGACTTTCTGGCCCAGGGGACGCTGTATACCGACATCGTCGAGAGCGGAACGGCTACCGCCCAGACCATCAAGTCGCATCATAATGTCGGCGGTCTGCCGGAAGACATGAAGTTCAGCCTGATCGAGCCGCTGAACACCCTCTTCAAGGATGAAGTCCGCAAAGTCGGCGAAGAGCTCGGCCTCCCGCGCGAGATCGTCTGGCGTCAGCCGTTCCCGGGTCCGGGACTGGCCATCCGCGTGCTGGGCGAAGTGACGGAGGACAAGCTGCAGATCGTCCGCGACTCCGACTTCATCCTGCGCGAAGAGATTGCGAAGGCCGGTCTGGACAACGAAATCTGGCAGTATTTCACGGCGCTTCCGAACATGAGAAGCGTCGGCGTAATGGGCGACGCCCGCACCTACTCCTACACCGTCGGCATCCGCGCCGTAACCTCCATCGACGGCATGACCGCCGACTGGGCCCGTATCCCGTGGGATGTGCTGGAGAAGATCTCGGTGCGCATCGTCAACGAAGTCGATAACGTCAACCGCGTAGTGTACGACATCACATCGAAGCCGCCGGCAACCATTGAGTGGGAATAACCGGGAATTCACCGTTGAATCACATTTCTGTCTGAGGCAATAACGCTTGATTTCCTCTCTTCTATTTGCGTCGTTTAGCGAATGGAAGAGAGTTTTTTATGTCCATAATTAAATGCCAAAGTAATGCCAAAGTATTAAGAGCATCACTGTCTGCCGGACTCATCCGCTGTAGAATCTTTGCCAATCAGAGGGATTCGCCGTATGGCGGAATTCAGGGAGGAGATGAGCGGGTGCCGCCTGAAATCAAAGTGATATCCGGGTTGTATACAATCTTTCTGATGCTCTGGACGGGAACGGCATTATTCGCCACGATCAGGCCAAGAACATTTTGGAGTATCACGCAGGGTTGGAAGTCAACTCGGGAGCCTTCACCCGCGTATTTTCTGTTTTCCCGGGTCGGGACGGGGATATTTTCCGTCATTGGTCTTTTCTTGCTGCTCCGCCCCTATTTCCATTGAAAGCTCAATCTCACGGAGAGAACCGGGATAGGCCGGACAGCAGACAATTATTGCAATAATCCGAACAATAAGGGGTAGAAACTTCCGAATGTTCGTTTTTACCATTGACAACTCATGTGAGCCCGTCCTAAAATGAGAGGCGTTGGCACATCAATATTCGTATAATTCCGGGAATCGGCCCGGAAGTTTCTACAAGGTCACCGTAATGACCTGGCTACGATTAGAGATGCCGCAGGTTTGCCGTTCTTTGCGTTTTTCATCTTTGCGCAAAGAGAGAGCACTTGGCGGCATTCTTTTCCGGCCGGGGTCGATTTTGACACCGGTCTTTTGCTGTTGCCCGTCTATCACCATTTACCTTAGGGGGAGAACATGTTGGAACGCTTTTTCAAGCTCAAGAAGAATGGTACCACCGTACGAACGGAAATTATGGCCGGTCTGACCACCTTCATGGCCATGGCCTACATCCTGTCCGTCAATCCGAGTACGCTGACCGCGTTCGGGCAAGTTGAAGGGCTGGGCTGGTACTCCGTTTTCCTGGCGACCGCGCTGGCCGCGGGCATTTTTACAATCGCCATGGGCTTGTTCATTAATTTTCCGGTAGCACTCGCGCCCGGTATGGGGCTTAACGCCTACTTCGCATCGGTTGTACTCTCGTCCGCCACAACGGATCACCCGTTCACCTGGGAGATGGGACTGACAGCCGTCTTTATCTCGGGTCTGATCTTTATCCTGCTCACCATTACGCGCGTTCGCCAGATTCTGCTGGATGCGATTCCGGACGGACTCAAGCATGCCATCACCGTCGGCATCGGGCTGTTCATTACCATTATCGGTCTGAAGAACAGCGGTCTGATGACGATCGGCGTGGAAGCCGGCAACGATATCGCCGCAGGCAAGTTCACCGACATCCTCTCGTTCGAGAGCGTGATTCATCTGGGAAGCTTGGAAGACAAGAACGTTCAGCTCGCTATCATCGGCCTGCTGCTGATCGGCGTCCTGATGGTGCTGCGTGTGAAAGGCGCGATCCTCTTCGGGATTCTGGGTACCACCGTCGCCGGCATTCTGATGGGCGTTGTCGACTTCGATACCCTGTCCAACCCGGCTACGCCTTGGACGCCGGACTTCAGCCAGCTCAACTTTGCCTCCTTCGACTGGGACGGCATTATGCATACCGGCCTTGTATCCGCCATCGCAACCTTTACCTTTGTTGAACTGTTCGATACCTTCGGCACACTGGTCGGCACCGCAACCCGCGCCGGAATTATGGACGACCCTGAAGAAGGCAAGCGCCGCGTCGGCAAAGCCATGCTGGTCGACGCCGCTGCCGTTACCGGCGGAGCCCTGCTGGGCACCTCGACGACAACGGCCTATGTAGAGAGCGCAGCGGGCGTCGCCGAAGGCGGACGCACCGGTCTGACCGCCGTAACCACCGGCGTCTGCTTCCTGCTCGCCCTGTTCCTGGCTCCGGTAGCCGCGCTGATTCCGGGCTCGGCCACCGCCGCCGCCCTGATTATCGTTGGCGTGCTGATGGCCCAGTCCATCAAGCACATTGATTTTGACGACATGGTGATTGCGATTCCGGCGTTCATGACGCTGGCGATCATGCCGTTCACCTACAACATTGCCAACGGCATTTCCTTCGGCATCGTATTCTACGTCATTCTGGCGACCATCGCCAATCTTAGAGGCAGCGAGAAGACATACAAAGTTCACTGGATGATGTGGCTGCTCGCCGTTCTGATCGTTCTGCGGTATATCCTGATCGGCAGCCAGGGCTAAAGCCCGGCCTTACCGGCAGGCTTCAAGCCTTTCTTCCCGTATTTAACCAAAATATCGCGGCAGAGCGCAGCGCGCCCTGCCCAAGCCGGCCGGCCAAGAAGCTTCTCGCGCTTTTTGGCGGCCGGCTTTTTAGTCTGTCCGTCCCGTCCGTCCCGACGGACATTACAGGGTCGCTCGTCGCCTTTCCTTCAACCGCCAATTGCATTATATTGAAGTGAGGAAGTTCGACAGATTACATAGAGACTATTTATTCAGAAGGGACGAAGACGAGGGTGATGACATGTTGAAGGTAAGGCGGATTGCCGCAGCCGTATTCACGGTCTGGCTGGTCGCCCTGCTGGCGGTTCCCGGGGGAATCGGCCACGCTGCAGGAAATATGCTGAACAATTCGGGGTTTGAAGAGCTGGACGGCAATGCGCCGGCGGGCTGGACACGGGATGCGTGGGTGCCGGATGAGGCGGCGGGTTCGATCTCGGTAGAGTCGGGCGAAGCCCATTCCGGCAGCTACGCCGCCGTAATTGAGAATGTCCAGCAGAACCACGCCAAATGGCTGCAGACCGTAGCGGTCAAGCCGGATAGCCTCTACCGGATTTCGGGCTGGATCAAGGTCGTCAGCGCGGGGGCGGAGGGCTTCGGGGCCAATATTGTCGTCGCGGGTCTTGGCAGCGGCTATCCGGCGCTGTCCGATACCGGCGGACAATGGGAGAAGCTGGAGTTCGTCGGCCGTACGGGCGGCGACCAGAAAGAAATCTCCATAGGTCCGGCGCTTGGCGGTTACGGCAGCCTGAACACCGGCAAAGCCTATTTTGACGATATATCAATAGAAGAGCTGTCGGAAGCGCCCGCCGGCGCTTCGGTCATTTCACTTGACGGGGACCAGACCTCGGCGCCGAAGGAGGAGTCGGGCAACACCGGCGATGTCTCTCCCAAGAGCGTCCTGCTGTTCTCTGCTTTGTTCACCGTTTTCTTTGTGCTGATGTACCGCTCGGCCATGCGCAGCAGACGGCTCCTGGACCGCCCGGAGAAGACGGTGCGTTTCTGGTTCATCCTGACGCTTGCGGCTGCGTTCGTGCTGAGACTCTGGCTCGGCTGGACCCAGCAGGGCTACCTGAACGACATGAAGACCTTCATGTACTGGGGGCAGCGGGTCGCCGATCTGGGCCCGGGCCGCTTCTATGAAGAGGGTGTCTTCGCGGACTATCCGCCGGGTTATCTCTATATTCTGTATCTTCTGCATGAGATCAAGCTGGGACTCGGGCTGGCGGCGGGCTCTTCCGGCGAAATGCTGCTGTTCAAGCTTCCGGCGATTGTAGCCGATCTGATAACGGGCGTGCTGCTGTACCGTTTCGTCGGCAAAAAATGGGGCAGCGGCCTCGCGCTGGTGCTCGCCGCCCTTTACTTGTTCAATCCGGCCGTCCTGACGGATTCGGCCGTGTGGGGCCAGGCGGACTCGTTCTTCGTCCTGTTCCTGCTGCTCAGCATTATGGCTGTCGCCGACAAGCGGTTGGCGGTAGCCGCCCTGTGGTTCGCCATTGCGACCGCGGTCAAACCACAGGCGCTGATCTTTACCCCGGTGCTGCTGTTTGCCTTCTATCATCATCGCGCCTGGAAAGAACTGCTGAAGGGGGCGCTGTACGGACTGGCGGCCCTGGCTGCCATCGCGCTGCCGTTCTTCTGGGGCAACGGGGGCATCAAAGGCATAATCGACCTGTACAGCAGCACGCTCTCGTCCTATCCGTACTCAACGGTCAATGCCTTCAATCTGTATACGCTGATTGCGCCGTCCTGGGCGCCGATCGACCGGACGTGGCTCGGCATCCCGTTCCGGATCTGGGGGAGCATCTTCATTGTCGTAACGGTGCTGCTGGCCGGCCTGTTCTCCTTCCGGAAGAACCGGCAGGATCTCTCCAAGTCGTACTATATCGCCATGCTGATGATCGTCGTCATGTTCGTGCTCGGCACCAAAATGCATGAGCGCTACATGTTCCCGGCGCTCATTCTGTCGCTCTTTGCCTATGCCGCTTCGCGGGACCGCAGACTGCTTCTGCTGTTCTTCGGCTTCTCGCTGACCCAGTATATCAATGTCCGGTATGTGCTCATCTTCCTGAACGCCTCCCAGACGCCGGGTTCGGACGGCATCGTGCTGCTGACCTCCATTGCGAATCTGGGGCTGCTGCTGTATATGCTCTATGTCGGCTGGGATATCTATTTCAGAGGCCGGGTGCTGCCGCTTCCGGGCCCGCGGTCCGAAGAAGAGCAGCGCCGGTCCCAAATAGCGCTCGCCGAGGAGCTGCGGCCGCTGGCCGGCTCCGCCGTATCCCGCGGTGCGCGGATGGGACGGAAGGACTGGATCTGGATGGGCGCCATCACCGTGCTGTACGGCGCTCTGGCTTTGACCAACCTCGGTTCGGACCGCTCCCCGCAGACGGTCTGGGAGCCGCAGACCGGCAGCAGCGTCGTTGTCGATCTCGGAAGCTCGCAGCAATTGGAGAAGGCCAAGACATTCGGGGGAGTGGGGACCGGCGCCTTTAAGCTGGAATTCAGCGAGACGGGGGATAATTGGTCGGGACCGGTCATCGTGAATGAGGAGGTCGGCAATGTATTCATCTGGAAGGAACAGGTGCTGAATACATCCGCCCGCTATGTCCGGATCACAGCGACCTCGCCGGGATTCTTCCTGCACGAAATGGCCTTCTATGCGCCCGGAACCTCGGAGCCGCTGCCGGTTGCATCGGCGGTAGATGCCGGCTCCCCCGCCAAGAAGGGGACGGGAGCCATGCTGTTCGATGAACAGAGCAAGGTTCCGGCCCATATGGGCTACATGAACAGTTCCTATTTTGACGAAATCTATCATGCCCGGACCGCTTATGAGTACATGCACGGCATCGTGCCTTACGAGAACACCCACCCGCCGCTCGGCAAGCTGCTGATTGCCGCCGGGATGGAAGTGTTCGGCGTCACGCCGTTCGGCTGGCGGATTGTGGGCACGCTGTTCGGTATCGCAATGCTGCCGGCGCTCTATGTAATGGCGCTCCGCCTGTTCGGCAGAACCCGTTACGCGGCGCTGGCCGCAGGACTGTTCGCGCTGGACTTCATGCATTTTACCCAGACGCGAATCTCCACCATTGATGTCTACGGCGTGTTCTTCATTATTCTGATGTTCTACTTCATGCAGCGGTACGTGGCAATGGACTTCTACCGCGTGCCGCTTCGAAAGACGCTTTGGCCGCTCTTCTGGTCCGGGCTGTTCTTCGGCATCGGCGTCGCCTCCAAATGGATTGTGCTGTACGGAGGAGCGGGCCTTGCCGTTATGCTGTTCATTGCGCTCTATGACCGCTACCGCCAGTACCGGGCGGCCCGGGGAGTGCTGGAACGCGGGAGCGGCGATCAGGAGCTGGCCGCCGCCTGCCGGTCGGCGTCGGCCGTCTTTTGGCGAAACACCGTTCTTACGCTTGGGTCCTGCGTGGCATTCTTCGTTCTGATTCCGGCGGCCATCTACAGCCTGTCGTTCATACCGGTGCTGTCGGTGACAGGGCAAGGCTATACGTTCAGCGGCCTGATTGAGGCCCAGAAGAACATGTACGATTATCACAGCCAGCTGACCGCGACCCATCCGTTCGCTTCGCAGTGGTGGCAGTGGCCGTTCATGAAGCGGCCGGTCTGGTTCTTCAGCGGCGGAGACGGCCTGCCGGCCGGCAAGGTCAGCAGCATTGTGACGATGGGCAACCCGGTGATCTGGTGGACCGGCATTTTTGCCCTGCTGGCTGCCCTGTGGATGACGATCAAGCGGGGCGAGAAGAAGCTGTATGTGCTCTGGATCGGCTTCTTCTCCCAATTCATTCCCTGGATGCTTGTTCCGCGCCAGACGTTCCTTTATCATTATTTTGCGATGGTGCCTTTCCTGATTCTGGCTCTGGTATATATGCTGAAGCTTGCCGACGGCAGGCTGGCTCCGAAGCGGACGAACGCGCTGCTGGGTATCTATGCAGCCGCGGCCGCCGTCTTGTTCGTGATGTTCTACCCCGTTCTGTCGGGTATGCAGGTCACCAAAGACTATGTGGACATTATGCTCCGCTGGTTCCCGACCTGGGTATTCTGATCTTGCGTTTTAAGAGGGACATAACCGTGCGGGCAGTTTCCGGGACTGGAGCTGTCCGCATTGTTTATCATTTGTGTGTATAGGAGGCTTATGGTGGTGAATGCGGTGAATGCCAAATACAGTGTCATTATTCCGATGTACAACGAGGAACAGGTCATTGCCCACACCTATGAACGGCTGTCCAAAGTCATGGACTGCTGCGGCGATACGTATGAGCTGGTGTTCGTGAACGACGGGAGCCGGGACCGGACTATGACGATTATGAGGGAGATCGCAGACCGCGATCCGCGGGTGAAGATTATCGATTTTTCCCGGAACTTCGGTCATCAGGTGGCGATTACGGCAGGAATGGATTACGCCCGGGGAGAGGCGATCGTCGTCATTGATGCGGATCTTCAGGACCCTCCCGAAGTCATTCTGGAGATGATTGCGAAGTGGAAGCAGGGTTATGAAGTCGTGTACGGCAAACGTCTGAAGCGACACGGCGAGACGGCGTTTAAAAAAGTGACAGCCAAGCTGTACTACCGTCTGCTCAGCAGCATGACAAGCGTCGATATCCCGACCGATACCGGAGACTTCCGGCTGATTGATCGCAAGGTGGCCGACGTGCTGCGCGGCCTTAAGGAGAAGAACCGGTACGTTCGCGGACTGGTGAGCTGGGTAGGCTTTCAGCAGACGAGCGTGGAATACGTGCGGGAGGAACGTTTTGCCGGGGAGACCAAGTATCCGCTCAAAAAAATGCTCCGGTTCGCCCTAGACGGCATCACCTCTTTCTCTCACAAGCCGCTCAAGATCGCGTCCTATATCGGCTTTGCCTTGTCCCTTTCGAGCTTTCTGTACCTGTTCTTCGTGCTGTTCCAGAAGCTCTTTACTTCCCGGACCGTCCCCGGATGGGCCTCGATTGTCGGCGTCAATCTGCTGTTCAACGGGATTATGCTGATGCTGCTGGGGGTAATCGGTGAATATATCGGCCGGATCTACGATGAGGCCAAAGGCAGACCGCTGTATATCGTGCGTCAGGAGACCGGATACGCAAGGCTGCCGGGTGAAGAGCGGGAGCTTCTGGAAGAGGACGGCGCTCAGGCAAGGGAGGAGAACGGCCGTGGCTGAGTTCAAGCGACGGGCCGATCTGATTCAATTCCTTAAATTCAATGCGGTCGGCGTGCTGAATACGATAGTGGACTTTGCCGTCTTCACCGTACTGAACAGTCTGGGTTTATTCTATACCGCGGCCCAGGTGCTGTCCTACAGCGCGGGCACGGCCAACAGCTTTATCTGGAACAAGAAAATAACATTTCGGGATCAGGAGAGTTCCCGGAACGACCGGTTTGACCGCAGCCAGCTGCTGCGGTTCATCATTCTGAATCTGTGCGTAATGGGACTCTCCCTCGTTCTGATCCGTTTACTGACCGATACACTGGGGATTCAAGTGCTGCTCTCCAAAGCGGCGGTTACCTTCATAACCGTCATAATCAACTTCTTCGGCAGCCGCAAATGGGTATTCGTCAAGCCGAAGGGGACGCCGGTCGGCGACCGGACGTCTTCGCAATAAGCGGACCGAGAAAGGAGCTTCTTCAATGCGGAAACTATCCTATCTGCTGATTGCAGCCGGAATACTGGTCTTGCTGTATCCGTGGGGCAACGAGCGTTATAACGACTGGCGGCAGGCGAGACTCCTGGCCGAAGCGGAGAGAAGCTTTGCCGATGCCGATACCGCAACTCCATCGCAGGGCAGCTCCGATCTGCGAAGCAAATATGAGGCCGTATCCCGGATTCTGCAGGAGGGGGAATTGGAAGAGCCGGAGGCATCTCCCGAAGCGGCATCCGAGGAGCATGCCATCGGGGTGATCGAGATCCCTTCAATAGAAGTGAAGCTCCCGATTCTTGAAGGAGCGACCAAAGCGAACATGAAGCATGCGGCAGCTCATGTGGCCGGGACGGCACCGCTCGGAGAGAGCGGCAACTCTGCCGTTGCGGCGCACCGGGCGCATACCAAAGGGCGGCTCTTCAACCGCCTGGGAGAGGTCAAGATCGGGGATTCCATCGTAGTTAAAGCTCGCGGGCAGATCTATTCGTATAAGGTCGTTGAAATCCGGCGCGTGCTGCCGACCGATCTTAGAGTGTTGGAAGACCGGGGCCAGGACTCCATGCTTACTCTGATAACCTGCGATCCAATGATTAATCCCACCCACAGACTTATCATCCATGCCAAAATGCCTTAATGCAGTAAAGTTCAGCCGGGTTTTTACGAAAAAAATATTAAAATTTGGAAGTTTTGTTGCTCGAAACTATTGAACGAGCTCTGCAAATATGGTAATCTATTAACAGAAAAGCTAAACACGATAACGGCAAACCTGTCGAAAGGCAGGGACGCAAAGCTACAGGGCCTTTCCCGCAAGGGGTGGCAGCCAGCTACCGAATGAAGAGGCTTTTTTTGTTGTTTAGATAAGGCTGCAACGATAATAGCAAACCTGTCGAAAGGCAGGGACGCAAAGCTACAGGGCCTTTCCCGCAAGGGGTGGCAGCCAGTTGCCGAAAGGAGTTTTATCAAATGAATAAGAAGTGGTACAGCGTGCTGCTCGCAGGCGTTATCGGCCTCAGCGCTCTCCCGTTCGTCCCGTCCTCTGTCCAAGCCTCCGCCGACTGGATGGATACTTCCAAGGTGAGTCAGGGAGTTGTCGGCGTCCAATATGATGTTACCCCGTCCGTCCGAACGAAAGTTATGATAACCAAAGACGGCAAGAGCTATAACTACACACTGCCGAGCGATTCCGAGGAATGGTTCCCGCTTCAGCAGGGAAATGGCTCGTATCAAGTCTCCGTACTGGAGAACACAAGCGGCAACAAATACAAATTGATCTTCTCCGAGACGGTGTCCCTCTCCCTGTCCAATCCGAATGCGGCCTATCTCGGCTCGGTACAGAACATCAAATGGGATGCCACCGACAAATCTATTCAGATCGCGAAGGAACTGACGAAGAATGCTTCGACAGACATGGACAAGGTGAAACTGATCTATAACTACGTAGTAGACAATATTAAATACGACTACACGCTGGCCGCCAACCTGCCGGCTGACTATATCCCCAACATCGAGAATACACTGAGCAGCAAGAAGGGAATCTGCTATGACTACTCGGCTTTGTTCGCCGCGATGCTCCGCAGCGTAGGCGTTCCGACCAAACTCGTGATGGGTAGCAGCGATTATGTGAAAGAATATCATGCCTGGAACGAAGTCATGGTCGGCGGCAAATGGATCACGATTGATACGACCGTAGACGCCGGGCTTGCCAAGAGCAAGAAGAGCGTCGCGCTGGCCAAGAGCAGCAGCAAGTACGCACCGGCTAAGGTTTATTAATCTTCTGAATAGTGAAGATGCTGAATAATGAATGAAATCAAGGACAAGCCCATGGAAGAGGGGGTTGTCCTTTTTTGTATAACGCGAATCTTAGGAATTTAATGTAATTAAATAATTTACGAAAAAGGGTTGCATTCAGTTAGTGGGCATGGTATATTCTTATTCCGGCCGATTGATCCTGAATCGATCGAATGAAACAAGATCAAAAAAAGTGCTTGCACAAAACGGTCGGACGTGATATAGTATAAGAGTTGCTGGTGCGAACGAGCATCGGCGATGAAGACGGTTTGATCTTTGAAAACTGAACAACGAGTGAGTATTAATCGAGAGTAACATCTCGTCAGATTCATCTTATGAGCAAGTCAAACGAACTTGTTCGTCCGAAAGGATCGGCTCAGCCGAGATTGATACCTTTCAGACGTTCAGCTCGACGAAGGTCGAGCCTTTTATGGAGAGTTTGATCCTGGCTCAGGACGAACGCTGGCGGCGTGCCTAATACATGCAAGTCGAGCGGATTCATTCAGAGAGCTTGCTCTTTGGATGAGTTAGCGGCGGACGGGTGAGTAACACGTAGGCAACCTGCCCTTCGGACCGGGATAACTACCGGAAACGGTAGCTAATA
>NZ_JAVFHT010000040.1:0-1773 GCF_031470375.1 Paenibacillus glufosinatiresistens
GGGGCTGTCTCAAAAGGGTCATAAAATGACCTGAGAGACAGCCCCGTTTTTTTGCTGGTGGAATACAAAAAGAAACCGTTCTTTAGTAAAATGGAGGTACCACCCAACCATATCCGAAAGGAACGATTTCTTTGTACATTCAATATAGCATGGATCAACTTTATCTGCCAATGGATTTGGAAGAGGATATCCCCCAAAATCACGTTGTTCGGGTCGTGAACGACATGGTGGAACGCATCGACGACTCGCTCTTTGCCGCCGCCTACCCTGGCGGAGGCCGCCATAGCTACCATCCCAAAATGCTAACGAAGGTCATTCTGTATGCCTACTCGCAGCGGATCTACTCCTCCCGTCAAATCGCCAAAGCCATCCGTGAACATATTCCTTTCATGTGGCTGGCCGCGCGCCAACAGCCCGACTTCCGCACCCTAAACCGGTTCCGCAGTGAGCGAATGAAGGAGGTGCTGGAGCCTCTGTTCACTGCCCTTTTAGGCCTGCTGGTTCAAGGCGGCTACGTGAAGCTGGACCACTATTTTGTGGACGGAACCAAAATCGAAGCCAATGCCAACCGCTACACCTTTGTATGGAAAAAGGCCGTCGTGAAGCACAAAATGAAGCTGCAGGAGAAAGTGAAGGTGTTGTTCTCCACGATTGAACACGAAGAAGCGCAGGAAGAACAAGCTCACGAAGGCCGGGACCTGGACGAACTCGGTGAGCAAGCGTCGCTGAGCAGTGAGATGCTGGAGGAAGCGGTAATTCGGCTGGAAGAACGGCTTGCCCGGAAACCGAAGGACAAGCCGCTAAAGAAGGCCGTTCGGATCCTGAAGAAAGACTACCTGCCCCGGATGCAGCGGTATGAACAGCAGGAAGCGACATGCGGCGACCGGAATAGTTACAGCAAGACGGATCCGGATGCCACCTTTATGCGCATGAAAGAAGACCACATGAAAAACGGCCAGTTAAAGCCCGGGTACAACGTGCAGGTCGGGACCGAAAACCAGTTCATTGTCGGTTACAGTCTGCACCAGCGGCCGACCGATACGCGCTGCCTGATTCCGCATTTAGAAGCCTTGCGGGATAAAGTCCCGTCCTTGCCCAAAACCGTCATTGCAGATGCCGGTTACGGCAGTGAAGAGAATTATGCCTGGCTGGAGAAAGAACAATACGAGGCGCTGGTCAAGTACAACACGTACCATACCGAGCAAACGAAAGCCTGGCAGACGAATATCGGCAAGCTGGAGAACTGGACCTATGAGGAGGAAGAAGACCGGTGGATCTGCAGCGGCGGACGAATCCTATCCTTTGTACGAGAAAGCCGCTCCACGACCGATACCGGATACGAATCCAAACTGCGGGTATACCGAAGTGAAGACTGTACGGGATGCCCTTTCAAAAAGTCCTGTACGAAAGCGGAAGGGAACCGGGAAATCCGGGTGAGCATGGAGGCGCTAAGATACCGACGACAAGCCAGAGACAAGCTACGCAGCGAGGAAGGGCGGGCGCTCTCAGCCAGACGGATGTGCGAAGTGGAAAGTGTATTCGGACAACTGAAGAACAACCGGGGCTTCCGGCGGTTCCTGCTTCGAGGACTTGAAAAAGCAAGCCTGGAGGTCGGGTGGCTTTCCCTCGCCCACAACCTGCTGAAAAAGCACACCACAGACCAAAACCGCAAAGCGGCCGTCCAAGGATAACCCCCTTGAACGGCCGCTTTGTTTACTTTTTAGTGGAGGTGGTCCCTCTCAGCTTAGAAATATCTACTTTTGGGACAGCCTC
>NZ_JAVFHT010000041.1:0-1766 GCF_031470375.1 Paenibacillus glufosinatiresistens
AAAAACAGGCTGTCCCAAAAGCTAAATATGGGAATACCCCAGCACCAAAATAAGCGCCTATTTCAAAAACAAGGAGCTAAGCGGTCTATTCTCGCTTAGCTCCTTTGCTGTTCGCGTCCACGGCTGCCTTTTTCAGCAGATTGTGGGCAAGCGAAAGCCACCCGACCTCCAGGCTAACTTTGCCTAAGCCTCGAAGTAGGAACCGCTTAAACCCTCGGTTGTTCTTGATGGCGCCAAATACCGGTTCCGGCTCTATCATCCGCTTGACGGCTAGCGCGTACCCTTCTTTACTACGGAGCTTTTGCCTGGTCTGCTCCTTAAACCGCAGATACTTCAGGCTGACTTTGATTTCCCGATTTCCTTCGGCCTTGGTGCATTGCGGTTTTAACGGGCACGCCTCGCAGCTGGTGCTGCGGTAATGCCGATGTTCGATTTCATACCCGCTTTCCGTCTTTTCCTTGCTCACTCGCCGGAAATGAAGCGTTTGCCCGTTCGCACAGGTCCATGTATCTTCTTCGCTGTTATAAGTCCAGTTGTCGATCTTGCTGATATCTCCTTGCCAGGCTTTCGTCTTCTCCCGGTGATACGTGCCGTATTTGACGACGGCTCGAATCTCATTCTGCTCCAAATAGTCGTAATTTTCTTCCCCGCCATAGCCGGCGTCAGCGATGACCGTTTGGGGCCGTTTGCCGAGTTGCTCCTTGATTTTCTCCAGATGTGGGATGAGGCAGCGCGTATCCGTCGGCCGCTGATGGACGCTGTAGCCCAGAATGAACTGATTTTCGGTCCCGATCTGCACATTGTAACCCGGCTTCAGCTGGCCGTTTCGCATGTGGTCTTCTTTCATACGCATGAAGGTGGCGTCAGGGTCGGTTTTGCTGTAGCTGTTCCTTGTGTCTAAAATCTCTTCATGCGCCTCGTACTTCTGGAGACGTGGGAGCAGGTCCTTGCGGAGTGTACGCACCGCCTTTTTAAGCGGCTTGTCTTTAGGCTTCTCCTGCAAGCGCTCTTCCAGCTCTTTGACGGCTTGCTCCAGCTTTTCGCCCGTTAGCGCTGAAGCCTCGCCCAGCTCGGGAAGATCCCGGCCGCTATGGATGCGCTCTTCTTGCTTCTCGGCTTCTTCAATGGTGGCGAACAAGGTTTTTACCTTCTCCTGCAGCTTGGCCTTGTGCTTGACGACGGCCTTGCCCCACACAAACGTATACCGGTTGGCATTCGCTTCGATCTTGGTGCCGTCCACAAAATAATGCTCCAGCCGTATGTATTTCTCCTCGGCCAGAAATTGAAGAACCGTCGTGAATACCTTCTCCAGCACGTCTTTCATGCGCTCGGAGCGGAAGCGGTTGAGGGTGCGAAAGTCGGGGCGCTGCCTGCCGGATATCCACATGAACATGATATTTTCCCGGACGGCTTTGGCAATCTGGCGAGAGGAGTAGATGCGCTGGGTGTAGGCGTAGAGGATGACTTTGGTGAGCATCTTGGGGTGGTAGCTGTCTCGTCCACCTCCAGGGTAAGCCGCGTCGAAAATGGCGTCGTCCAGACGATTAACCGCAGCGTTGACAATGCGAACGAGGTGATTCTCCGGAATATCCTCTTCCAAATCCATTGGCAAGCAAAGTTGATCCATGGTATATTGAATGTACAAAGAAACCGTCTCCTTTGGCTAATGGTGGGTCGCACTTCCATTTTACCAAGGAACGGTTTCTTTTTGTTTAGAAAATGAAGAGGATGCTCCGTCATTTTAATGACTTTTGGGACACCCTCTT
>NZ_JAVFHT010000042.1:0-1477 GCF_031470375.1 Paenibacillus glufosinatiresistens
TGAACTGTGACCCACAAGAAGGACACTTTGAAAAAAGTGACCCCTCTTGTGGGTCATTTGTGTTTTAATCAAGGTACAGGAAGAGGAGCGAAACAAAAATGGGAAAGTTGAAGCGGGTCAAATTCACAGAAGATCAAATAAAAAAGTTGGAGGAAAACCCCAACGTGGAGAGAGTATCCGAGTCAGCCATTACGTACAAGCCTGCGTTCAAACTGGAAGCATTGCAGGCCTACAAGGCAGGGCAGACACCTTCGGAGATCTTTATCCGGGCTGACTTCGACCTTGATGTAATTGGACATGAAAAGCCTAAAAAGAGCCTAAAGCGTTGGCGCGAAGCCGCCGGTCTATACGGTGAAGAAGAATTGGCTGCAGATCGACGTGGCAAAAACAGCGTGGGACGTAAGCCAGCCGGTGAATTGTCGGTGGAAGAAGAGTTGAAGCGAGCTCAGGTCAAAATTAAACTGCTCGAAGCAGAGGTCGACTTGCTAAAAAAGCTCGAGGCGCTCGAGCGGCAGAAGAAACGCTAACGGCCGCCGAGCGCTTTGAGCTCATTAACCATACCATCCGTGCATATGGCCTGAAACAGATGACACGCTACCTGTGTAAGCTCGTGGACGTTAGTCCAAGCAGCTACTACAGATGGCTTGCAGCCGAGGATAAGCGCCAGCTTCGGGCAGCTGCTGACGAGGCAGACATCTCCCTCATCAGGCAACACTTTGAGACGCTGCGCGGCAGAGCAGGCGCCCTAGTCATCAAAATGCGTCTTGAGCAAATGAGCGGTGTCATCATGAACCACAAGAAGATTCGTCGCCTCATGCGCAAGGCAGGCCTAATCGCGGTCATCCGACAAGCGAATCCTTACCGTAAGATGGCCAAGGCAACCCAGGAACACCAGACATGTCCCAACTTGTTAAAGCGTCAGTTTGACCCAGGCGAGCCCGAGAAGGTATTTCTAACCGACATCACCTACTTGCGCTACGGAAGCGGACAGTGGGCATACCTCTCCTGCGTGAAAGACGGGGCCACCAGGCAGATCCTTGCCGATTGTGTTGCAGGCACCCTGGAGCTTCCGATTGTCGAACGGACCATTCAACAACTTGTTGCACGATTGGACGGGAACATACATCCGGAAGCCATCCTACACTCTGATCAAGGGATGCATTACACCCATCCCAAAACCCGTCTTCTCATTAACAAAACAGGCTTTAAGCAATCCATGTCTCGCAGGGGCAATTGTTGGGACAATGCCCCCATGGAGTCATTCTTCGGCCATATGAAAGACGAGGTGAACTTCAGCGATTGCCAGACCATTGAGGAAGTGAGAATTCGAGTTGAGAAATACATAAGCTTTTACAATTCCGAACGATACCAATGGACATTAAAAAAGATGACCCCTGATGAATTCAGAAGTCATCTGCTTGCCAGTTAAGATTGCCGGCCCTTTACATTTACCGTCCACAATCCGGGTCACAGTTCA
>NZ_JAVFHT010000044.1:0-1066 GCF_031470375.1 Paenibacillus glufosinatiresistens
AATCCAGAGCAGCCATTGTGGAGGAATATGACCTCACGGCTTCTGCTTTAGACCGCTGGATCAAGCAAGCCAGGAACACAGGCTCCTTCAAGGAAAAGGACAACCGCTCTCTCGAAGAGAATGAACTCCTTGCTTTACGGAAAGAGATTGGGCGACTGAAGATGGAGAACGACATTTTAAAGCAAGCCGCGCTGATCATGGGACGAAAGTAGCTATCATCCGGAATAACCGTGATAAATACTCGGTATCAGCAATGTGCGACGTCCTGCAAATCGCAAAAAGCACATTCTACTATGAAGCAAAGGAACGAACGGCAGAAGATGCACTATCGACAGCGATCGTAGAGATCTTCCACAAGAACCGCAGAGCCTATGGCACACGCAAAATCAAAGTGAAGCTAAAGGAACAGGGATTTGTCGTGTCCAGACGCCGTATAGGGCGAATCATGAAAGAACAGGGGCTTGTTTCAACCTACACTGCCGCACAGTTCAAGCCCCACAAGGCAGCTTGTAACAACGCAGCTACGGCGAATATACTGAACCGTGAATTCGAGCAGACGAAGCCCAGGCGCTTTGTCGTGAGCGATCTAACGTATGTTAAGGTGCAGAACAAGTGGCACTATATTTGCGTGCTGATCGACCTGTTTAATCGAGAAATTGTGGGACACAGCGCAGGGCCAAACAAGGATGTGGCTTTGATTTCCCGCGCCTTTGCTACGGTACAGGGCGATCTGCGCCAAATCGAGTGGTTCCACACGGACCGCGGCAGCGAGTTTAAGAATGAAGCGATGGACGAGCTCTTACAAACCTTTGAGATCGGCCGATCCCTCAGCAAGAAGGCCTGCCCCTATGACAACGCCGTAGCCGAAGCGACATACAAAATCATGAAAACGGAATTCGTGAACCAAATGGAATTCCAGAGTCTTCGCCATTTGCAAATCGAGCTATACGATTACGTTAATTGGTTCAACAAGCATCGTATCCATGGAACTTTAGGCTATAGAACGCCTGTTCAGTATCGCCAAGAAGCCCTTAAACAAGTTGTCTGATTTACTGTTGACAATCCA
>NZ_JAVFHT010000045.1:0-1006 GCF_031470375.1 Paenibacillus glufosinatiresistens
ATGCCGCTGCCTTCCGGCTCGGCGGTCGCATCGCGCAGCGCCGACGACAGCACCGGATGCGGCCCGATCTCCAGATAGGCGCCGATCCCTTCGCGGCGCAGCGCCCGGACCGCTTCGAGGAAGCGCACCGGCTGGCGGAGCTGCCGGGCCCAGTAAGCGGCGCCCAGCTCGGAGCCGCTCAGAAAAGCGCCGTCCGCAGTCGAGAAGAACGGCACCGCCGCCTCCTGCGGACGGATTCCCGCCAGCGCCTGCTCCAGCTCGGCGGCAACCGGCGCGGTCAGCGGGCAGTGGCCGGGCGTGCGTGCCTGGACGAACCGCACGGGAACGCCGCGCCGCTTGAGCGCCGGCACCCAGGCTTCCATCGCCGCCGCTTCGCCGGAGAAGATGACCGCGCGCGGACTGTTGACCGCGGCGACGTAGATGCCGCCGCCGGCTTCGGCGGCCAGCTCGGCCGCCGCCCCGGGGGAGACGACGGCCGCGGCCATGCGTCCCTGGCCCTGAAGGCGGCGCAGCAGCCGGGTGCGGTGCAGCAGCACGCAGGCGGCATCCTCCAGCGAGAGGATGCCGGCGGCATGGGCCGCGGCGACTTCGCCCATGCTGTGGCCGCAGACCGCAGCGGGGACGCAGCCCCACGAGCGCCAGAGGGCGGCGAGTCCGACCTGGACGGCGAAGACGGCCAGCTGCGCGTCGGCGTCGTCGGCGTCGGCCGGGCTGCCGGAATCGGGCGCAGGCTGAAAATGCGTGCGCAGCGAAGGCAGCGCAGGATCAAGCGCATGGAACAGCGTCTCGCAGCGGTCGATGACGGCGGCGAAGACGGGAAAGTCCAGACAGCCGGCGGCCATGCCGAGCCAATAGCCGCCGTGGCCGGAGAAGACCCAGGCGGTGCGCAGCGGACGGGCGGGGGCGGCGTCGGGGTGAAGCGCTCCGGCTGCCCGTTCGTCCAGCGCCTCGCGCAGCGCCGCCGCCCACTCGGAAGCGGAGCGGCCGGCGACGAACAGACGGAACG
>NZ_JAVFHT010000046.1:0-920 GCF_031470375.1 Paenibacillus glufosinatiresistens
CGTATGTATTTCTCGATTCTTCTTTGTGCCTCAGCCATTTTTCGGATATCATAAGGATAGAGTCCTTCCGTTTTGAGATGCGAGAAGAAGCTCTCCATAGAGGCATTGTCTAGGCAATTGCCCCGGCGTGACATGCTGATTTGGGCCCCAACCTTTGGCAGCATGTCGTGGTAGGCATGAGACGTGTACTGGAATCCCTGGTCGCTGTGAACGACCAATCCGGTCACGTCTTTTTGCTTTGCAAAGGCTTTGGCAAAGGTCTGTAGAACCAGCTCATTGTCGTTACGTTCGCTCAGTTGGTAGGCAACAATCTCGTTGTTGAACAGATCTTTTATGGCTGAAAGATACAGCCAGCGTTCACCTACACGGTATTGGGTCACATCCGTTACCCATTTCTGGTTGGGTTTCGCTGCCGTAAAGTCTCGCTTCAGTAGGTTCTCTGCCACACGTTCTCCCGCTTGGTACGTGCCATTCAACCTGCGTTTCCGGCGAATCCTGGCCTGAAGCCCGAGTTCTTGCATGAGGCGCAGAATCTTCTTGTGGTTCATCCAAATACCGTCATCCTGCCACAAGAACAATTGGAGCTGGCGATACCCGTATTTTCCTTCGTAACGCTTGTAGGCTTTACAGATTTGTTGTTTGGCTTCGGCGTCGCGGTCGTTTCCCTTTCGCTTTAAATAGGCATAGTAACCGCTTTTGGAGACGCCAAAGAGTTGGCACAGGTCCGCCACTTTCCCTAGAGCTGCCCCTTTCTCGATGAGCTTAAAGCGTTCTTCCTTACCTCCTGCATCCAGATTTCCAAGCACTTTTTTAACATGTCATTCTCCCGCTTGAGCTTTTGGACATACCGGTCTTGATCGATATATTCTTCCCGCCTACCCCGCTGATCCAACAGTCCATACTCTCCGAGTTCCCGGTAT
>NZ_JAVFHT010000047.1:0-725 GCF_031470375.1 Paenibacillus glufosinatiresistens
TTTTTAAGTTTGGTATCGATAATTTCCGCTGCCCCTTCTATTGAAGCGGTTTCGTATTTTTCCTTCAGAACACCCCAATCTATTCTTCCCCACCTTGTAACTGGATACTTTTCCACAAAAGCTTGAAACAACTTCTCGGTCCCTTCATTCGTCGCAATCTCCACATTGTTGCCTAATAAGTTCACTAGCTCTTTAAATAAAGTCAAATAAGCCCCTCCTGACTCATTTTTGCAAATGCTTCAACAAAGAAATGAACGTATCTTCATTACCCTCAAAAGGAATCACCAGTTTTACAGCTTTGTCCCCTTTTCCAGCTCGGTAGTCTTCAATATTTATTTGCATTCCCTTTTGAGGGTCATAATCAAGTCTCCACAACAGTTTGCCGTCCGCAGACTGACGACCAATCACCTTACCATACGCAGCACTGCTCGGAAGTCTTCCCACAACTGCTTTAGAATCTGCTCCAAGGTCGCCTACAATATCTAATGTTAAATTTCGTGCTTGTTCATAGCTTTTTAGCTTGGTGTTTAAAGTCTTCTCGAGACCCGAACCTGCAAAAGTAATTATTCGTTCAATATTCTTGCTTTTTCCTGCTAATTTCAGGATAAGCGAGCCATCCTTTAGCAACTGTGCTCCGGGAATAAGTGTTGCGGCTGCTAAAATTTTTGATGATTTCGAAGCATCCGAATCACGCAAAGTATTGATGCTATCCAAAATGAGAAAGT
>NZ_JAVFHT010000048.1:0-594 GCF_031470375.1 Paenibacillus glufosinatiresistens
ATGATTGGGGTGAAGTCGTAACAAGGTAGCCGTATCGGAAGGTGCGGCTGGATCACCTCCTTTCTATGGAGAATCGTCCTCTGCGATGAGGACATTCAAACAAGTCTTCGGTTCATCCGAAGCCACTCACTCGATTTCAGTTTTGAAAGAGTCATCTCTTTCGCATTGCGTTTGGTGGCGATGGCGGAGGGGTTCCACGCGTACCCATCCCGAACACGACCGTTAAGCCCTCCAGCGCCGATGGTACTTGGACCGAAGGGTCCTGGGAGAGTAGGACGCCGCCAAGCGCACCCTTATTGAAGGGTTGCATGATAAGGGCCTTTAGCTCAGCTGGTTAGAGCGCACCCCTGATAAGGGTGAGGTCGGTGGTTCGAGTCCACTAAGGCCCACCATCTTCATATTGCATATTTGCTTCTTTTTATGGGGCCATAGCTCAGCTGGGAGAGCGCCTGCCTTGCAAGCAGGAGGTCAGGAGTTCGATCCTCCTTGGCTCCACCAAAATTGCATCTGTTTGTATTTGATCCTTGAAAACTGGATACCGAAACGAAACATTGCGACTTAGAACATTCCTTTAAGCTGAACTTGTGTTATACA
>NZ_JAVFHT010000049.1:0-524 GCF_031470375.1 Paenibacillus glufosinatiresistens
GAGACGTCCCACAACCCCGGAGAGCAAGCTCTCCGGTTTAGGCTGTTCCGCGTTCGCTCGCCGCTACTGACGGAATCACTCTTGTTTTCTCTTCCTCAGGGTACTTAGATGTTTCAGTTCCCCTGGTCTGCCTCTGCCCTGCCTATGTATTCAGCAGAGAGTGACTGCGCATTACCGCAGCCGGGTTTCCCCATTCGGACACCCCCGGATCAAAGCTTGCTTACAGCTCCCCGAGGCCTTTTCGTTGTTCGCCACGTCCTTCGTCGGCTCCTGGCGCCTAGGCATCCTCCGTGTGCTCTTAGTAGCTTAACCAACGCTCGGGCATTTGGCTGTCTCCGCTCCGCTTGGTGGATTCTCGTCCGCTGCTTACGCCGCTTCCCAGGTATCCATCCAAATTCGCTCCGACATCCAAATCCCTTCGCTCTAGCACTACTTGTATACTTCACTTGTATAACACAAGTTCAGCTTAAAGGAATGTTCTAAGTCGCAATGTTTCGTTTCGGTATCCAGTTTTCAAGGATCAA